>JAWUYS010000027.1:0-7706 GCA_034110685.1 Neptunomonas sp.
CTAAAGATGATCAAATAATTTGATGTTGTAGGGCGCGGGTTTACCTAATGAAGTAGCTAAGGCCTGCTTTTTGTTTGGTAGGGGGAGAGCTTAGCTTTCTGTTAGGCCGGGTTTACAGTGTATGGCTTTTCTAATGGGAGAAAGCTTCACATTCTGAGAGCACTTCGTTCAAGATCAATTCTCCCGCTTTACCTAGCGGCTGTTCTGCTGAATAGACAAGTTTAGGCGTGAATGCGTGGCGAGAATTTGTGTAATCCAGTTCTATTAGTTCGCCGCAAGCCAGTTCTTTTTCAATCAAGGATAATGGCATCCAGCCATAACCTAGGCCCATCAGCAGGCAGGTTTTTTTGCTATCAAAACCGTGTAAGTAAAACACTTTGTCGCCGCCAAATTGCAGGGAGTCGAGTTTGCTAGTAGGAAGTTCGCTGGTGTCATGAATAGTCAGTTCTACATGGTTTAGTAACTGGTTAAGGTCGATCTCTTTTTGTTGGGCTAGGCTGTGATCTTTTGATGTGACTAATATCATCGGGACATCTGGCAGCGGGATGGCGATAAGTTTAGGGCTTGGAGTGTAATCAACAACGAGCATCATATTGGCTTCATCCTGATCAAAGCGCATCTGGACGCCGCCTAGTGCTTCCACCTTAATCTGAATTTTGGTTGGGATCTCTTTTTCGGCCAATGCCTTCATGGCCTGCATAACCGGTTCTAGCGGTAGGGCGCCATCGATGACAAGCTCAAAGGTGGGTTCCCAACCCTTGGAGTAGTGGCCAGCCAGGTTTTCGATACGTATAGCTTGCTGTAGCAGTTGTCGGCCTTCTTGCCATAGCGCTCGTCCTTGGGGTGTTAGTTCTGCTCGATAACTGCTGCGATCGAAGATGGCGACATCAAAATGCTGCTCTAGTTTTTTGATTTGGTAGCTAATTGCCGACTGGGCTTTGTGCAGCTTGGCGGCAGCCTTGGCAAAGCTTCCTTCCTGGATAACAACATCAAGAACACGTAGAGCTTCGATATCAAGACGCATAGAACGTTACCTCATGGCTGAATGTTTGATCATATTAGAGAATGGTTTTGCGGCATTACCCTATCAGTTAAATAGATGGAGTTGATAGGAAATATATACTTTTTATGATTTTTTAAACATATAAACTGATCCGCCTCATGGAGATGTTGCTGCGTAATGTGTATGGGGCCTAGCTTCACTTGAGCATTATCTGGCGCCTCCTGAGAAGGCGAATGATTCACTAAATAAAAATAATTAATGGTAAATTTAGATGATACTTAAAAAAATTGCACTCGCAACAGTCGTGTTGAGTTCTGTTACTACCGGGCATGTAGTAGCGGCTGAAGCCGATAATGAAATGCAGATTAATCTTGGTTTGCGCACCTTTTACATGAACCGAGATTTTGATGCGGGCATCCCTGATACTATCGCTGCGGGGCAGGCATTTCGTGCTGATATATCGTCCCCTTTTTGGGGCGATATGATTGGCTTTGATGTATCTGTTGTGCATGTGGCAAAGCTGGAAGGTGATAAAACTATCAACTCTTCTGATGTTCTGACCCCCGAGGGGCAGGGCTATACCACGCTAGAGCAAGCCTTTTTAAAACTAAAGCCCACTGAAAATAGCAGTATTCGCCTAGGGCGGATGGTTATGATGACACCGCTGCTGAATGATCTGACTTCTCGTATATCGGCACCTAGCACTCAGGCTATACACGGTACTCTTAAGTTAGGCGATGCTGAGGTTTACGCTTTTTACTCAGATAAAGCGTCAAACAATAACAGTGAGAAGTTTACCGATTACTCCGCTAATGGTGGTGAGTATGAAGTGGTTTCTGTTGGGGGTACATATAAATTCAACAACGGTTTAGGTGTTCATTTGCAGTATGCAGTAGCCGACGAATACCAGAAGCAAACCTATATTAACTTGAATTATCCGACTCAGCTGGGTAGCCATGATCTGTTATTAGACCTGACACATATGCGTGGTGAAGATGATGGTGCTTTATACGGCAGTGATTACAACAGTAATTTGACTGGTCTAACGGCGCGCTTATCTAAAGATAACCTTGCTTATACTCTGGCGTATCAGAGAATTGGTGGGGATAACGGTTATGACCAGAAATGGGGTGGGCAAGATAACACTCAATTCTTTACTTGGGGTGCGGTACAGCTGCTGGATTTCAATGCGAAAGATGAGCAGTCTTTGCAAGCGCGTATCGATTATGACGTACCAAGTATCAAGGGCCTGAGTATTATGGCGCGACATACTGAGTCTTGGGATATTGATCATAGTGGCGGTGATGATGGTCGACGCCATGAGACTAACTTTGATACCAAGTACACTCTACAAAGTGGTGCTGCGAAAGGATTAAATTTACGACTGCGTGTTGCTCATGTTGATGGCGATGATGCCGTTGTTCCGCGTATCAGTGATATTCGTTTTATCGTTAATTATAGTACTGACCTTTTATAGATCAGGCTCTGCAAAAGGTGTTATTGCTAACCCCTTCAGCACTAGCATCTATTTGGAAAGTTTTTTTGTGCTCCTGACTTGGTGGAGACTATGTCTCCATCTTTTTTAACCTTCTCGCTATAAAAGTATCACTTCAAGACGGGGTGATGCGTAAATAGTCCGCTGTCTAGCGGTTACGAGGCTTTCGTGAATTTGCTCTTGGTGGACGCCCCTGAGTTGTGTGTGCCTTTTTTGAAGCACTCTGCTGGCTTTTAGGGATGGGTGCTATGTTAACCGTTTCTTCTCTAAACTCTCCGGGTTGTAGTGTTTCTAAACACCAATTACCAATGGCATAACGTATTAGGCGTAATGTAGGAAAGCCAACCGCGGCTGTCATGCGCCTGACTTGACGGTTTTTACCTTCGGTTATTTTTAACTCTATCCAGCTGGTAGGTATCTCTTTACGGTCGCGGATGGGAGGGTTTCTTTGCCATACGTTAGGCTCTGGCATTAGCTTGGCTTTTGCTGGCCTTGTTTTCCCGTCTTTGAGTTCTACACCATTGCGCAGTTGCTCCAAAGCGCTGTCAGTAACGTCGCCTTCAACTTGTGCCCAATAAGTCTTTTCCATCTTAAATTTAGGGTGTGCAAGCGTATGTTGTAGTGCCCCATCATTTGTCAGAATCAGTAGTCCTTCTGAGTCGTAATCAAGCCTTCCTGCTGCATAAAACCCCGGCTTTTTGATGAAGTCTGCCAGTGTTTTTCGGCCATCTTGATCAGTGAATTGAGTGAGTACCTGAAAGGGCTTGTTGATAATCAAGATATTAGACATAGGTCCTGTTTCTGTAGTATGAGTAAAGTAGGGCAGCGTAATGGCTAGGATATTTTTGCTAATTATGCCTGCTGACACATATTTCTACGAATCTATTTAAGAGTTATTAATGGAGTAGAGCGATGACATACAGCAATATTCAAATACCGGCTCAGGGTGAGAAGATTACCGTTAACGCAGACTATTCACTGAATGTGCCGCTTAATCCTATTATTCCATATATCACGGGTGACGGAATAGGTGTTGATGTCACGCCGCCAATGATGAATGTGGTTGATGCCGCTATCAAAAAAGCCTATGACGGGAAACGCAAAATCTCCTGGATGGAAGTTTATGCGGGTGAAAAAGCGACTCAGTTATATGATCAAGATACATGGATGCCTGAAGAGACACTAGAGGCGTTTAAAGAGTTTGTTGTGGGTATTAAAGGCCCGCTGACTACACCCGTGGGCGGTGGTATTCGCTCTTTAAATGTAGCTTTACGGCAGGAGTTAGATCTATACGTTTGTCAGCGTCCTGTGATGTGGTTTAAAGGGGTGCCTAGTCCTGTGGTGCACCCTGAAGATGTTGATATGGTTATTTTTAGGGAGAACTCTGAAGATATTTATGCCGGCATTGAGTGGAAAGCAGGCTCTGCAGAAGCAAAAAAAGTAATCCAATTTTTAACCCAAGAAATGGGCGTCACGCAAATTCGCTTTGAGGATAACTGTGGTATAGGCGTTAAACCTGTATCAAAAGAGGGTACGCAGCGCCTAGTGCGTAAAGCGTTACAGTATTGTATTGATAATAATCGTGAGTCGTTAACCTTGGTGCACAAAGGTAACATCATGAAGTTTACCGAGGGGGCCTTTAAAGAATGGGGGTATGAGCTAGCGGTTCAAGAGTTTGGCGCTGAACTACTGAATGGCGGGCCGTGGATGGTCTTTAAGCATCCAACTACAGGTAAAGATATAGTGGTTAAAGATGTTATTGCCGATGCCATGCTGCAGCAAATATTGCTGCGCCCGGCTGAGTATGATGTCATTGCTACATTAAACCTTAATGGAGATTACTTGTCTGATGCATTAGCAGCAGAAGTGGGTGGGATTGGTATTGCGCCAGGCGCCAATTTATCAGACAGCATTGCTATTTTTGAGGCGACGCATGGGACAGCGCCAAAGTATGCAGGGCAAGATAAGGTAAACCCAGGGTCTTTAATTTTGTCAGCAGAGATGATGTTGCGACATATGGGTTGGGTTGAAGCGGCTGATCTAATACTTAAAGGGGTAAATGCTGCTATTGGAGAGAAAACCGTTACTTATGACTTTGAACGTTTAATGGAGGGTGCGACTTTGCTGACATCTTCTGAATTTGGAGAGGCGATCATTCAAGGAATGTAAAATGCGGCTAAAGGGAATGACAAAAACCAGCTAGGTTTAGCTGGTTTTTGTGGCGTCAATTTATACTTGTGCCTCGGCCTCTGCTTCTACCGGTTGCGGCTGCTGCTGTGGCAATGGAGTTATATTGACAGCATGAAGGCCTTTAGGGCCTGGAGTTGTTTCAAAACTGACGGGTTGCCCAGCTTTTAGACTTTTGTACCCTTCGACTTGTATGGCTGAATAATGGGCAAATAGATCTTCGTTTTGATTTTCATCAGCGATGATAAATCCAAAGCCTTTGGCATTATTGAACCACTTTACTTTCCCTGTCTGCATTTCAAACTCCAATTTTGACGAATTTACAGGACTACTAGCAGAGAGTATGCCTGAACTGCAAAGCTCACACCTGCTACAATGAATCTATAGAGAGAGGCGCGACTCATGAATGCAGGGACTTCTGGTAGTAGGTTTACCACTCCTGTTTAAATCGAGTATAACATTGTGGTTCGATGACGCTAATTGTTCTTAAGTTTATCCATCATTTTTTATTAGAGATTGTTCATGAAGGCCGAAAGATATAAAAATGTGATTCGTGGTGCATCAGAGGGAGAGCAAGGGGATGAGCCTTTTTCAGATGATGGTAGTTTGGCAACAGAAGAGGCAAAGCCTAAGCTAAAAAAGCCACCTATGTATCGTGTGCTATTGTTAAATGACGATTACACACCCATGGAGTTTGTTGTTGAGGTGTTAATGATTTTTTTCAGTATGACTCAAGAGCAGGCGACGCAAGTCATGTTGGCTGTTCATAATGAAGGCAAAGGCGTTTGTGGTGCTTTTTCTCGTGATGTTGCTGAAACTAAAGCGGCTCAAGTGAATCAATACTCTAAAGATAATAAGCATCCTTTGTTATCTGAAGTAGAAGCTGTTTAGCGGAGACATAGCTATGTTAAATCGTGAACTTGAAGATACATTAAGTGCTGCTTTCAAAGGTGCGCGTGAAAATCGTCATGAATTTATGACGGTTGAGCATCTGCTGTTAGCTCTGCTCGATAATAGAGATGCGCACCGAGTGCTGGCGGCCTGTGGTGCTGATGTCGATACAATACGAACAGCGTTGAGTTTGTTTATTGAAGAAACAACGCCGCTATTACCAGAAAATATCCCCGCTATGGAAACTCAGCCTACTCTGGGTTTTCAGCGAGTACTTCAGCGTGCTGTATTCCACGTGCAGTCCTCGGGCAAAAATGAAGTGACAGGTGCGAATGTAGTTGTTGCCATTTTTAGCGAGCAAGAGAGTCATGCCGTCTTCGTTTTGCAGCAGCAAGGGGTTGAGCGTATAGATGTTGTTAACTATCTTTCGCATGGTATTTCTCGTGTAAGTCAGGATGAACATGATGGTGAGGGCTTGCTGGAGTCCGATGAGGCTGCAAAAAATAGCGAACCTAGTGCTCTGAGCAAATATGCGGTTAACCTTAACCAAGAGGCTAGCGAGGGGCGTATAGACCCATTGATTGGGCGTAGTTCTGAAGTAGAGCGTGTTATTCAGATTCTTTCTAGGCGTCGTAAGAACAATCCATTATTAGTTGGCGAGGCGGGTGTTGGTAAGACTGCTATTGCAGAAGGCCTTGCGAAGCTAATCGTTGAAGAGCAGATTCCCGATGTAATGACCGGTAGTGTCGTTTATTCCCTAGACCTTGGTGCGTTGCTGGCGGGAACTAAATATCGAGGTGATTTTGAAAAACGCCTGAAAGCATTGTTGAATGAAGTCAAAGTTAAAGACAATGCGATTCTGTTTATCGATGAAATTCATACGATTATCGGGGCAGGGGCTGCTTCGGGTGGATCAATGGATGCTTCTAATCTATTGAAACCGTTGCTGAGCTCGGGTGATTTACGCTGTATTGGCTCTACGACCTTCCAAGAATTCAGAAGTATCTTTGAGAAAGATCGTGCCTTAGCCAGACGTTTTCAAAAAGTTGATGTGCTTGAGCCTAGTGTGCAGGAGACGTATGAGATTTTATGCGGGTTGCGCAAAAAGTTTGAACAGCATCACGAAATTGAATACACGGATGAGGCATTAAGGGCTGCTTCAGAGCTTGCTGATCGATACATTAATGATAAGCATATGCCTGATAAGGCCATTGATGTTATTGATGAAGCGGGAGCTTATCAGCGCTTGCTAAGCGAAGACGAGCGTACGCCGATCATTGATGTGCATGAAGTTGAATCGGTTGTTGCTAAGATCGCACGCATTCCTCCAAAAACAGTTTCTGTATCTGATAAAGAACAGCTTAAAAAGCTTGATAACAACCTGAAAATGGTTGTGTTGGGGCAGGAAGAGGCGATCTCTTCGTTATCCTCAGCTATTCGTTTGTCGCGTGCAGGTTTGAATGATCCGCATAAGCCCGTGGGTAACTTCTTGTTCTCAGGCCCTACCGGTGTAGGTAAAACAGAGGTGACAAATCAGCTTGCGAGGATTCTCGGTATTGAGTTGATTCGTTTTGATATGTCTGAGTACATGGAGCGTCACACTGTATCTCGCTTGATTGGTGCACCTCCTGGGTATGTAGGTTATGACCAAGGTGGTCTGTTAACAGAAGCCGTCACTAAATCACCACACTGCGTATTGTTATTGGATGAGATTGAAAAAGCGCATCCTGAAGTATTTAACATCCTTCTGCAGGTGATGGATAACGGTACATTAACGGATAACAATGGGCGTAAAGCGGATTTTCGTAATGTGATACTGGTAATGACAACCAATGCCGGTGCCGATGTAATGAGTCGTCCTTCAATTGGTTTCTCGCATCAAGATCACTCGACCGATGGTATGGAAGCGATTAAGCGTTTGTTCTCACCTGAGTTCCGTAATCGTCTTGATGCTGTTATTCAATTTAAAGCCTTGTCTCCAGATATTATCATGGGCGTGGTTGATAAGTTCCTAACAGAGTTACAGGCGCAGCTAGATGACAAAAAAGTTGTCTTGCATGTTAATGATGATGCGCGGACTTGGTTAGGTGAGCATGGATATGATGAGAAAATGGGTGCTCGCCCAATGAA
>JAWUYS010000028.1:0-10938 GCA_034110685.1 Neptunomonas sp.
GGATGAATACGATACCGCTTTTTTTGATAAGCGCTCAAAATTTGTACATTATCGCCCCCGCACGTTGGTGCTGAATAACCTTGAATTTGATCACGCCGATATCTTTCCCGATTTAGCCGCTATCCAGCGACAGTTTCATCATGTAGTACGCACTGTTCCTGCTAATGGTCAGGTAATTATTCCTCAACAAAATGATGCCATCAAAGAAGTGATTGATATGGGCTGCTGGACACCGGTTGTCAGTGCATCGGTTGGTGAGGGCGGTGAATGGTCTGCGCAATTGGTTAGTGAAGATGGCAGTACCTTTGATATTTTGCACGAAGGCAAAAATCTTGGCCAAATCTGTTGGGGTATGACGGGGCGGCATAATGTTGAAAATGGTTTGATGGCGTTAATTGCAGCGCGTCACGTAGGTGTGCAGCCTCATCATGCTATTGAAGCACTATCTACTTTTGGCGGTGTTAAGCGCCGTATGGAAAAATTAGCTGAAGTCGCAGGTGTTACCGTTTATGACGACTTTGCTCATCATCCAACAGCTATAGCAACAACGCTACAGGGACTGCGAGCGCAAGTCGGTAGCGATACCATTGTGGCAATTATAGAACCTCGCTCAAACACGATGAGGTTAGGTGCACATCGTGCTGCATTGGCCGATTCAGCTGAAATGGCAGATGAAGTCATTTGGTATCAGCCTACAGGTTTGGACTGGTCGCTGGATGATATTGTCAATGGGCGTGAAGACAAAATGCGTGTAGCAACCAGTATTGAGAATATTCTCACTTCTGTAAAAGCTTCAGTTACCAAAGGCACACATATAGTGGTGATGAGTAATGGTGGTTTTGAAGGCATTCATCAGCGTTTGATTACTGCGCTAGAAGAGCGCTTCTTAGAGGGCAATAATCATGGCTGAGTTTACACAAAGAATCACGCTAGCGATTACCGGTGCATCGGGAGTGCAATATGCTGTTCGCCTGATGGAGTGCTTAGTCGCTGCTGATGTACAAGTGTTGCTGATGATCTCGCGTGCTGCACAAGTGGTGGCAGCGACAGAAACCGAGCTGGCCATTCCTGGTGCAACCGCTGCACAGCAAGAATATTTTACTCAGCTGTTTAACGCTAAACCAGGGCAAATTAAAGTGTTTTCTCGTGAGCAGTGGATGGCGCCGGTTGCCTCCGGTTCAGGTGCGCCAGCGACTATGGTGGTTTGCCCTTGTAGCACGGGTACCTTGTCAGCTATCGCGACAGGTGCGAGTAATAATTTGATCGAGCGCGCGGCTGATGTTGCTTTAAAAGAGCGTCGGCAATTGCTGTTGGTGCCTCGTGAGGCACCGTATTCTGAAATTCATCTAGAAAACATGCTGAAGTTGACACGTATGGGCGCGGTTATCCTGCCTGCGAGTCCTGGTTTTTACCATAAACCTGAAACAATCAACGATATGATCGATTTTGTGGTGGCTCGAATTCTCTCTCAAATAGGGATTGAGCAGTCTTTTATGCCGCGTTGGGGCGATGCTTTACTGCAAAATGATGAAAATCCGCCGTCGCACGATTAGAATAGGCCCCTTTTGTATAACTGGAGTGGGTTAATGCCTAAGATTCTTGCCTTGGATACCTCTACTGACGCCTGTTCAGTGGCTTTACATGTGGCGGGTGATATTCGTGAGGATTTCAGAGTTATCCCCAGACAGCATACTAAACAGCTGCTGCCGATGATCCAAGCGATGTTGGATGATGCAGGCCTTAAAGTAAAAGATCTGGATGCCATTGCCTTTGGGCGAGGGCCCGGCTCTTTTGCCGGTATTCGTATTGCTACCGGTGTTGCTCAAGGTTTGGCATTTTCAGCAGAACTAAATTTGTTACCTGTCTCTACATTGGCTGCTATTGCATTAGCGCATCATCTTAAAACGGGTGATCAGCAAGTTATTGCTGCTTTGGATGCGCGTATGGATGAAGTTTATTGGGCTGCTTATACGTTTGAAAGCGGGCTCCCTGTTTTAATAGGTGAAGAACGTGTTGATGCGCCGGGTAATGTTTGTTTGCCAGATGCCAGTGAATGGGCAGGTGCAGGTTCTGGCTGGCGTTATTTGCAAGGCATGTCTGATCAGGTGAAACAATTTATCACTACAATGGAAGGGGGCTCTCAATATACGGACACTAAGGAGGCTGCTGAAAATACGACTTACCCAACAGCGGCCAATATTGCGCGCTTAGCTATTCAGGATTATCAAGAAGGAAAATCGGTATCGCCTGAACTGGCTTTACCCGTGTATTTACGCGATAACGTCGCATGGAAAAAGAAGGATCAGCAATAAATGGATTGGATTCAAACAGTTGTTCTTGCGTTGATACAAGGATTAACAGAATTTTTGCCGGTATCAAGCTCTGCTCACCTTATCCTGCCTTCTCAACTGTTGGGTTGGGAAGATCAGGGGCTAGCCTTTGATGTAGGCGTACATATGGGTACTTTAGCAGCGGTTGTGGTCTACTTTCGCAAGGATGTCGCTAATATGTTAGTTGCCTTTTTTGCTTCTTTTAAGGGAGATAGGTCGGTCGATGGGCGTGTTGCTTGGTTTGTTATTTTTGCCACGATACCTGCGTTAATTTTTGGTTTTATGCTAAATGATATTGTCGATCAATATGGTCGTTCTATTTTAGTGATAGCGGCAGCAACGCTGATTTTTGGCGCGTTATTATGGTGGGCAGACATCAGTCGAAAAGAGGTTAAGCCTCTGGAAGAGATCACTTTACGTGATGCGATTACTATTGGTTTAGCGCAAGCTGTAGCATTGATCCCAGGTACTTCACGTTCTGGTATCACCATTACAGCGGCATTAATGCTAGGTTTTACGCGCCAGGCTGCAGCTCGTTTCTCATTTTTGATGTCTATCCCTGTGATATTGGCAGCGGGTAGTTATAAAAGTTTAGAATTGGTTCAAACAGCAACGGCGACACAGTGGGAGATGGTAATAGGAGGGGTCTTGGTATCAGCACTGAGTGCTCTGGCTTGTATTCATTACTTCTTAAAGCTGCTTGATCGCACTGGTATGTTGCCTTTTGTTATCTATCGTTTTTGCTTAGGTATTTTCTTACTAGGTATCTATTTTTATGCACCTGTAAATGTCTGATTTGTCCATTACCATTCAAGTCGCTGCCAGCGATAAGCCTTTGCTTGATCAGGCGAGAATGCTTGCGAAGAAGCTTGAACTAGCACCTGCGCTGGTTATTTCTGATATTTCTCGTTGTGCTCATCCTTTGCTGCTTTATGTCACTTATGATGGTGTAAAGTTACAAATGACAGGAAAGAAAGCCCCAGGTCCAGTATGGGTAGACTTTCTTAGTGGCGCAGTAGCGCACCGTAGAAAATTTGGTGGTGGAGCAGGGCAAATGATCGCCAAAGCAGTCGGTGTTAAGGGCAGTATTCGCCCGACGATATTGGATGCTACGGCAGGGTTAGGGCGTGATAGTTTTGTACTGGCAACGCTGGGTTGCGAAGTCTCTATGATAGAGCGCTCCCCGATTATTCATGCTTTGTTAGAGGATGGGTTATCACGCGCGATGTCGGATGATGAAGTATATGACGTCTGCTCAAAAATGAGGTTGTTGCACGGTAACTCTATTGAGTTAATGAGCTCCATTGAGCGTCCTCAAGTAGTGTATGTTGATCCAATGTACCCGCATGCAGAGAAATCAGCGCTCGTAAAAAAAGAGATGCGTATATTTCGTGATGTTGTTGGTGATGATCAGGATTCTGCTTCTCTTTTGGAAGCGGCGTTGGATGTTGCTACGGGACGTGTTGTTGTTAAACGAGCACGCAAAGCGCCACTTATTGAGGGGCGGGCACCTAGCTACCAGCTAGAAGGAAAGTCTAGCCGTTACGATATTTATGCACTGGCTAAGCTAACTTAAATTACGTGAAAGTTAATTACTGCCCCGCGCTTGTTAGCGCGGGTGTAGGTTATGCTCTATCGCATTGACATAGTGTGGATTCAATATTTGAGTGGCCCGTTTTAGTAAGGCATTACTCTCTATCTGACAATTAATCTGACCGTCTTTTTCTGTAAAAACGTTTTGCTGTATCAGTGTATTTATAAAAACATTGAGTACGCGCGCGTCAGCATATTCTGGTGAACTAAAAGCAAACTTTTGATGCAAGTGAGCCGCAATACGCTGGCTTTCACTTACTAAGTCTGCGCTTGGCATAGCAGTACCTTCAGACAATAAGCGGAACACAATATAATAGCGAACCAGTATAGGCTCAGCTGTTTGCATTAGTGCAATAGACAGCGGCGTTTCTATTACACGGATTATGTTGCCTTCATGTTTGATCAAGCCACGCTTTTCCATACGCAAACGCAGTTGTTTTAGTGCGGGTTTTAGTTCTTCAGTATCCCAGGGTAGGAATAACTCTGCTTTTAAATAGGGGTAGAGCGTACTCAGAAGCCGTGGCAGGGTTTGTGGTAGTGGTTTAGGGTAACGCTTAGCTAGCAGTAAAAACATCCCTGGAAGCAGTGTCATATGATGAAGCTGGTTTCGGTAAAACGTCATCTCCTGAGCTTGAGTGCTACTGATAAACACATGGTCTTCAGAGCGGCTCAACTGTCGACGCTTACAGGCTTGCTTTATCCATTTTTTAACCGGCCCTGTTGCAGTAGCTACAGGCGGGTTAGGTAGAGCGTTGAGTAAAGAAACCAGTTCTTCAGCTTGTTCTGTTAACTCAGTAATACTGCGTTGTTTTTTGGGGTTGGCTAACATTAGCGTCGCTAGTATTGCTGTTTGGTTGGCATAGGCCGATTGGTTAATACGTTGCAGCACTTGTTGGCTGATGCGCTGAGTTAGCTCAAGCTTCGCACTAGCAGGCGTTTGGTCAGTGTTTTCAGGTATTTCATTGATCGCCTGTTGTAGCAGGATGGGCTCACCAAAACTCAGAGCAGCATCGCCGAACTGATGACGAAATTCTTTTAATGATTTGATCAGTCCTAAAAAGGATTCTTTGCGTTTTTCTCCACCGGATAGCTCTTCTTGATAGCTTTTGCTTTCAACAAGTTTGTCATAACTAATCCAAACAGGTATCAGAGCAACAGGTTTTTCCGGATGGTTTAAGTGGTTTTCCAGCGTCATGGCTAGTAAACCTGTTTTGGCCGGTAGCAAGCGTCCTGTTCGGCTGCGCCCCCCCTCAATAAAGTATTCTAGAGAGTGACCTTTGTTAGACATGACAGACAAATAACTTTGAAATAACTGAGCATATAATGGATCGCCGCGAAAACTACGGCGCATGAAAATAGCACCGCCGCGTTTGAGAATATTACCTAAAACAGGAGCATTTAAGTTATCACCTGCAGCAATATGCGGAACCATTAATCCATGCCGATATAAATGCGAAGACAGCATGACATAATCCATGTGGCTACGATGGCAGGGAAGGTATACAAGTTGGTTTTCAGGTGCACATAGCTGCATGCGTTCCATGCCATTTATATGGATCTTTTTATAGATTTTTTTCCAAAAAATATTCAGTAAAGATGCCAGAATACGAGTGGTCGTAGGGCTGAAATTAGCAGCCATTCCTTTGAGTAGAACCTTAGCGTCGTTATTAACCTGCTCTACTGTTCGGTTTTGTTTTAAAGCTGTTTGATGGATGGCTTCTTTGACCGCAGGCTCACGTAAAATAAGCGTAAATAAAGTGCTGCGGTGGGATAAATTAGGACCGATAATAGCGAGCCGGCGACGGTAAAAGTGATGATGGAAAACTCGCATGGCTTTGTGAGCAATTACGCCAGCTGGTTGGTGAGGTGACTCCGTTTTAAGCTGTCTCAAAGAGAGTGCTGGGTCGACCTGTATTAATGTCTGGCGGCCGTTTACTAACAGTTGCATGAAGCGCCCAACAATGCCTGCTTTGCTCCAGCTCTCGGCATATAGCAAATTCAGATACGAGGTTTCTCGTTGCGGCATTCGTCCGTGATAGACGGAGATAGGAACAATTTTGATATCTTGCTCTGGGTTAAGAAAGCTTAACTTATCAACTTGAGCTTCAATGCGGTTACGTAAATCGTCTTGATGGGCATGTGCGGCACATAAGATCTTTTGTTCAGGCAGGGTATTGCCTTGACGACGAAGTTGCTCAATTAATAATAACCTATGCGAGTAGCGAGCTGTCTCGATAACGAACAATGTATTAGGAGTGGGCGTTAAATGCTGCCTACCTTCAACTGTCGGGTTTATAATAAGCCGCAATAAGAACCGGCTGATGCGGTTAAGTCCTCGCATGTATTCAGGCCTTATCTCTTATTAATAGTGTGGTGGTGGAGCGTCATCAAAGGATATTCCTTGATTTTCTTGACCCACTGTTTTGAGCTGCTGGTTAAAAACTGTGATCAATTTCTTGAGTTCAGAAATGGTTTTATCTTGATGAGCTATTACGTCGTTCAGTTTGTCCAGAGCATCTTCTTGGAAGGCTACTCGGCTTTCGAGTTCGGTTATACGTTCGTCGTGATTCATTACAGCGCCTGTGACATAAAGTTCAATGTATTAAGCATAACGGAGTGGCATAGTGAAAGTAAATTCAGTTGTAAGCCGGTAAGCTATTGAAATTTTGAGTTTTCTTGTGTATACCTTTGCGGTTGCTGCTTTAAATTAAGTATAGGTGGCTCAAATAATAGTAATTATCATGATAAGACAAGAGATAGATACATGAGTGGTAACCAAATAGTTCGTAGTGTAATTGTAAGTATTATTGCAGCAGCGTTGATTCCTGTGCTGCTTAAAGCTGTAGCTGGTGTTGAAGTAGGGTTAACAGGCCCCGTCATCGCAGTAACATTTATTGTAGTTCTGATTAGTAGCTTGATTTCTGCTATGGGTGGAAGTACTTCTTCGGTTCCAGCTCTTGATCAGGTTGCTGATGAAGATATGGAAGAGGAAGAAGATTACGAAAATGATGACCGTGAACTGGGAACAGTAAAATGGTTTAATGTTTCTAAAGGTTTTGGATTCATTACGCGTGAAAATGGCGACGATGTTTTTGTTCATTTTCGTAACATTCGTGGGCGTGGACATCGTTCTTTGAGTGAAGGTCAGCGTGTTCGTTTTAATGCTCGTGAAAGTGACAAAGGTTTGCAAGCGGAAGATGTTTCCGTGATGCGCGGCTAATCACTTCAATAGCGGAAGCCTAGGCTTCCGCTTTCTTTTTCTGCTTTATATTTATCAACATATCTTCTGCATATTATTCCGCTTTTTCGATAATCTCTCGTAAACGTTTAATGACTTCTTCAGAACTACAATAACCATCACTGACTCGTATGGCTTGCTGATCTTTAACTGCGCGTAATGCGGGAAATCCCGATACATCGAGCTGTTGAGATATCATCATATGTTGTTTGAGTTGTTGATGTGTATTTTCGGCATCGAGCTGTATTGAAAATTCAGTAGCATCAATACCTATTGATGTTGCTAATGCAGTTAATACTGAGCTATCAGAAGGGTTCTTTGCTTCTAGGTAATATGCTTGCTGAACCGCTTGAGCCATGGTTGAGGCGCTGCCTGGCTGTAACTGCTCGGCAACAATAATGGCCCTGCATGCTCGCCAAGTACTTCTTCTGGGTGTGCACTTCGTCCAGAAATCGTAATTAAATTGTGTCCCCGTTTTCGCTTCAATCTGGTGCCAAATAGATTGGATAGTCTTTTGCTGTTCCAGAGGCATTGTTGAGTCTGAATCGGCCGCTAGCCCTCCCATAACGTATTGAATAGTAAGTTCGGGGAACTGTTTTTTTATAGCTTGTATTGTTGGTGAAAATGCCCAGCACCAGCTGCACATAGGGTCCATGACATAAAGTAATTGCATCAGAATAGCTCCGGTTGAGGGGTGTCTTTATTCCAGATAGTCTGCACGGGAATATCGGGGCGATGTTTATGAATCTCTTCACTGAAAAAACGAGCGACTTCAGGCGCTTCTTTATTATCTGGCGTGTGGAAAAATAGGTACGGTGTGCGTTCCTCATCTATCCATTGCAGCGTTTTCTTAACCCAAGGCATTAGGTATGCATAGCCATCGTTGATATTCAGTGGGGTGATAATACGCACAAAGGGTTTTAGTCCTGTTGCAATCGCATGTACAGGCATTCGAGGTTTAGCGCGCAATGCTTCTTGGGTAATTGCATCCTTGCTTGGGTGAGCGAATAAGGCGCGTGTGTCGAATGTTATACGATCAATCGAGTGTTGCATAAGTAACTGGTTGAAGCGCTTCTCAATGTCATCTTTTAAAAAGAACCCCGTATGCCTGACTTCAATACCATAATTAAAATCCGGAGGTAGGCTCTGGATAAATTGCGATAGTCTATCCAAGTCCCTCGGTGAAAATGAGGCGTTAAGCTGCAACCAAAGTGTACCTAATTTGTTTTCTAAAGGAGTGACTCTATTAAGAAATTCGCTGACTTGCCGATCACAATGTTGAAGCTTTGCGTGGTGTGTGATGGCTTGGGGGAATTTAAAGCAAAACTTAAAGTGCTGGCTGCTTTGTTGTTTCCAGTTGTGTATGGATGACGCACTAGGAAGGCCGTAAAAGCTACTGTTGCCTTCTACGCTTGAGAAATGCTTTGAGTACTCTGGCAGCGCCTGATTAGCAGCACTTTGTCCTAGGTGCCAGTCTGGATGGTGCCATTGAGTCAAGCCAATATAGTAGCTTGGAATGTTTTGAGGGTAATCGTTGTGCATGCACTTATGGTGTACTGAACAGCTGCTATACTCAAGTAATTGATTATTAATAAATACTCGGAGTGTCTTAGGAGATGGATTTTGCATCACTTATAGGAATCTTGTCAGGGCTGGCGTTAATTGTTTCGGCCATCTTGATTGGTGGTAATGCGGACATCTTTGTTAATGTTCCTGGCATGATGATTGTTGTCGGTGGAACGATGGCTGCTACCCTGTTAACCGTTCAGTTTCGGGACGTTATGAACGCTTTTAAGGGAGCGTACATGGTGTTTACTAAGGATAAAACTAATCCTTCTGAAATGATCGATACAATGATTAATTTAAGCAAAATTAGTCATCGACATGGGCTTTTGAAGTTAGGGGATGTAAAAACTGATTCAGCAGTGTTGCGTCGTGCTTGTGCTTTATTGTCTGAAGCGGCCTCTGAGCAGGTGATTCGCAATACACTGCAAAATGAAATTGACTCTCTGATGGCTCGGCACTTTTCCGTACAGGATGTATTCAAAAAAATGGCGGCTTACGCACCTGCCTTTGGTATGTTAGGAACCTTGATTGGCTTGATTCAGATGCTAAGTGAGCTAGATAACCCAGATACGATTGGTCCTGCCATGGCCGTTGCTTTGTTAACTACTTTTTATGGGTCACTATTAGCGACCATGGTTTTTTTGCCTATTGCAGGTAAGTTAAAAGCGCGGACTTTATTGGAGGTGACCAACCTTGAAATTATCCGAGAAGGCAGTATTAGCATTCTGACGAATGATCATTATGCGCATGTCTATGAACAGCTTTCGTCATACCTCCCTGAACGTGTGCGTAAACCCATATTTAACCAGAAAAAAACTGTACCTAAAGAGGCCAAGAAATGAGTGCTCGGCGTGCCATTATTGATGAGGCAGAGCCTAGTTGGATGGTTACTTATGCAGACCTTATGACGCTTCTGCTGGTTTTTTTTGTGTTACTGTTTTCTATTTCGACTGTAAAAAAAGAACAATTTGCATCGACCATTCGCTCTTTCCAATTAGCGATAGGTGATACCGGTGGAAGTCTTATTCCTTTACCTGAAGAGTTAAGAGCACCAGCCATTGAGATCCCTGATTCATTAGAGCAAAATAATGCGGATCAGATAACGCCACCAATAGTCGTGGTGCAAGAAATAGAGCAAGAAGAGATTCGACTCCCTGAAATGCCAGAAGCTGAAGAGGAAGAAGATCTCTCCTATATGTCGAACAGTTTAAGAGATGTCTTTGCTTCAATGGGTGTTACAGATGCGGTAGATGTGGGAGAACCGCGTGATGGAAAAATACGCATAAGAGTTAAAGGGTCAGTACTGTTTAAGTCTGGAGATGCTGAGTTTAACCGCCACATGATGCCTATTTTAGATGGTTTATTAGAGAAGCTTGAAAAAAATCCAGAATTTAAAATGGGTATCCAAGGGCATACGGATAACATCCCGATTGAAACGGCCAAATTCCCTTCTAATTGGGAGTTGTCCGCTATCCGCGCGACTACCGTTTTACGTTACCTGGTGCGGGGCGGAATAGACCCCGAGAGAGTTACTGCAACAGGGTATGGTGATGCGTTACCCATTGCTCCTAATGAAACAGTAGAGCAGAGAGCAGAAAATCGTCGTATTGAGTTTGTGTTAGAGAAGGTGCCTGAGCCATGAAACCTGTGATTGAAATTGATAATGATGACTCAAAGCGTCTTACGTATAGGGTGAAGCTACACCAAGATGACCCTGTAAGCTTGAGCGTTGCCGGTGTTGCTGTAGATATTATTGATATATCAGCAAAAGGCGTAGCTTTTCGCTATCAGGGCGATGCCACTAATGAGATCTATCCGATGTTGTTAACATTTGAGACGGACAAAGTGTATGAAGTAGTGTGTAATTTAAAGATCCATCGTAGGAGTAACCCAGAATACAGTGCTGAGTATGTGGATATAGATGAGAAAGATGTGACACGGATTACTGGGCTGATCGTTGAGTGCCAAAAAAGAGATATTCGTCGTGAAAAGTTGCTAGAAGCAGAGCGTCGTGAAAGAACTTGAGATTAATGTTGCACAAGCGAAATAATCACTATAGTATTCGCTCCACAATTTGATGCGGGGTGGAGCAGTATGGTAGCTCGTCGGGCTCATAACCCGAAGGTCGTTGGTTCAAATCCGACCCCCGCTACCAATTTTGTAGAAGCATATCAAAGAGTTACTATTGATGGTTTCGAAGTGAAATAAGTA
>JAWUYS010000029.1:0-11561 GCA_034110685.1 Neptunomonas sp.
ACGCAGATTGCCGAAACTATCTCTGCTGGTGGTGCTGGCTGCTTTATGCACGGCCCTACTTTTATGGGCAACCCATTGGCATGTGCTGTCGCCAACACAACCTTACAGCTGCTAACCGAATCTGATTGGCAACCTAATATGCAGCGCATTGAAGCAGCTCTTAAACAAGGCCTTGGGCCAGCAGTAGCAATGAATGGGGTCGCAGAAGTACGCTGCTTAGGCGGTATTGGTGTTATTGAGCTACAACAAGCCGTGGACTCAGCCAGAATACAAAAGATGTTTGTAGATAAAGGGGTTTGGGTAAGACCGTTTGGTAAGCTCGTCTATATCATGCCACCCTATGTCATGGATACCGAGACGCTCAATCAACTTACTTCAAGCATCATTGACGTACTTCACAACTATCTAAAGAATTAAACAGCCTAAAACCTTAAACTAGCTACCTTAAGGTTTAGTGGCTACACCTTCCAGCATGGTACCAACAAGTGCTGGAAGGTCATTGTGACGATAGGTCAGTAGGTCGCCCGTCAAAAATCCGGCCTGATTAATCAGCTCAAATGTATCTCTTTGTAAGCAACACCCACATGCTAATGGCCGCCAAACAGGGTTCAAAAACTGCTGAAAAGCATGCGTTAGCCTATGGTCGCTTTTAACGTGCTCAAACAAAACTAAATGACCACCAGGTTTTAAGACACGATATATTTCTGACAGTGCACGTAGCGGATCGGGAATAGAACATAGCACTAAACAACAGAGCACTGTATCCAAGCTGTTAGAAGCCAGTGGTAACTCATGTCCATCACCCTGCACAAGATAAAACTTACCTGCCTGCTGCACACCCAATACCGCTTTTTGTTTAACGGCAAGTTTAAGCAACGAAGGATCAGGCTCTATAGCAATCAGTGAATTAATATTTGAAGAATAGAACGAGAAGTTCACTCCTGTTCCGACCCCCAGTTCGAGCACGTCTCCTGTCAAGAACGGCAAGATTCGCAGCCTATCTGTATTTAACTTTCTAGATACCTTATCCAGAAGATAAGGAAAAATATGCTTTCGATAGAGGTTTATCATCTCGCCCGCTCTGCTAAGATGTTAGAAACTGCTGTAATTTAAAAGGAACCTATATGGCGCGAATTAAAATTGACATGCCGGATCATTATACATTTACTACTGAGCTTCCGGTCAGAATAAGTGATATCAATTATGGCGGGCACTTAGGCAACGATGCTGTGCTTTCTATGATTCACGAAGCCCGGATTCGTTTTCTCAACTATTACCACTACACCGAGTTAGATGTTGAAGGCGCGGGCATCATTATGACCGATTCCGCGATAGTCTATCGTGCTGAGGGTTTTCATGGGGATGTGATACAGCTTGATGTTACGGTGGGAGATTTTAACAAATACGGCTGTGATATCTATTACGTGCTGTCTAACAAGAAAACCGCTGCAGAAATCGCCCATGCCAAAACTGGCATTGTATTTTTTGATTATGAACAACGTAAGGTAATACCTGTTCCAGAAGGCTTCAAAGCCAGTATGGAAAAAGACACACAACTTTAAGAACACGGCATTAGGGCAATAGTGACAATATTGCCCTAATTAACACTCACGAGCAGAACAATACCTAGCGCTCTACCTACTAATCAACAATCCACTACTCGTCGAAGTCGGCGTAACTTCCTTTAGCCAGATTTTCAAAACGCGTATATTTACCAATAAATGCCAGTTTCAATGAGCCTATTGGTCCATTACGCTGCTTACCAATAATGATTTCAGCGATACCCTTATCTACGGAGTCTTCGTTATAAACTTCATCACGATAAATAAACATGATGACATCGGCATCCTGCTCTATCGCTCCAGATTCACGTAAGTCAGAGTTAACAGGGCGCTTATTGGGCCTATTCTCCAAACTACGGTTAAGCTGAGATAGCGCAATGACTGGGCACTTCATCTCTTTAGCTAACGCTTTCAAGGAGCGAGAAATTTCTGAAATCTCTTCAGTACGACTGTTTGCCTTACCGGTTTTTATCTGCATTAACTGAAGGTAATCGACCATTATCATGCCCAACTCACCATGCTCACGCACGATACGTCGTGCTCTTGTACGCATTTCATTCGGGCTAATACCCGAGGTATCATCAATGAATAACGGCTTGTCTCGCAACATATTGACGGCGGTTGTTAGCTTAGGCCAATCCTCTTCATCCAGTTGGCCTGAACGTACTTTGCTCTGATCAATTCGCCCCACAGAAGATAACATACGTGAGATTAGCTGATCTGCTGGCATCTCCAAACTGAAAACCAAAACAGGTTTTTCATCAGCCATCAATGCATTTTCAACGAGGTTCATGGCAAAGGTGGTTTTACCCATAGAAGGACGCGCCGCAACAATAATCAAATCTGACGGCTGCATTCCTGCTGTACGATCATCAAGATCATCAAAACCGGTGGTCACACCCGTTATCTGATCACTGTTATTAAACAAAAAATCTATGCGATCAACAGCACGTTTTAAAAGCGGATTGACCGGTTCTGGACCACCTTGGTTTGGGCGGTTTTCAGCAATTTCAAAAATGCGCTGTTCCGCATCGTTCAAGATCTCTTCAGAGCCTCGCCCTTCAGGGCTAAAAGCATTTTCTGCTATCTCATGCGCCACGCTGATCATCTGGCGAAGCAATGCGCGATCACGTACGATCTCAGAATAAGCCTTGATGTTTGAAGCACTCGGCGTATTTCGCGCTAACTTAATTAGATAATCAAGCCCACCTGCTTTATCAAGTTCAGCTGTGCGATCCAACTCTTCAGATAGAGTAACTACATCGACAGGCTGCTGGTTATTCACCAGCTTCTGCATCACACGGAAAATCAGGCGATGATCATGTCGATAGAAATGCTCTTCGGTAACCACTTCGGACGCAGTATCCCAAGCATTGTTATCCAGCATTAGACCGCCAAGAACAGATTGCTCAGCCTCTATTGAATGAGGAGAAACCTTAACGTTCGCAACCTCTTCATCATGCAGTTCGGCAAAATCCATCGAAAACCATACCCCTGAAAATAAAAAAGCACCACGTATATTCTACGCAGTGCTTTTCATTACTTGAATGTTTTTTTGCGAATTAGTTCGCGCCAACAACACTCACGATTGCAGTCGCATTTACTTCAGCGTGCAAATGTAGAACGACTTCAAATTCACCAGTGTGGCGCAAAGCACCTTCTGGCAAACGAACTTCGCTCTTATCAACAGCCTGGCCAGCTGCAGTAATTGCTTCAGCAATATCGCGAGTACCGATAGAACCGAACAACTTACCTTCGTCACCCGCTTTAGAAGCGATAGTAACAGTAAGACCAGACAACGCTTCAGCGCGAACGTTAGCAGCGTTTAGCTTTTCAGCAGCAGTTGCTTCTAGCTCAGCACGACGTTCTTCGAATTTTGCAACATTAACAGCTGTTGCAGGGACTGCTTTACCTTGTGGAAAAAGGTAGTTACGTCCGAAACCAGATTTCACAGACACTTTATCGCCTAGTGCACCCAGCTTACCAATTTTCTCGAGCAGAATAACTTCCATCTCGTAAACCTCATTTGTTCTGCAGTTTACTTACTGCAGTACTAAATCTCAGCTGGCTTATAACTTTCTATTTTCTAGAAAGTTACTTACCAGCCCCGCAATCACTTAAGCGCTATTAATTAATACCTATAAAAGGCAAAAACAAATAACTATGACTTACTGATGGCTATCAGAGTAAGGCAACAATGCTAGAAAACGAGCACGCTTGATAGCAGTAGCCAGCTGACGCTGGTAACGAGCTTTAGTACCTGTGATACGGCTTGGTACGATTTTACCAGTTTCGCTTACGTAGCCTTTTAGTACTTCAAGATCTTTATAATCGATCTCAGTAACACCTTCAGCGGTAAAACGGCAAAATTTGCGACGACGAAAAAAACGAGCCATCTTGATATCTCCTAATTGTTAAATTATTCAGCAGCCGCTTCAACAGCAGGCGCTTCAGCAACAGGGGCAGCAGCAGGTTTTTCTTCCTGGCGCGGCTCTTCAGTACGACGAGGCTTGCGCTCTTCACGTGCTTCAGATGCTTTGATTGGAGATACTTCTGTGACCGCTTCTTTACGACGGATCATCATGTTACGCAAAACAGCATCGTTATAACGGAACATGTTTTCTAGTTCATCCAGAGTTTCCTGGTTGCACTCGATGTTCATCAGAATGTAATGTGCTTTGTGAGCATTGTTGATTGGGTAAGCCAACTGACGACGGCCCCAATCTTCCATGCGATGGATTTTACCGTCAGCACCTTCGATAACACCGGTGTAACGCTCGACCATTGCTGGAACTTGTTCGCTCTGGTTCGGATGAACCATGAATACGATTTCGTAATGACGCATTGTAGCTCCTTACGGTTTGAAGTCTTTGGACAAACTAAGCTATTTAAAAATTTAAACAGTGCCAAAAACAAGGAGGTTAATAGTATTCTCTCAAAGAGAGCGCGAAATTATACGTATTTACAGCAATATATGCAATACAGGCAAAATCAAGTCTCTCATTAAAATGGGTGTGCTATATTTAATTACATAGGGGCATTGGAACCCTACACACTTTCGGAGTGAAACATGGCTTGTATGAAACCGCTGCTGTTAACGGTAACACTGTTAACACTCTCTTCTGCCGTTAATGCGGACTTTGTATATAAGTGTAAAAGCTCGGAAGGCAGAAAGGTATTCAGTGGCTTGCCTTGCGGACCAAACGCCACTAGAGAAGAATATAAAAACCTTGCACCAGCCCGTAAAGTGGCCGAAGACTTGCCACCTCGACAAGGAGAGTTACTTAACGGTACAGCAACTAGCAAAGAAGAAACGCCAAAACCTAACGATGAAGGCTCAAAGAAAAGGTAAAAGTCACAGCGTCAATCGACATTAACGCTGTCGTTGCTTTATTCACTAACTTCTACAATTTCGTGACTATGTGTAATTTCTACACCGCCACGCTCAAGCATCAAGGAAGCAGAGCAATATTGTTCTGCAGATAACTTAACCGCTCGCGCCACCTGCTTTTCTTTTAAACCACGGCCACTAACAATAAACTTGACGTGAATTTTAGTAAAAACGGCAGGCACAGCATCCGCTCTTTGTGCAGAAATTTCGGCAACACAATCAACAACATCCTGTCGTGTTTTTTTCAAAATACCGACAACATCATAACTAGTGCAACCACCGAGCCCTAGCAGCATCAGTTCCATTGGGCGCGGACCCGCTTTTAGCTCTCCATCCAAGGTAATATCAAAACCAGACCCGGTGGTTCCTTGAAAGCGTACATCACCATCCCACTTAACTGTTGCATTCATCGTCACTACACTGCTCCTTAACTGAAAAGCTCTTTTAATTTTTCGCCCGGGTCATCCGCACGCATAAAGGTTTCACCTACTAAAAAGCTGAACACCTTATGATCTCGCATTGCTTTTACATCTTCACGCGTCAGTATTCCGCTTTCGGTCACCACGATACGGTTATCCGGAATCTCCCGCAATAACTCAAACGTATTGTCTAGCGTGACTTCAAAGGTATGCAGGTTACGATTATTGATACCTAGCATCCTATTATCTAATCGCAGCGCTCTTTCCAGCTCGTCACCGCCATGCACTTCTACCAGTACATCCATACCCAATTTATGAGCAATGCGGTTTAACTCTTGCATCTGCGCATCTTCAAGTGCCGATACAATGAGAAGAATGCAGTCAGCGCCAATAGCTCGTGCTTCAAATACTTGATACGGATCTACAATAAAGTCTTTACGAATGACCGGTAGCGAACATGCCGCACGCGCCTCTTTAAGGTAAGTTTCATGCCCTTGAAAGAAGTCGGCATCTGTCAGTACCGAAAGACAACTCGCGCCGCCTCTTTGATAGGATTTAGCAATGTCTGCCGGTATAAAAGGATCTCTTAACAGTCCTTTAGAAGGGCTGGCCTTTTTAATCTCAGCAATAACTGCAGAGATACCGCCCGCAACGGAATGAGCCATCACATTAGTGAAGCCCCTTGGCTTCATATCTTCATCATTTAACTGATTTTTAATTTGTTTTTCTAAGTCACCCAAAGAAATTTCGGCACTACGCTCTTCAATCTCTTCGAATTTTCGCTGTAAAATTTTCTTTAAAATAGTAGGTGTATCAGACATTTTTTTACTCTTTAAATCCTTGGCCAAACTCTACCAGTTGAGCCAGTTTATTCGCAGCAGAGCCATTAAGCATTGCCTCTTTAGCCAAAGCCACCCCTTCTTTTAGAGTAGTAGCTTTATCAGCTGCATACAAAGCAGCACCCGAATTAAGCGCAATCATATCAATAGCTTTTGCATTACTACCCGCAAATGCAGATTGAATTAGGGCTAAACTTTCGCCCGAACTCTCTACCTGCAAGCCTTCTAACGATTGCCTCTGCAAACCTGCATCTTCAGGCACCAAGGTGTACTCAACAACTTCACCGTGCTTTAACTCAGCAACGTGTGTTTCGCCAGCCAAACTAATCTCATCAAGCCCTTCCGCTGCATGCACTACCAGCGCATGAGTTGCACCTAATGCCTTCAACGCCTCAACCATAGGCCGGCACAATGCCTTATCAAAAACACCTAATAAATAATGCTTAACACCAGCGGGGTTGGTCAACGGACCCAAAATATTAAATATAGTACGAAGCGCCATCTCTTTTCGTGGGCCTATCGCATATTTCATTGCACTATGATGTTGAGGGGCAAACATAAAACCAACACCCACCTCATCGATACAACGTGCTATTTGTTCAGGTGTAAGTGATAGATTAACGCCTGCGGCTTCTAGTAAGTCCGCCGAACCCGAACTTGATGAAACTGAGCGGTTACCATGTTTAGCAACATGCCCTCCCGCTGCAGCAACAACAAACCCACATGCAGAAGAAACATTAAACAAGTTAGCGCTATCTCCACCGGTACCAACAATATCCACTGCATTAGTAGCATTTATGGAAACAGGTACAGCTAAAGAGCGCATAACACTAGCAGCAGCGGTGATTTCATCGACTGTTTCGCCCTTCATGCGCAAAGCGATTAACAGTCCTCCTATCTGAGCATCCGTTGCTTGCCCAGACATTATTTGATGCATCACAGCCTTCATCTCATCGATAGAAAGGTCACGGCGCTCAACAACTACCGCCAATGCCTGCTTAATATCCATCAATAGCTCCTTTCTCTTATTATTAACGGTGTATTTATTGTCAACGACGTAAAAAGTTAGCTAGCAGGGAATGCCCCTGCTCCGTCAAAATAGCCTCAGGGTGAAACTGAACACCTTCAATATCATATTCTCTATGCCGCAAACCCATAACTTCATCGACTAGGCCGTCTAAGGTTTCGGTCCAAGCCGTCATTTCGAGGCAATCTGGCAATGAACTCTTTTCAACCACCAGCGAATGATAACGCGTAACATCAAGCGGTTGATTCAGATCCTTAAAAACGCCCGAAGAATGATGATATACAGGGGAATTCTTCCCATGCATCACCTCTTTTGCCCGCACAATCATACCACCAAAAACTTGCCCAATACTTTGATGCCCTAAACAGATACCTAATATAGGAATTTTTCCCGCAAAATACTCGATAGCAGCTAAAGAAATACCCGCTTCATTAGGAGAACAAGGTCCTGGAGAAATAACCAGATGACTAGGGCTAAGCGCTTCTATTTGCTCCAAGCTAATCTCATTATTGCGATACACCTGAACGTCAGCACCTAACTCACCTAGGTATTGCACAATATTAAAGGTGAACGAATCAAAATTATCAATCATCAACAGCATATATAGCTCAACATTTCATACAGACTCAATGCTATTACAAGGTCTGAAAAATAAACTTTAACACATTTAGTATGAGCGAGAGCACCCACTCATTAACACTTAAATAACCACAATAAAAACAGGCACTGAAAAGCCAAATATATAACCCGATAATATCAATGAGGGAGTATCAGCCACAGACAATTTATCAGAGCGGCATTCTTCTCACGTAATTAACAGGCCAGTTTTTACTTTGCAGCCCCTACCTCTCATAAAATCAATATTGCTCTGTTAAAGCATCAATTTTCGCATAAACCGAACTACTACCATCTTTGTTTAACAAGAGAACAGAGTAAGGAGTAAATCGATCTCCCATTTCCATTCCTGGGCTACCGGCAGGCATACCTGGAACGGCTAATCCAATTGCATCAACAGGCTTATTTGCTAAAAATTGTTTGATATACTTCACAGGGACGTGCCCCTCAAATACGTATCCTTCAGAAGAAACGGCGGTATGGCAAGAGCGATATCTAGGTAAAACACCTAGCTGCCTCTTTTTCTCAGCCAAGTCCTCAGGGTGGACTGGATTGACCTTCCCTCCTTGTTTTTCAAGATGTTCGATCCAACTTGTACAACAACCACACGTGGGGCTCTTATACACATTAAACACCTTATTATCTACTTCCTGAACCTTTTCTACAGTTAGCACGGCAAGGTCATTCAGCTCATTTGAATCTGAGCAAGCAGAAAGCAATGAAGAAGAAATTAAAATCAGTACAGCGATAGTTTTTAAATACATAAAAGCTCCCCTAATAGGATTTAAACACACCCAATAGGCATCAATTAGTTTTTTTTAACATGTCATTTAAGTAATGCACAGCGACTATTCCAGCAGACAATATCTGCGGAATCATGAACGAGGTTAAAATCATATATAAATGGGAGGCCGGTCTTGCCGTACTACTCGTGAAAGTGGTTTCTGAGAAGTAACCGGAAAATATGCAAAAGAAATACTACTAGCTATTGAGTCACAGGAAGAATGTAGACAACTATTAAAAGGTGAACACTGAATAGAGCAAGCCTCACACACTTTACAACTTATCTGCCCTTCACATTCGTTAGAGCCATGCTCATCACATGCTTTGTTCTGTGAATGTTCTGCCTCTAAAAACTTACCTACCTGATGCTTCTGATTAGCGACTGCAGACGCATATAAAACAGAAGTAAAATAGGAAGGGTTCGCTTTATCTGCCATAACAGAACTAGCTGACAACTGCGCAGCAAAAACCACCAGCAACAGAATCATTACAATCAACGAGTTAGATTTATAAAGCATTTGAAAATCCCACAAAACAGGTCTATATGCTATAGCGGAATAAAAATCTAAGCAATGCGGTGGTGAAGTTTAATACACGATAGCTGAAGATCGTAGTGAAAGATGCAGCACCCACAAGCGAGGGCACTGCAGGGCGCAATTAAGCGCGTTTCCGCCTACGCATTAGAGCAAGCAGACTGAAGCCAAGCAAACTCAAGGTACCTGGTTCGGGAACAGAATTAACACCAATGCGCGCTACTTCAAAGCCCACTTGGGTGAAGTCTGCTTCAGAGAAATTATTAGCAGCAGTGCCGACAAAATCACCCGCCCCGTTAGTGCTACCTAGCAACGAGCCCAGACCGCTATGTAGCGCGATAGGGTTGTTAGTGTCGGTGGATGTACCACCATTCGTAGAGAAAGCAGCGCCCAAGCCATTATTATCTTCAGTACCAACATCGTAAACTTGAGAGCCTAGTACCGTTAAGTCTAGTCCTAAAAAGTAGCCTGCAGCATCAAAAATTTCGATAGTCTCGGCATTACCGATGAAGGCATCGTTGGAGGGAATCACCATCGAAGCAAAGCTAAAGTACCGGTTGGCTACTGGATCTAGCTCGAAGGACAGCGAGGCGGTTTCACCTGGGTCTATAATTGGCGCGCCAGCAAAGCCAGCAGGTCCAAAGATGACACCATCCACACCCCCAGAATTTAGACCGGAGGGATTGCCTTCTTCAGCGAGGTTTTCTAAGCCTTGACTGGTAAGAGAGCCACTATCAAATAGATCAAAGCTGCCGTCATGAAAGCCAACCCACAAAGGGGTTAGATACAAACCGTTATCAACACTTAAGTTATCGATAGTGACCGTTACCTGTAAGGCGTTGGCATTTGCGCTGGCCAGTAAGGCGAGCAAAGTAAGGCTCGCAGCCCCATTGCGTAGGCGCGTTGTGCGCTGTTTATTCGTGAACATGAATACTCCTAATTTCTGCTAATTTCTCAGGCACATTAGGCGCCTAAACTCTTGCGTCAAATGGCACCTTTTGAGACCACGAGCAAGAAAGTTAAAGTTTAGGATCCAAATCTCACGAAAGTATCACCAGCGGATAACTTTACTGTGATGTTGATTCGCTGGATTATTCGATTGTTCGACAATTGGGTTTAGCGCTGACGGAGGTTACAGCGAAGGGCTGCTAACATGTCGGACAAAGAGCTAAAGCTTAGCCCTCATCATTATAAAGACTGACAGTGCGCCCCCTTTAACACAGCAGGCGCGCCTAAACGAACTGACACACTTCCACGTAAAGCTAACAGGGTCAGACCAGGCGCATCAGGATTAACTTTAAAACCTTGATCCATTAGCTCTTTAACTTTTATTCTTCTTTGTTTAGTACTTTGCGCACCCAACAAAACCACGATTAAGCGGTTACCACCCTTCAGCGCAGATGCCACCAAGTTATATCCGGAGCCGCATGTATATCCCGTTTTAAAGCCATCAGCACCTGGGTAAGAATTCAAAAAACCATTATGTGATACAAAGGATTCACCTCGGTATTTGAGCGTACGATTGGAAAAGAAATGATAATACTCAGGAAAGTCTAATAACAACCTTCGCGCTAGGATTGCCAAGTCGCGAGCACTACTCACTTGTCCTGCATCAGGAAGCCCTGTTGCATTTTTAAACACAGAATCTCGCATGCCTATTTTTCGGGCTTCCTGGCTCATTTTGATGGCAAATTTCTTTTCAGTGCCACTTATCGCTTCAGCCAAAACCACCGCCACATCATTAGACGAAATTGTAGCTAAAGCCTTAATGGCTTTTCTTACTGTAATCTTTTCTCCTTTTAACACACCCAACTTCATTGGAGGTTGCTTTTGAGCCCTTACTGAAACACTCAATGTGTTATTCAGTGATAGCTTCTGACTTTTCAAACTCTGGAACGTGAGATATAGCGTCATCATTTTAGTTAGCGACGCGGGGTACCAAGGCACATCAGCATCCGACTGCTTAATAACCGTTCCTGACTTTGCCTCTACCACGATGTAAGGCGCACCCGCTTGTGCGCTAAGAGAAAAGCCGAAAAGAGCATATACAAAAGCAAGAACAAGTGCTTTAGACCTATTTCTCATAGTACACATATTTTAATATCTTCTATGAACAATAGCTTCAACCAAGCTTATTAGGCTTTTCAGAAAAGTAAGCTTTTACAAGGCTGTTCGAATTGACATCAGTACTTTTTATGACAGCACTTTCTTGCCCTAAAGACCGTTCAACCCAACTTCTAGCCTGAGTGAACACTGTCGGCTTAACAAAATACAGTGTCGCCGCGGCAATAACGGCTGCAAGAGCAACAGAGGCAATCAACAGTCCTAACCTTCCGCTCGAATGATTAGGAGCAGAAATGCTAGTTACCGACCTTTCAGCCGCCCTCTCGGA
>JAWUYS010000030.1:0-54242 GCA_034110685.1 Neptunomonas sp.
CCAAGCGCCGGTAGCTGTTGGGAAGTTCCCAGGAGTGATAATACCAACGACACCTACTGGCTCACGGCGTGTTTCGATTTCAACACCGGGACGTACGGATTCAGCTGTTTCGCCCATCTGACGAAGAACTTCAGCTGCGTAGTAATGGAAGAACTGACCTGAGCGGTAAGTTTCACCAACACCTTCTGCAAGAGTTTTACCTTCTTCACGTGCTAGTAACTCACCCAACTCATCTTTACGTGCAATAAGCTCATCACCAATTGCCATAAGAACAGAGTAGCGTTGCTCTAAACCGCTTTTAGCCCATTCGGCTTGGCCAACAGCTGCTGCAGCAATAGCTGCTTCAGTTTGTGCTCTGTCTGCTTGTGCATAATGACCGATCAGGTCGCTGGTATCGGCAGGGCTGATATTAGCCACGCTGTCATTGTTACCTTCTACCCACTCACCTGCGATGTAATTTTTAAATACTGAATCAGACATATTGACCTCCCGAATGTAGTTGGAATGATCATAAAACTTGTGCTGTAATAATAAAAATTAATAAATAATATCTAGCAATAAGGTTTTCTTATCATGCTTCCAGAATTGAAGGTGACTCAGCTACGCCACTTTGTTTGGGTGTCTGAATTAAAAGGGTTTCATGCTGCAGCGGAGAAAGCGCACCGTACTCAACCGGCCATCTCGCTATCTATTCGTGACCTTGAAAATAAGTTGGGTGAAGGGCTTTTTGAGAAGCGCAATGCCAAAACCGCTAAGACTGAGCTCACGCCGTTTGGTAAATACTTCCTGCCTAAAGCAAAAGAACTCATCGCGCATCATGATCGTATTGCTGAAGATATGATGTTGCTGTCAGAGCATAAAACAGGTCATTTGAGGCTCGCTTCTGTGCCCTCTATTGCAAGTCGGGTGTTGCCAGAGATCTTGCTGAAGTTTGTAGCAAATTCTCCGTCACTGCATGTGAGTTTCTTTGATGATAATTCGGATGCCGTTTTGAAAATGGTAGAAAACCAGCAAGTTGATTTTGGTATTTCTCACTTGTTCCACGAACAGGACCATAGCGATAAGGTGTTTACACCTATTTGGGAAGACCGCATCGGTGTGGTGTGCCCAAAAGACCATCCGCTGGCAGGAAAGACAGGTATTCATTGGAAAGAACTCAGGCAGCATCGTCTTATCAGTAATGGGACCTCACGGTTGTTAGAGGATACCGAGGCACGGCCATTACTAGGGCATTCTCAGTTTTATATATCAAATATGATTTCACTGATTGCTATGTTGGAGGCAGGGTTTGGTATGACTACATTGCCGTGGTATGCCTTTCCTAAAGAAAGCACTACGTTGAAGTTTATTCCTTTGGAAACCCCTGAAGTAACGCGGCGCATTGGTATTGTTAAATTGAGTAACAAGTCACTCACGCCTCCGGCTCAAGCGCTTGTTGATTTTATTCTTGCAGAGAGTAAAAATTGATTGAGATCAGTATTGGCTAATTATTTTACATAGAATTAAATATGTAAAAAGGGTCTCTAGCATAGGAAAAATAATGGTTTATGGTTGTTTGATAAGTATTGCTTATCAGGCGATATAACCTTTTGATTTGAGCGGTATTGGTTATTTGGCTGATGATGAGTGGCCCTTGTTGCAAAATTGCTCTATTTGATTTTCTTGAAGGTGGGCTTCCTCTGTCAATAATGATTATAGACAAAGCCAGCAGAGGGTTAGAAGCGTCATGGTTTTGAACACATCTATGCTGTCGCTGATTTGATATCAGCATTCTGAAACCAGATGTGAGCAAACAAACGAGGATAAAAATAATGACAACGCCTGCAGCCATCAATGCTGCCCTTCGGGGAGATAACGCACTGCCGTTACGGCCTATCAACCAGGTTATGAATCTTGACCGCTTGGGTGCAATGCATCAAAGCCGATTAAGTTTTATGCGTACACTAGTCCGCCGTATTATGCGTGAGCGCTGGCAGATTGAACCCGCTCGTTTTGAGCTTGATGCACAGGGTTACGGCACCGTGGTGTATGAAGTTAAAGCACCTCATGGTCTGTTTAGTTTCGTTTTGTTTTCTGATTACTTAGCCCCTGAAGATCGTAACGACCGTGTCATTGCTACGCAATGGGATCTTACGATGGCTTTAGTGGATGGTGAAGTTGACGATATCTATCTTGAAAAGCTACGACAGAACGTTCCCAAGCAAGAAGCGGGGCGAGTAGACTCTCGCGTGTTTGTTTTATCGAGAGCCAACCGCAGCGCGCGTAATTTTGATTATGTTGTTAATCAGCTGGCTAAAGGTGAGCAACCGGATGTTGCTAAGATTGCACAGGTCGGATACTTGTATCGAACGACTGCTGTCTATGGCAGTGGTAAATTGGGTATGGCAGATTGGGAGAAAGTCTCTACACGTTTCCCCGATTTTGCGCGTCCTTTTGCTGCGGAGATGTTTGTTTGTCTGATGCTACGTAATTTCAGCCTGCTACAGGCTGAATATATAGCTAAGAACCAATCTCCCACCTCTTTTGTTCCTATGCAACCAGAGATTAAGCGTTTCTTTGGTATCGGTAATTCGACCGGTTTGGGCATGGCTCCCTACTTAATAAACCACCCAATATTGATTAATCAATGGGTTGAAATGCGTGAGTTAGCACTGGCTCGTATTCGAGTATTAGGCGGGATTGATGCTCATGTTTATCAGCAACTGGATAAGTTGATTGATCGTTGTTGTGTTCATACTGCTGAAACCGTAACGGAAGATGAGTGGCAGAGCGCTAATAATCAACAAGTCCTTAAAGATATGGACGCACTCAAAAAGCGTGTTGTTGTTTCTTTCAATAGTTGGAATGAGTTATTGCAATGGAGTGAGGAGCACTGCTCTTTGCAAGGTCAGGAAATGCTGATCTCCATGATGTTGGAGTTATACCCTGAGCTTGTGGATGATCTAGAGGATTATCATACAGCAGAAGAGTTTCTGGACCTTGATCCACTGATGCCGGTGCAGCAGTTAAAAGAGGTGATAGAGCAGCGTTACGATTGGGCGTTGGCGATCGATTTTAATGCTGAAGGTGCTCGTGAAATTTTCTGGTACCGTTCAGAAGAAAAAATGGAGCCTCGCTTGGGTGGCACTGAGCTAGAAGATGGCCGTAAAAAACAGATGGCGCTGGGTGTGGGGTATGCCGTACGCAAGTGTTATGACCAGCTGTGTGAATATGTAGCTGCTTACCCTCAGCATACTGCGGCGCGTTTTATGGTGGCCAACCCTAAACTACGAGGCATTGTACGCAGAATTCAGACTATGAATAAATGCGTATACGGTGATATTCAGGCTAACTTGCTAGATAGAAATGTTCTGCCAATGCACCTGTTACGAGCTAAATTAGCATTTTTTGGTGTCGGTAAATTTGATCCTCGATCACGGCTGTGGGTGCGTAACACTATGTTTCAGGGTGCACCATTACTGGAAGATATAGGTAAAACATTTAATGATGACTGGTTTATGCCATTAGCGCCAAAGCTAGACGCAGAATCAATAAACGCCTCAAGCCCTGAAGCTTCAGTACAGTAGGAGAAAGTTATGCATGTATCAATGATAGAACTCAAAGCTGCTTTGCGACGCTGTTTTGAGGCAAGTGGCTACTTCGTTGGCAATTATGAAGATGCAGCCAATATGATTTTGTGGCTAGAAAAGCACGGGCTTAATGGTTTAGGTGAATTAGATAGGGCGATTTCATACATAAAAGAAGATAAAGAGAAGTCACTAAGCACGGTTATTTACGAAGATAATACATCCGCTATTATTGATAGTAATGGTCGTAGCGCACTTAACTGCATCGCTGCTTCTGTCGACCTTGCTCATGCTAAGGCTCTGGAGTGTGGTATTGCTACTGTCACGGTGCATAATTGCCACAATCGTATGTTCGTACTAAAAGCGCTAACTGATTGCGGAAGGCGTGGTATTAGTGCTGCTGCCTATTGGCAAAATGGCAGCCAGGTTGTTAGCGAGCATACCGTTGCGATTAAAGCGGGTGACCGATACCCGAGCTACAGTGAAGCGACAACGAATCTGGCAAGTCTTGAGGCAACTGCTGGAGAGAAGCAAGCGCTGACGATTATTTGTAGTTCTCGTGTTGATTTAACAACCTCTTTACAGCAATCTAAAGGGAACTCAAATGCTCGTTATGTGAGTGCTTCACAAGTGGCTAAAAATAAAGAATATAGCGTTGATCATGGTATTGAGATTGATGAACAGCTATGGGCTCAAATCAACAAAATTGGCGAAGGTATCTTAGTTGAAAATACAGAGCGTTCGCGGATGGGTGCTGGGGGAAGGTGAGTATTGCCTCTCAAGGCTAATCCAGATTGGTTTTAGTTACTCGTGATTAGCTACTCTGTAATGGATCTATTGGCGTTGCTGATAGTCATGAGTGGGATCATTCTGCAAACATGGGTAGGTATTGGTTTCGGCTTACTGGCTGCGCCAATACTTTACTTGATTGATCCTGCTTATATTCCAGTCCCTGTTCTAATCTTAGGGTTTAGTCTGTCGTTGTTGTTGGTATTAAATCAGCGAAAACTCCTGTGTTGGCGACGGATTCTACCAGCGATTATTGCGCGCTTTCCCGGTTGCTGGTGCGGTGCACTTCTATTAGTTGCAGCGCCACCTTATCTACTTAGCATACTGTTCGGCTGTGTTTTGTTGATGGCCGTTTTAATATCCATATTTACCTGCAAAATCACACTAAACCCTACAACATTAAGTCTCGGCGGCTTTTTTTCGGGGCTTGTTGGCACAGCAACATCGGTAGGGGGGCCTCCTATAGCTCTGGTTTACCAAGATGTAGATAGGATTACTGCACGTAATGAGCTTGCTGCTTTTTTTCTTATTGGAACGCCTATTTCAATCTTGTTTCTAGCCCTGCAAGGGCGGGTTGATATGGGTAGCTTGTTGCTAAGCCTTAAAATGCTACCTGGGGTGTTGGTAGGTTTTGGGGTCGCCCGTCTTTGTGATAACCGTATTAGTGTTTCGTCGACCAAACCCGTGCTGCTTTTTATCTCAAGTGCATCAGCCATCATGATTTTATATAAAGGAATTAGTGGCTGGTTGGCTGCTTAGTCTCTCTAGCATGCGGAGTGTTAGGTATCAGCTTAACTCTTCCCTTCGTAAATATATGCTCCTTGTTTAGATTGTTAGTAAAATATAGAAACTTGAAAAGTTAGGTATGGCTTAATTTATAGCAACTAAACTGTTTCAAGTAGGATACTTTTCAAGTACCTCAATAAGCGCTATAACTAGTATTAAAGGTTCGCAATACAAAGGAATATGTTCTTATGTGCCGGATTCTGTTTAAAATTATTCTTCTGTCTTTGCTGATTTCAGCAGCACAAGCTTCTCTTCTAAAACAAGATGTTCCTGATATTGGCGTTTCTTCTTTATTGCTTTTCGAAAACGATCCTACTCTTGTGCGTAACTCGCAGTTACAAGAACTGATGGCGTTGATGGAAGCGGGTAAGCGCGATGAGGCGAATCTTAGAATAGCTCGTTTGCTGGCAAAAAATAATCAAGATAAAGGTGCGCTTGAGCTTGCGGGTATTTCATTGATGCAGATGAAAAACTTTAAAGTTGCAGAAGAAGCATTTCGCCGATTAATGCAGCTTCCTCCGGTAAAGCCATCGGTAATAACAAGATATGGCGTAACAAAAATAATTAATGGAGATGTTGAGTTCGGAGTAAAACTACTTAGACAAGTTGTGCAATATACTCCAAATGATGCGCTGGCTAATCGTTACTTAGGTTGGGTTGCTGAAAAAACGGGTGATTTTGTTGGTGCAGTTACTTATTTATCTAAACTTCCAAGTGTATCTCAGGTAGGTGTCCAAGAATATCATGTTGATCTTGCTCGTAATAACTATGCTATAGGTGCTTTTGGCGCAATAGTAGAAATGTTTGAGCCTCTGTATCCAAGATATAAAGTAGAAAAAAGCGCTCTTTCTACAGGGGCTGCTTTTTACTTGACGCTCGCCTACGCAGCGCAAGGTGATAAGGGAGAATCTGCTAGCCTTGCTAAAGCTCTTAGACCTTATATGTCAGCTAACCCTTTGAACTTATTTGGTTTAGATATGGGGCTGGCTAGTATATACAAAGATGAAGAAGCAGGAGTTGCGGCGCTTGATTTACTGATAAGTAAGGAGCCTGGAGGAGAAGCTTCGGGCAGATATGAGCTGGCAAAATTATATGTTAATTCTGATAATATTCCCGCAGCGGTGGCTGAGTTAGACAGTGTTTTAATACTTGCTCATGAAGCTGATATAGCTAATGTATTAAATATGATGGTCCCTTTGTTAGTGGGTGAAAGTATGAACTCCCATGCGGTTAATACTATGAGAAAACTGGTGAGAAAATACCCATCTAATAATAGTTTCTTATTCGGCCTTGCAGAAGTTTATGCTATTTCAGGTATGGATGATGAGTTTGTTAATGCTATCGATAAGCTTGTTAGCGAGCCTAAAACTTACTCTCCTGCATACCGTTTAGGTGCCAAATGGGCTGCACAAAAAGGGGATTTAGTATTAGAGAAACGCTATTTGGAACAATACACGCGTGCTGAGCCACAAGAGTTAGGAGGCTGGGTTGCACTTGCAGGTTTTAATTATAATCGTAATAAGTTAGGTGATGCGATTCAGGTTATTAAACTAGGTATCCAGTCAAACCCTAAGAGTGCTCAGTTGAAGTACGAGCTAGGCTCTCTTTACCAGGCACGTGGCGATATTGAGTTGGCAAACCAGCAGTATCGTGACTCGCTAAAGTTAAAGGGAGATTACTTTCAAGCGATGGATAACCTTGCAAGTAATTTACTTGATGCCAATACAAATTTAGACGAAGCAGCGCAGTATGCGGGAATCCTTTATAAGGTGTTACCTGAGGATCCTTATATTCAAGATTTGATGGGGTGGTCATTATATCGCTCTGGTGCATTTAAAGATGCACTTGTATATTTCAAAGAGTCGGCAGCAGTAATTGTTGATTCTGGGCGATCAGACTACCATGCAGGCTTAACTCTTATTGAGTTGGGGCGTAAGAAAGAAGCAACGGTGTATTTAAAATCAGCTCTGTCAAAAGGTTTGTCTAAACCTTTGATTAACCAAGTTAATCAGCATTTGTCAGAGCTTCATTGATATATCTGGAAGCTGGTTGAAGGAGCGTTTTTAGGCTTTAGTCATCCAGTGAGAGTATTTTAATTTAGCCTTCGCGTTCCCTTTGTTTTTCCACATTAGGCACATTAATTGTGTCTTTTGCGCTTGATAGGTTTTCTCGGCGAAGTTTCCAGTTACTTGTTTTGGTCCATATATATATATGGTTTTTCCTTTAGCTTTATCATGATAATGAAAATTAAAACTTAGAGGAGAGTTCGAAGTAAATTCGTAATTTATGTTCTCTCCTTTTTTTACGAGTAAACAGTCCTCTTCGACCATTCCTGCTTTTACGTGTTTTGTTATGCTGGTAAAGCTGGGGTTGCTTACTTTTTGTGTGGTGTCGTCTGAAGCGAGTGATAGAGTAGAAAAGGAGCATAATAGTGGGAATGCTGCTGCAAGCGCTTTGTAGTTCATTGACTTTTTTTTAATACTCTCAAGATTCATAGAGTGACCACTTTATAAGTTGTAAAGACTAAAAAACCGCGAATAGACGCGGTTCTTTAGTAAGTATAGCTAATTAGTTAGTTAGTGCTTTCTTTTCCAGCCAAGAGCAGCCAAACCAAGACCAAATAGGAAAATGCTTCCTGGTAGCGGTATACCTGTTGGTGGGTTGGTTGGGTTGCTAAGGTTTACTGTTAATAACCCAAAGTCACCCACATTTTGACTATCAAATGCACGTGCTTGAATTAAATAAGTACCTGGCGCGTAGCCAGTAGTGTCCCAAGAAAGTGCTTGAGTAGCCGTGTTAAATGTTGGTAATGCATGAATAAAGCCCGCACCTAATACGAGGTTAGGGTCCCAAGACGCCCCAGCAAGTAAAGCACCATCTTCCGCATCTAAAGCAGTAAATATATGAGAGATAGGGCCTGGGCCAACTAAGGCATTAATTATTGCATCAGCAACAACGGGCGCTTGGTTAGAGGCTGCATCGACACCATCAAACATCCAGTCAAACTCAACAAACGAGCCGTTGCTTGCGAGAATGTTACCGCTAAATGCAGCGTCAGCACCAGGGTTTTGGGCTGCAGTGTGATCAGTGATTAGAGCACGGTTTGCATCGCCAATTATTGTCATAAGTCCTGTCGTTGGATCAACGGTAAATCCTGGGACTTGGCTATTAATATTTACATTTAAGTCTTGGTTGTACGTTAGTGCCAGACCGTCTGGAGAGGTAGCATTGAGTCCTTGTGAATAATCATTTCCTGCTAGACGGCTAACTTCGGGTTGGATGGTCGAAAATGTAAAGTTGATAGGTGTGGTTGCTGTCGTGCCATCCCACACAATTCGAGAATCAAGGTCAAAGCTTGATCCTGTCCAATTACCTAAACCTGAAGAGCTTACGCGGCAGCAGCTACCACCACCAATATCATATGTGCCTGCTGAAGTTAGTTGTATGCTATGTGTCCTTGTTACAACCGCATAACGGCTATCAGACTGGTCGACGACTGTTGGGGTTGCTGTTGCTGATCCGACGCCTGTAACACTTACGGTACCTAACTGAGCAACAAAGGTTTTTCGCCAGAAAGTTGTTTCTTGAATCGTCAATAAACCGTTTGCGTCTACGCTAGGTATTAAAGCACCACCGCGGAAATGGGAAGCGCCTGCAGTTCCCGCAACCATGCTCAATGAGCTTGCGATGCTTGTTGCTATAATTATTTTTTTTAATGCAGTTTTCATGCTGGACCTCCGCCATTTCTGAAATTTGTGTTGAAGGAGACTCCTTCAGCATCAAAAATCTCAACGAAACTATGCAAAGAGGTCCTTGCATATGGCGTACCAATAAATTTTCATGGTATGTAATTATTTGTAAATATAGGAAATTATAATTTCAATTACTGTTTCAGGGAATCATATTATCTTTTTTTGTAAAATAATCTGACGCACAAAGCAGACGATTATTAACTGGATCTTACTTAAAAAATGCATTCTGAGATATTAGCTTTTTTAGTCAGGATTATTTCTCAAACACGACCGATAAAGTAATTGATATCGGAAAGCACTCTACTTAGATTGTTTCTATTCCCTATATCGGCGAAAATAGTCTCAAATCCTATTTAACGCATGCAGATTGGTGTCAGCTGTTGACTAACTTTAGTTTCAGGTTGTCCATCTATGCATAACTCAGAAGATTCTATCTCATGTCTAACTCAGCTATTGCGCAAGAAGTATTTAAGCGCAGGACTTTTGCGATCATTTCTCACCCAGATGCTGGTAAAACAACAATCACTGAAAAATTATTACTCTTGGGTAACTTGATTCAAAAGGCTGGTACGGTCAAAGGCAAAAAGAGTGATCGTCATGCTACTTCTGATTGGATGACGATGGAACAGGATCGAGGGATTTCTATTACCTCTTCTGTTATGCAGTTTCATTGGAACGATCGTGTTGTAAACCTTCTAGATACACCGGGGCACGAAGATTTCTCCGAGGATACCTATCGTACTCTTACGGCGGTAGATAGTGCGTTGATGATCGTTGATGGTGCGAAGGGTGTTGAGGATCGCACTATTAAGCTGATGGATGTGTGTCGGCTGCGTGATACGCCAATATTTTCTTTTGTTAACAAGATGGACCGTGATATTCGCGACCCAATTGAGTTACTAGATGAAATTGAAGAGGTGTTGAAAATTCAAGCAGCGCCTATTAACTGGCCAATAGGCATGAGTACGTTTTTTAAAGGCGTATACAACCTTTATACCGATACTATCCATGTGTATAAAGCGGGACAAAATGCAGTATTGTCGGATGATACAAAGATTCATGGTCTAGAGTCTGAAGAAGCACGTGAGTTGTTAGGTGATGATTACGATGATTTTTTCGATGAAATAGAACTTGTTCGTGGTGCTAGTCATGAGTTTGATCAAGAAGCCTTTTTAGCAGGTAAACAAACTCCCGTATTCTTTGGAACAGCCTTAGGTAACTTTGGCGTTCGTGAAATGCTAAATGATTTTGTCGAATGGGCGCCTGCACCGATTGCGCGTGAAACAACTTCTCGAAAAGTAGCTGTAGATGAGAGTAAATTCTCCGGCTTTATTTTTAAGATTCAAGCCAATATGGATCCTAAGCATCGTGACCGTATCGCCTTTATGCGTATCTGCTCTGGTAGCTATACCCGTGGTATGAAAATGAAGCATACGCGTATTAATAAAGATGTACGTATTGCTGATGCCGTTACGTTTCTTGCGGGTGACCGTGAAAACGTTGAAGAGGCCTGGTCTGGCGATATTATTGGTTTGCATAACCACGGTACTATTCAAATTGGCGATACCTTTACCGAAGGCGAAATCTTAAAATTTACCGGTATACCTCATTTTGCTCCTGAGATGTTCCAGCGTGTTAGGCCACTAGATCCACTTAAAGCTAAGCAGCTACAGAAAGGTTTACAGCAGCTGGCTGAAGAGGGGGCTGTGCAGTTATTTCAGCCGCTTAAAAACAATGACCTAGTTCTGGGTGCTGTTGGTCAGTTGCAGTTTGAAGTAGTTATGTTCCGCTTGAAAGATGAGTATAAAGTAGATTGCAAATATGAGCCGATATCGGTTCAAACGGCCCGTTGGGTTGAGTGCGATGACAATAAGATGCTCGAAGATTTACGCAAAAAAGGCTATGAAAATCTTGCATTAGATGGCGGTGGTTTGTTGACGTATCTAGCACCGACGCGCGTTAATCTGAGTTTAACTCAGGAACGCTGGCCGGATGTGCAATTCCGTGCAACGCGCGAACATTAAGTCTTTTAGGGATAGAGGTTAAGGAGGGTTTTAGTGGCTGACTGGCAAGTTATTGATAGTCACTGTCATTTGGATTTTCCAGTGTTTGATGTAACACGCCAGCAGCTTGTGAAAAATGCACAGCAAGCTGGCGTGAGTCATATCGTCATACCCGCTGTTACGTATCAAGACTTTCAACGAGTTATTGATATTGCTTGTGTTTATCCGCATGTGTCTTTTGCATTAGGGCTACATCCTTGCTTTATGCAGCAGCATCAATCATCTGATCTAAAAAAGCTGGCCGAGTATGTTGAATCTCATCCTGTCTGCGCGGTGGGTGAGATTGGCTTAGATTTCTATATTGAAGACCACGATTCAGCTGCCCAAATTGTTCTATTAAAAGCACAACTGAAGATAGCCAAAGAGCATCAATTACCTGTTTTGCTGCATGTGCGAAAAGCACATGACATTATGCTGAAAACACTAAGAGAGATGAGTTTTGAGCAGGGCGGGATTGTGCATGCATTTAGTGGTTCGGCTTCACAAGCTGAGCGCTATATACAAATGGGTTTCAAATTGGGCTTTGGTGGGGTAGTGACTTATCCTCGGGCCAAAAAGACAAGGCACTTAGCTAAAACGTTACCGCTTGATTCTATTGTATTGGAAACGGATTCACCTGATATGCCATTGTATGGTCGCCAGGGAGCGCCAAATCAGCCCGTGTTTGTTGTTGATGTGCTTAAAGAGATCGCGAGCTTGAGGTCCGAATCTATAGAAACCATCGCAGCAATAACAACCGCTAATGCTTCGCGGTTGCTTCAGTTAGATGGCGCCTAGAGTCGTTAAGCAATATACCTATTGGTACTCTGTTCGATAAAGGTCGTTTAGTGCTTTCCACGCTGTGTTTGTTTTATCGTTCTTAGGAAGGCTGTATAACCTGCCGTTTGTGTCTAGGTTGGTGGCACGATAACTATTATCTGCTGGCTTGAGAAGAATTAGCATTAAACTGCGAGGGTAGTTGGGGCCAGTGATTTTTTGTTGGTAGGCTTTTTCAAATGAATCGAGTTGGCCGTTTTGGCTAGCAACAAGGCTCAAAAGTACACAATAACCAGTATTTCCCTTACACAGTCTTCCCTCTTTGGTATCGACTAGATAATAACTACTGTCTTTTGTCTCTGGCACAAAAGAACTGGTTGAAAAGCAACCGCTGAGAAGAGTCATAGTTAATAGTATAAGTGTGGCAAACAGCTTGTTCATGAATCTTCTCTCTAGGTGAGGGGGTTATTTAGTAGTGTAATCGCTAAAAGGGTTTCCTGAGCTCAGGTCGATTTTATTTTCAAAACCCGGAAGGCGAATGCTACTTGCTGTAATTTCTAGATCGTCACCGGCTAGCACGTTGTGGTCGTAATGGTAGATAGGTTTGGTTAAACCTAGCGTAGTTTGCTGGTCATAATCACTGGCTCGTGCCTGTGTGATAACTCTTTTGCTTTCCCATTCAGCCATTTTGTTTTGTCCATGCTTGGTTAAAAGCATCTGTTTTACAATATGCGGAGCAAGCATGGGTGCGCTAGCATTGTTGCCACCAAAACCTTTCGAGTTAAGAATGACGCTATCCATTCCTAAAGTACCTACTTCCATATGTTCTTGGGAAAATAATAAGTTAGATTGATGCACATCTGAAGCAATTTCATCAGTAGTGCTAATGCCTGGGATATAACCGTATGCCCATGTGCCTAATGATGTGGCAAGCTGGTCACCGCCTGCTGTGCCTTGGGAGTGTCCAAGGTAGCACTTAATGGCAGCAACAGGCCAAGATTTGATATCGAATGCTTTCGCTATTTCGTTAATAACGTGTGATTCAGTTACTCGGTTTTGTGGTGTGCTCGTACCGTGTGCCTGAACGTAAGAGCGTTGCTGCAATGATGTTTCCCCTAACATATCTTTTATAAGGGAGGCCGCTTTGCCTAGCGTAATATAGTTACCAATTCCTGGCGCTGAAATAGATTTTTTATGGCCATCGGCATTAACAAAGACATCAGGTACCGCGCCGTAAACATCAGCGCCAAGTTCTAAAGCTAGGTCATCACTCATCAGGATTATGAACTGGCTGGATTCGCCTATAGTGAATCCACAGTTGTTACCAAAGGGCCGGCAAGCTTTACGGTAGTCTTTATCCGTTAGCTCAGCTAGCTTATCTAAATTACGCAAGTCTTTATCTTCAGCCAAGGCTCCCATAGCACGGAAGCCTTCAATAACCTCTTGAGTTACCGGAGCATCACTGCCGCCGACTAAGACAACCTTACGGCGGCCTGAGCGGATATCTTGGACACCGCTGCGCAGGTTGTATAAGAAGGTTGCGCACGCGCCTAGCGCGCCACCAGTAGCTCCGACGTTGCCTAATATATAGGCGTTTACAAAGTCTGCTGGCATCTGGGCATAGCCTAGCGGCATTTGTTTGGAGCTAGTGCGTTTGCCAATAGAGGGGTATTTAGTCAGCCCACCAAAACCAAAATCATCCAGTTGCCCTATAGAGTTGCTGGCATATACGGCAATTTGATCTGGAGAGATTCGATTCAATATATCTTCGTAAGGGATACCGGCCGAGAGTAATGCGTCAGATGCACTAAAAACAGTCATTTGCAGGTTACGAGGATGGTTTCTAGATTGGTATAGCTTGCCGGGTTTAAAGCCGGAAGGTAGCTGTCCTGCAGACTGTACCTGCGCTGTTTTGAAATCTGGAAATATCGCTTCTAGGCTTCCACTAACGGTCACTTCTACTTCTTGGCCATTACCTGCTGAAACCGACCAGTTGTCAGGGATGATGTTGGGTAGGTGACGCTTGCGTAATGTAAAGCATATATTGTTGCTATCGGTATTTTTTAATGTGGCAGCTTTGTTAAAAGTAACCTTGTTGATATCAAAGCTATCAGCTTCAATGCGGCGAATCAGCGTTGAGTTAAGTAGCTGATCTTTTATGTTATTAATAAGTGCATCGAGAGGAAGTTGTTCACCGACTTTATTAAAATAGTGGCCGTCTTCATAAGATGCTAATCCCATGAGTGTGGCTAGCCCTAATAGAATGTTTTGTTGGTTTTTCTGATCCAGTTTATCAAAAATCAAACGGCGGTAAGCATGATGAAATGATGTGCGACCTGCGGGATTTATTCCACCGAAACCGACGATTAGAGGTAGATGTGACAATGAAAACTCCTCGGCTGGAACTATAACTGAATTAACCGGACTGAATAGGTACAGTAAATTTCATATTCTAGCGGCACACTGGTGCTGTGACTAGATAGAATCAGGCTAATCTCAGGAAAATTACTTATTCAGTGTATTGATTGTAGCTAAGTTTGTTAGAAACTGTTGTAAGGATGATTTGTAATAGGCTTATTGATGTCGGATGATGGATGTTAATACAGCTGTCGATGTGATGAGCAGGGTAACGTTAGATAGCCTTATATTATTTGCAGGCCTTTTATAAGTATTTATATAGGCATCTGCTGGTATTGGCTATTTCGTCGTTGCACAGCTAAATTTAAATAATTACTAAAATTTGTATGACACGCAGAGGAAAGTTTATGAAAAAGTTAGTGGTAGCAGTATTGGCAACCAGTGTGCTGGCTGGTTGTACAACTATCGATCCTTACACCCGTGAACAGAAAACGGGAAATGCAGCCAAAGGCGCCGGTATTGGCGTGCTTGCGGGAGCATTAATTGGCTCTGCTGTGTCAGGTAAAGGGGATCGAACTCAAGGCGCGGTTATTGGTGCACTGGTAGGCGGTGCTGCAGGTGGCGGGATCGGCTACTACATGGATCAACAAGAAGCCTTGTTGCGTCAGCAGCTGGAAGGAACTGGTGTGAGTGTTGAGCGTGTCGGTGATGAGATTCGTTTGATTATGCCGGGAAATGTCACTTTCCAGACTAATTCATACCAAATCGCGAGCAACTTTTATCCCGTATTGGATTCTGTAGTAACGGTTCTCACTAAGTTTGATAAAACGGCGTTGAGTGTGAATGGATTTACCGACAGTACTGGTTCATTTGAATATAACCAGCAGTTATCTGAACAGCGTGCAGCTAGTGTCGCCAATCAGCTATCTAGTAGTGGCATCAATGGGTTACGCATTAGTACGCAAGGGTACGGAGAGCGTTATCCAGTAGCTGATAATGGTAGTGCTTCTGGGCGTGCATTGAACCGTCGTGTGGAAATTAATATTCGAGGGACTCAGAAGTAATAGGCTGAGTCCCCTTCTGTATCACTCTATTCTGCGGCGTCTACTGAATCAAACTTATTCAGGAGTTGCTGCAGATTTTCCTGCCAGACTTGTTGTCCGTCTTCCAGTTTTTGTTTTGCTTCACGTAGTTCGCTTATTTCCATTCTTAGTAACTCGACTTCGTCGATCATGCTTTCAATTTTACTTTCTAACTGGTTGAACAACTCGGTTTGCATTGGAGACCCTTTATCATAAAACTATTTAAAGATGCCGATTATAGAGTGGGTGCGTGCGAAGTAAACCATTACCAGAACATCACGATATCATCAGGCTGAATATTATGTTGTGTGGTGAGGCTATCGATGTGTCCTTTGACGACTGTTGGCTGTATCTCATCGACTATCATCGTTAAACGAGTGTTAATTAATTCAGTGGTTGGTTGGCTGCTTTGATTGTAAAACATGGTCTTACGATAAACGCTAAGTTTATCTCCTCTTGATAGTCCACTGTCTTTGCCTGCGTTTATCCAAAGCTTGTTTTCTTCTGTGCGCGTTATTCTTGCTGAGTAAGGTAAGCAGCGAAGAGATTGGGACAGGTCTATGCTGATATCATCCAGTAGTGTTTTGACATTTTGTCCATAATCCCCGTTAAAAAAGGCCGGAGTGGCAAAGCCAATTCTGTCAGTTTCTGAATGGTTCCAGCGTCCTTGAGTGGAATAACTTTTCTGTTCTAATAAAGTGCCACTGAAAGCATCGTGAATAAATAGGTCCACGCTAAAATTTCGTAAGTGTTTTTTGCTCTTATAATCAAGCTTATTGTAAGTGTCCATTAGCCAGTTCTTTTCGTTTGCGGTGTTAGGGTTCACCATCGATAAGTCTCTGATAACTCCTGAAATAATAAACTGGCTATCTAATTGTTGAGTATAAGGAAGCATAGTAGTGAGTGCCCCGTTATCCAGTTGTCGGGAGGTTGCGGTACCTAGCTGTGTGTGTAGTAGCAAGTTCCCTGCATTGAGTGCTGAAATACCTTCAGTTGTATTTAAGCGAGAAACGAGTTGAGTAGCGAGGTTGGATTCGGCGCTTCTCAGGTTTCCTAAGCTTGCTTGTAAGGGCTGCTCGAGAGGGAATGCAGCAATGGCGACGGTTTTGCGAAAGCTGTTGCCTGTGTTTCCATTTGCACAAGTCGTTTTCGTATCAATATCAGCACTAATGCGCACATGAAGCGTCTTTCCAAAAAGCTTTTCATCAATAATCTTAATGTTTGTTAGTTGGCTCATGGTAGATATGCGCATGTTGTCAATTTCAAGAATGCCATCTTCTACTTGTTGAGTGCTGCTAATGTAAGCGGCGGCCTGTAAGGACGCTTGTTGCTTAGCATCCGCCATTGCTTGTTCTCGGGCTTGGCTGATGTTGTTGTTATGAATTAATGCTTGGCCTGTTGCTTCTACAGTGGTAGCTGAAGCGTAAGTGCTGCATAGTAAAATAATGATAGAGAAGAAATAATCTTGAAAATGTCTCAACATGAGAGCAACCTGACCGATATATGATTAATAGAAGAAAAGGTATGCAATTTGCGCTCTACATGCAAACCATGTGTCTTTTAATTCTAAAAAATTATCAGCGTTACCTAGCGAATGAATATAAACAGGCAGTTATGATCAGAAGAATCGGTTCAATTTTGTTGTTAGGCTTGCTAGGTGGTGGATGCTCATATCAGCAGCCAGTACCCGTCACTATTGAAAAACTAAGCCCACAAGCCAGCCAGGCATTAGTCAGTTCTGCGCGTAATACGGTAGTTTCGCAGCCTGTTGCCAGTGCTGCGGTATCTGGTAGTAACCTCGCCGTTGATCCGATTAGTGAGGCAGTCGAACAGATGGCTGCTCAGTTGGTGAATGGGCTGAACCAGAATAGAGTGAAGCGTTTTCCTATTGCTGTTTTACCGTTCGCTTCATTGCGTCATAGTGTGCCTGACCCATTGTTTGGGGATCGTTTGTCAGAAAGCTTTATCTTTCCCTTGCAGCAGCGTGGCTACAACCTAGTAGATTATCGTGCAGTAAGTTTAGCAACCACGGTCAAGGCTCCCGTATCAAGGCAGAATATTTCTGCACTTCGCCAGCGTTATAAAATTTATTTTGTGCTGACTGGAACATATGCGCACCACCCAGACGGTATTGTGATTAACGCTAGAGTACTCGATACGACGACTCGACAAGTGCTAGCTGCAGCGCAGACTCATATACCTAATAAGCGGCTTGAAGGGGCGCTTCCTGGTTTTGATCCTGTGAAGGCGCTCAATAATGGTTATATTATCGAAAATGGTGCGGGTTCTGCGAGGGTGTTGAAATGAAGTTGTTATTCATTGTTATGTTTGCTGCTTTGCTGACTGGATGTGAAACAGCCTGGATAACGGCTAACGAGGTTGTGGATAAGCTACCTGCGCCAACAATAGCAAATGATAATTCTAAAGGTGGTGCTGAGTGGGTACAGGCAACAGGGTATGCCCCCATCAGTTTGCAGCCGGGAAGTACTCGTCAGCAAAAAGTAGTGATGGCTATGCGAGCATCTAAGCTTAGGGCTTACCAGGAATTGGTTGGGGTTGTGCATGGGCAGTACATATTCGGCACCACAACCGTTCAGGACATGGTGATGCAGCGTGATTCTTTTAAAGCCGCCGTTGCGGGCTTTGTTCGCGGGGCTAGGGTCGTTAAAACCTACCCTGTTCAAGATGATACGTACGCGACTATTCTTGAGGTTGATATGAACCGGCTTCAGCGTGCTTGGATTAATTAGCTTCTGAAGCTGGTTAAATCTCTAGCGCTACTTATTAGCTTCTGAGTTAGCAAATGCAGCTAGTTGTTCTGCTGTCGCTTCTTTCTGGTGTTTTTTCTTCCAGTCGGTGTAGGGCTCGCCATAGATTATTTCTCTAGCTTGCTCATAATCTATCTCTTCTCCACGTTCTTCGGCGGCGGCTCTATACCACTTGGATAAGCAGTTGCGGCAAAAGCCTGCTAAGTTCATAAGGTCGATGTTTTGCGCATCTTTACGTTTGTCTAAGTGCGCAACTAGTTGGCGGAACGCAGCTGCTTCAATTTCTGTTCTAGTTTGTTGATCCATTATGGTTCTCTGTCTGTTAGTTATTCATCGCGAATGTGTTCATCTAGTTCTCTGCAGACGCGTGTTTGCAGCTCTTGGCAGAGTTCGGGGTCGCTGATAGGCAGGCCATCGTTATCTGTCAGGAAAAAGAAATCTTCTACGCGTTCGCCAACGCTCGCTATTTTTGCTTTACGTACAGAAATATCAAGCTCTGAGAAAATTTGACCGATACGCGCTAGAAGTCCAGGGCGATCGGGGCTTCTTACTTCCATTACTGTTAATTGTAAATTCGGATCGTTACTCAGGCTGACTGTGGTCGGCATGGCAAAGAGTTTCATTTGCCTAGGGACGCGCCGGTGAATGATGTCAGGGTAATCATCGGGATCATCCAAGGCCTCGATAAGGCGCTCTTGGATGCTGCTTAAGTAGCTTGGGTTCTCTGATAGAGCCTCATCGTCATCGGTTAATACTGTATAGGTATTTAGTGTTCTTCCATCGTCAGTCAAAATAACGCGTGCATCTTGAATGTTGAGGTGTAATTGATCAAGAGTGGCAACGGTTGCTGAGAAAAGGTTTGGAATGTCTTCGCTATAAATAAAGATTTCAGTCGCCCCTTCAAAAACTCGATAAGAAGTCTGTTGAATTAATATTAAGGGCAGGACATTAGATCCGTGTTCAAGAATGGATTGCGTATGCCATGCAATATTTCTGGCTTCTTCTCGTAGGAAGTAGTCTTCGCCTAGCATGCTCCAAAACTCTTTGATTTCCTTTTCCGGTTGTCCCGAGTGAGCCAAGATAAGCATGGCATCGTGTTGAACTTGATCTATTCGATCCTCTTTATTGATAGGGTTTTCCAGCCCGCGTCTTAATGCGCGTTTTGTTTCCATATATAACTGTCTTAGCAAAGTAGCTCGCCAGTTGTTCCATAGCGTATGGTTGGTGGCGTTGATGTCGGCTACCGTCAGGACGTAGAGATAATCCAAGTGAACGGTATCGCGTACATGCATAGCGAAGTTGTGGATAACATCCGGATCAGTGATATCTTTGCGTTGCGCGGTCATCGACATCAGCAAGTGACTGCGTACAAGCCAAGCTGTTAGGTGGCTGTCCCATTTACCTAAATGGTGGCGCTCACAAAACTCCATAACATCCACAGAACCTAGTTCTGAGTGATCTCCTCCGCGCCCTTTCGCTATATCGTGATAAAGGCCCGCTATGTATAAAAGCTCGATTTTAGGGAGGTTGTTGACGACTCTATGTGCGATAGGGAACTGTTCGCGGTGATCGGTATGGCGGAATTGACGCATTTTCTGGATGACTTTCATGGTATGCGCGTCGACCGTATAAATATGAAAAAGGTCGTGCTGCATTTGTCCTACTATTTTTCCAAACTCTGGTAGGTAGCGGCCCAGAATGTCATAACGGTTCATGCGTTTGAGTTCAGTGGAGACGCCGTTAGGTGAGCGTAACAGTTCCATGAATAAACTTGTGTTGCGTAGGTCGTTACGAAAATCATCATCTATTAAATGTCGGTGATCTCGAATCAGCCTAATTGTTGATGCCCTTACCCCCAATATTTCATCATTTTGTGCCAATAGTACAAAGGCTTCTAGCAGGGCGAAGGGGTGGTATTCAAAAACTTTATCGTAGGTGACTTCTAAATAGTCGTTATGAATTTGGAAGCGTTTGTTGATAGAGGTGATTGTTTGCTTGTCATCAATTTTCAGAATAGCTTCGCTAAAATATTGCAAAAGCATGTCGTTAAATTCACCCATGGCCATAGCAACACGATAATACTTGCTCATGAACTGCTCAACAGCAAGGGCGCCATGTTGGTCTTTGTAGCCGAAGAAGTCAGCTAATGTGCGCTGGTGGTCAAACAGCAGGCGGTCTTCGCGGCGCCTGCACAACATATGCAGAGCATAGCGAACAGTCCAAAGGTAGAGTTCACCTCGATTAAGTGTTTCAAGCTCAGATTCGGTGACGAAACCATGTTCAACTAAGTCGCGAATATAGGTTGCGCCAAAGTGGCGTTTGGCAACCCAGCCTATGGTTTGCAGGTCGCGTAGTCCGCCGGGTGACGTTTTTAAATTGGGTTCAAGGTTGTATTCGGTATTGTTAGTCTTTTCGTGGCGTGCTTTTTGTTCTTTTAGCTTAGCTATGAAGAACTCTTTATCAGTCCAGGCGCCTTCTGAAGTGACGCGATCATACATGCGCTGATGTAATTGAGGATCGCCATTTAGCGGGCGAGACTCAATTAGATTGGTGGCGATGGTAATGTCATCACGTGATTTGTCATAGCAGTCTTCTATGCTGCGAACGCTGGAGCCGATTTCTAAGGAGATATCCCACAACAGTGTGAGAAATTGACTAATGCTTTCTTCGTATGCAGTAGGGTTTATATCATCAACAAGAATCAGGAGGTCGACATCTGAATGGGGGTGTAATTCGCCACGGCCGTAACCACCAACAGCAATTAATGATATCTGTTTGTCATCTGGCCAGGTAAATAGATTCCATGCCGATGTGAGTATAATGTCAATGACCCCCGCACGACCATAGATCAACTTGCGAATATCTTCGCCAGACTTGAAGCGAGCGTCCATTTCCGCTTGGGCCTTATTGATTGTGCTTTTGAACACCTTAATGGGTGGTTCTCCGCTGGCTAAGCGTTCTTCAAAATCGTGAATATCAATAAAAGCATCAGTCTCTGCAAGTTGCTGCAAGGTCGTGTTCATTACTTGATCTCAGTATGATTAAAAGGTTTCTTCAGATCGGCGGGTTAATACTTCAAATCCAGTCTCAGTGACGAGAATGGTGTGTTCCCATTGTGCAGATAAGCGACGATCTTTCGTTTCTACTGTCCAGCCATCCTTCTTGGAAAGTTTGACGTCGCGCTTTCCTGCATTAATCATAGGCTCGATAGTGAAAATCATACCTTCTTCCAGCTTAATGCCAGTACCTGAACGCCCATAGTGTAGAACTTGTGGGTCTTCGTGAAACTCTATGCCAATACCGTGTCCGCAATACTCTCGTACTACTGTGTAATGGTTAGACTCGGCATGTTTTTGGATGACATGACCTATATCACCTAAAAATGCACCTGGTTTTACTAGCTCAATGCCTTGGTAAAGGCACTCTAAAGTGACTTCGGCTAAGCGTTTGGCATGAGGGATCTCTTTGCCAACAAAAAACATCTTACTGGTATCGCCGTGATAGCCATCTTTTATAACTGTAATGTCTACATTGATCATGTCGCCATCTTTTAACGGTTTGTCGTTGGGGATTCCGTGACAAACCACTTGGTTGACTGAAGTGCAGATGGATTTAGGAAAGCCGTGATAATTAAGAGGGGCAGGAATAGCTTGCTGATCATTTGTAATGTAATCGTGACAAATTTTATCTAGCTGGTTTGTCGTCACCCCCACGGCAATATGAGGCTCTATCATTTCGAGAACCTCGGCAGCTAGCCGCCCAGCAATGCGCATTTTTTCAATTTCTTCTTGGGTCTTAATAATAACGGACATAATTTTCCTTGGAATAGTAAATATCAGACTCTGATGTAAGTAAGTCTGGGTATTAAGCATAGATTAAACCGATTGTACCGAATTATCCCTCCTGAGCGAAGTCGACCTTCAAATTGATCGCATCTTGTGGTATAAAACGCGCTCCCGAAATGCAGACTGCATTGCGAGGAATATCTCACACACATATCGTCACAGTTTCCGGGTGCCGTTTACGGTTGGATGCTGGGATATGTGGAGGTTGAACCCAATTAAAACAGGAAATGCTAAACATGGCACAAGTTACTATGCGTGAGCTGCTGAAAGCAGGCGTTCACTTTGGTCACCAGACTCGTTACTGGAATCCAAAAATGTCTCAATACATTTTTGGTGCTCGTAATAAAATTCATATCATCAACCTTGAGCACACATTGCCAGCACTAAATGGTGCTATCAACGTGGTTGAAGGCTTGGCTCAGAACAAAAATAAAGTTTTGTTCGTGGGTACTAAGCGCGCTGCAAGCAAAATCATCAAAGAAGAAGCACTACGTGTAGGTATGCCGTTTGTTAATCACCGTTGGTTAGGTGGTATGTTGACAAACTACAAAACTATTCGTCAGTCTATTCGTCGTTTGCGCGAACTTGAAAGTGCTTCAAGCGATGGAACTTTCTCTCAGCTGACTAAGAAAGAAGCGTTGATGCGTCAACGTGAAATGGAAAAGCTGGATCGTTCTATTGGTGGTATCAAGGATATGGGTGGTCTTCCTGATGCTTTGTTCGTAGTAGATGTTGATCATGAGCGCATCGCTGTAAACGAAGCAAACAAGCTAGGTATCCCAGTTATCGGTATCGTTGATACTAATAGCAACCCAGATGGCATTGATTATGTTATCCCGGGTAATGATGATGCTCTTCGTGCAATTCAGATCTACGTTAAGTCTGTAGCTGATGCGTGCGTTGACGGTACTGAAGTTGCTGGTGCTGACAAAAGCGAATTTGTTGAAGTAGAAGCTGCTGCAGAATAAGTTCTGTAGCTGCGAAGTCTATCTTCTGCAGCGTTGAGTATCAGAGGGGAGCTTTGCTCCCCTTTTTTAGATTTTGATTGAATGCGTATCAAGGGGTGATTGGAATGGCAAGTGTATCTGCTAAGTTAGTTAAAGAACTACGCGATCGTACAGGCTTGGGTATGATGGAGTGCAAAAAAGCGCTCGTACAAGCTGACGGTAATGTTGAAGCTGCAATTGATGAAATGCGTAAGTCATCGGGCATGAAGGCTGCTAAGAAAGCTGGCCGTACGGCTGCTGATGGTGTGGTTACTGTGCGTGTTGCTGATGATAATTCTTACGGTGTCATTGTTGAAGTTAACTCTGAAACTGATTTTGCTGCACGTGATGAAGGTTTTCTTGGTTTTGTTGGGAAAGTTGCTGATGCAGCGTTTGCAGCCAAGTCTGACGATGTGGCAGCTCTGATGGCAGGTGAATTGGAATCAGCGCGTGAAGCATTGGTTCAGAAAATCGGTGAAAACATCGGTCTTCGTCGTATCTCTATCGTAGAAGGTGAGTTGGTTGCTGCTTATGTTCATAGCAATAACCGTATCGCTACATTGGTATCTTTGAAAGGTGCTAATGTTGAAGTTGCTAAAGATGTTGCGATGCATGTAGCAGCTGTGAACCCTCAGGTGGTTTCTCAGAGTGATATGCCTGAAGCTGTTATCACTAAAGAAAAAGAAATTATCTTGGCTCAGCCTGATATGGCTAGCAAGCCACCTGCGATTGCAGAGAAAATGGTTGTTGGTCGTATTAACAAATTCCTTGCTGAAAACAGTCTTGTTGAGCAAGCATTTGTTAAAAATCCAGAGCTTACTGTTGGTGCAATGGTTAAAGCAGCTGGCGGTGAAGTTGCCTCTTTCTCTCGTTTAGAAGTAGGTGATGGTATCGAAGTTGAGCAGTTGGATTTTGCAGCTGAAGTAGCGGCACAGTTAAATAATAAATAACTCTGCGCGCTAGAAAGGTGTGTGTGCTGTGTTACAGTACGCACACTGTTTTTTATAAGTATATATCCTTCTAACTTCGTTCTGCGGAGATCCTGTAATGCCTGCCGTAAATTCTAAACATGCCAAATATAAACGTATTCTTCTCAAATTAAGCGGTGAAGCTTTAATGGGAGAAGAGAATTTTGGTATCGACCCTAAAGTTCTTAACCGTATGGCGCTAGAGATAGGTCAATTGGTTGGTATTGGTGTGCAAGTCGGTATTGTCATTGGTGGCGGTAATTTGTTTCGCGGTGCTACCTTAAGTGCTGCTGGTTTAGACCGAGTTACGGGCGACCATATGGGAATGCTTGCTACGGTAATGAATTCACTTGCACTACGGGATGCGCTAGAGCGTTCAAATATTGCAACGCGTGTGATGTCGGCTATTCCGATGAGTGGCGTTGTAGATCATTATGACCGACGTAATGCCATGCGTTATTTAAGCCAAGGCGATGTTGTTATTTTCTCAGCAGGTACAGGGAATCCTTTCTTTACAACGGATTCAGCTGCTTGTTTGAGAGGCATTGAAATCGATGCTGATGTTGTTTTAAAAGCGACAAAGGTTGATGGGGTTTACACTGCTGACCCAATGAAGGATCCGACTGCTAAGCGCTACTTACATTTGTCTTATGATGAAGTATTGGAGAAGCAGTTGGCTGTGATGGACTTGACGGCGATTTGCCTAACCCGTGACCATGATATGCCTATCCGGGTGTTTAATATGAATCGTCCTGGTGCGCTTGTTAATCTGCTGGGAGGCGGAGATGAGGGTACCTTGATAGGTGGCGAAGTAACTGGAGATCAATATGCTGAATGAGATAGCAAGTGATGCTGATACGCGCATGAAGAAAAGCGTTGAATCAGTGATAGACCATTTTAAGAAGATTAGAACAGGGCGTGCTCATCCAAGTATTTTGGACTCCGTTCAGGTTTTGTATTATGGGGCTCCGGTGCCGCTACAGCAGGTTGCTAACATTACTGTTGAAGATGCTAGGACGCTTATGATTTCCCCATGGGAAAAACAGACTGTTTCAGATATTGAAAAAGCGATTTATAAATCAGATTTAGGTTTGAATCCATCGTCAAATGGTGATGTTATTCGTGTTCCAATGCCAGCATTGACAGAAGAAACGCGTAAGGTTTATATCCGACAAGCGCGCGCTGAAGCTGAGTCAGGGAAAGTGTCTGTTCGAAATATTCGCCGTGATGCTAATAACGACCTTAAAGAGCTCCTCAAAGAAAAAGATATTTCGGAAGATGAAGAGCGTCGTGGGCAGGATGGTATTCAGAAACTGACCGATAAATACGTCGCAGAAATCGATGGTTTGCTTGAGAAGAAAGAAGCAGACTTGATGGAAATCTAAAATCAGAAGGAGGGCTGGTGAAAACTGGCCTATCTGCCTCTCTATATGTCAGTACATTCAAAATTAAATATCCCAACTGATAAAGCATTGCCTAAACACATTGCGATTATTATGGATGGTAATAACCGTTGGGCAAAAGCGAATCGCTTGCCGAGTCTTGCAGGGCATAAAGCTGGTGTAGATAGTGTACGCAGTGTCATTGAAGGCTGTGTAGAGTACGGTGTCGAGTCATTAACGCTATTCGCATTTAGTAGTGAAAATTGGAAGCGACCAGAGCTAGAAGTGAAAGGGCTAATGGAGTTGTTTTTCTTGGCTCTTAATAGAGAAGCTAAAAAGTTAAATAAAAACAACATTCGTCTTAATGTTATTGGAGATAAGTCCCGTTTTAGCGAAGCTTTACAGAGTAAAATTGCTAAGGTCGAGGAGTTAACTGCAGGCAACACTTTGTTAACCTTGAATGTGGCTGCAAATTACGGTGGGCACTGGGATATCGTACAAGCAGCTAAGCGTTTAGCAAAAGAATGCGCAGAGGGTGCTATCTCGCCGGATGATATTAACGAAGCTGTATTTGATGAATATGTGATGCTGCATGACCAGCCCAAGCCGGACCTTTGTATAAGAACGGGGGGTGAAAGCAGGATTAGCAATTTTCTTGTTTGGCAAATGGCATATACAGAATATTATTTTGTAGATGACTTCTGGCCTGATTTTGATAAAAAATCTTTGGGTTTGGCGATTCGCGATTTTTGTACACGTGAACGACGTTTTGGTAAAACCAGTGAGCAGTTAGAGGTCGGAACGAGTGCTTAAGCAAAGAATTATAACAGCATCGCTATTGGCTCCACTTGTATTGTGTGGTGTCTTTTTACTACCTGTTAAAGGGTTTGCTGTTTTCTTTGCTCTAGTAACATTGATTGGTGCTTGGGAGTGGGCTTTACTTTCAGGTATCAAAACAACAGTTAAGCGCTTAGGCTTTTCTGTTGTTGTGCTTATGTCTATTCTTTTGGGGTGGCAGCTGCATATAGTGTCGTCTCAAAATTTTGTGCTTCTTCCTGTGCTTGCTCTCTGGTGTTTAGCATTTTTATGGATTATTCGTTACCCGTCTGAAGGCTTATGGAAGCACTCCTTGGTTAGAGCCTTGTGTGGTGTTTTGATGTTGGCTGCTGCTTGGTTAAGTATGCTTGAGTTGAAGTCATTAGAGTCAGGGAACGCTTGGCTATTATTGATTTTACTCATTGTGTGGGCTGCTGATATTGGTGCTTATTTTTCGGGTAAGCGCTGGGGTAACATTAAACTAGCTCCCCATGTTAGCCCTGGGAAAACACGAGAAGGCATGTACGGAGGGTTGTTGGCTGTTGCGCTAACAACGCTGGTGTTTGCTTGGTGGAATGGCCTGGGTATGGCTTCAAGTATTTTCTTGTTGGTGTTAGGGTTGGTTGTTGGCTTGGTATCAGTCATGGGTGATCTGTTTGAGAGTTTGCTTAAACGACACTCTAAAGTTAAAGATAGTGGATCAATTCTGCCAGGCCATGGTGGCGTTCTTGATCGCATAGATAGTGTTCTTGCTGCTGCACCTTTTTATTTTCTGGGTTTAACTTTTCTACCTATCTTGTGAGTGCTGATGGAAATTATTCAAACGCTTTTAGCGACGGTCGTCACGCTCGGTATTCTGGTTACAATTCATGAGTGGGGCCATTATTGGGTTGCTCGTCGTTGTGGCGTAAAAGTACTCAAGTTTTCTGTTGGTTTTGGTAAGTCTTTGTGGTCGCGTACGGGTAAAGATGGCACTGAATATTCAGTGTCTGCAATACCTCTTGGCGGCTATGTCAAAATGCTCGACGAGCGTGAAGGCAATGTTCCTGAAGGTTTGAAATCTCAAGCGTTTAATAATAAACCTGTACTGCAGCGAATAGCGATTGTAGCAGCAGGTCCTGTCGTTAATTTAATCTTTGCAGTGTTTGCTTATTGGCTCATGTTTGTTGTGGGTGTTAGTGCTGTTGTTCCAATTGTTGGCTCGGTGACGCAAGGCTCTGTTATGGAGCAAGCGGGTGTGCCTGTCGGTGCGGAAGTTGTTCAAGTTGATGGTTATCCGGTGCGTTCTTGGGATGAAGTGAATTTACGTTTTGCATCTCGGATTGGTGAGTCAGGCCTGTTATCAATTGGAGTGCTGAATTCTGCCTCAGCTGTTCCTAAAATTTATAATGTCACATTGAATAATTGGAACGTTGATATTGAAAATGAGTCACCTTTATCTGCCATGGGTATCCAACCATATCGGCCTGAAATTGAGCCGGTCTTAGGGCATATTGTGCCAGGTGGTGCGGCTGAATTCGCAGGGTTACAAGTGGGTGACATCGTCGTTGATGTTGATGGCGTTTCTATTGTTAACTGGATGGCTTTAGTTGAAACCATTCAATCATCTGCAGGTCAAACGTTGGCTTTTTCGGTTCAGCGGGCTAGCACGCTTCAAGTGCTACAAGTGACGCCTAAAAATCGAGTTTTAGACAATGGTGATATTCAAGGAGTGATCGGCGCAGGAGTTAAGCCACCTGTATGGCCTGAGGGTATGCTGCGCACGATTCAATACGGACCTATCGATGCGATAGGTGTTGCGTATGATAAAACGCTCCATATGGTAGGTTTGACGTTAGATTCTATTAAGAAAATGATCGAAGGTGCCATCTCTGTAAAAAACTTGAGTGGTCCGATAACCATTGCTAAAGTGGCGGGTGCTTCGGCGGCTTCAGGTTTTGAGCCTTTTATCAGTTTTTTGGCTTATTTGAGTATTAGTTTGGGAGTGTTAAATTTGCTTCCGATTCCCGTTCTTGATGGTTGGCATTTGCTTTACTATAGTATCGAATTAATAACGGGCAAGCCGGTAAGTGAAAAGATACAAGAAATTGGATTTAAGTTGGGTATGGCTTTGCTTTTGTCGCTTATGACACTGGCCATCGTTAATGATGTTATGCGCCTTTAAAAAGCAGTAGCTTATACTAGGAAGAGGTTTCATGAAGAATAAATTTGGTCTGGTACTTGGTTTGGTTTTGTGGGCAGGTAATGTGCATGCTGCCTTTGCTCCTTTTCAGGTCCATGACATTCGGTTGGAAGGTATACAACGAGTTGAACCGGGTGTTGTGTTTAGGAATTTTCCTATTGCGTCTGGAGATACCGTTAGTGAAGCCAGTCTGATAGAGGCTACTAAGCAGCTTTTTAAATCGGGATATTTTGAAGATATTGATATCGCTAAAGATGAAAATTATTTAATTCTTACCGTTAAAGAAAGGCCATCAGTGAGCCTGATCAGGCTGGATGGTAACAAGGTTATTAAAGATGAAGATCTGCTTAAAGGGCTTAAGCAATCGGGGCTGAGTGAAGGCGATGTATTTAAACGCTCTGCATTAGATCAGATTAGATTAGATTTGTTGCGTCTTTATGTTGGTCAGGGTCGTTATGGTGCCGCAATTGATACCGAAGTTGAACCCTTATCAGGCAATCGAGTAGCACTAAATATTGATATAAAGGAAGGCAGTGTCGCTTCTATTCAGCACATCAATATTATTGGTAATAGCGTTTTTTCAGATGAAGATTTGAAAAAATTATTTGCACTTAAATTGCCAAGTTTTTGGTCGTTCTATACTAAAGATGACCGTTACGCTCGAGAGAAGCTTTCTGGTGATTTAGAAAGACTACGTTCGCATTATATGGATCGCGGCTATGTGAATTTCACCATAGACTCAACACAGGTTTCTATTACACCAGACAAGAAAAATGTCTTTATCACAGTAAATATTCATGAAGGTGAGCAATATACAATACGTGATGTAGATGTTTCAGGAAATCTTGTTATTTCTGAAGAAGAACTTAAAGCTAAGATAGCTCTTGAGCAAGGGCAGGTGTTTTCACGTAAAGCAATGACCAATGCACAAGAGTCTATGACAAGGCTGTTGGGTGATAGCGGTTATATGTTTGCTAATATTAGTCCAGTACCTAGCGTTCACGAAGAAGATAAGTCAGTTTCTTTAAAGTTCTTTGTAGACCCAGGTAAACAGACTTATGTGAGACGTATTAATATCCGTGGTAACAGCCGTACCGCTGATGATGTAGTTCGCCGCGAAGTTCAGCAAATGGAAGCTGCCATCGTTTCAACTGAAAGTATCCAAAGGACAAAGGCTAAATTAGAACGTACTGGATATTTCAAGTCAATAAATCTTGAAACTGTACCTGTTGCTGGTACGAATGACCAAGTAGATTTAAATTATACAGTTGAGGAACAGCAGTCAGGGCAGTTTACGGCGAGTGTTGGTTTTTCTCAAAGTGATGGTCTTATTTTAGACTTAGGGGTTCAACAGGACAATTTCTTCGGTTCTGGGAAAAAAGTTGGTTTTAATATTGCTAATAGCTCAACAAGAAAAGAAGCAAGCTTTAACTATCTGGATCCTTTCTATACGGTTGATGGCGTTAGCCGTGGTTTTGACATTTTCTACCGTGAAAGTGACTTTGAAGAAGATGATGTTAGTAGCTACTCATTGAATGAGTATGGCGGCGGCGTTACTTTTGGTTACCCTATTGATGATTACCAACGACTCAGTTTTTCTTTGGGTATTGAGAGCATTGAAGTAAACGCGAATCAGTTTAAGCCGGTTGATGAAATTCAGTCATTTATCGACGAAGAAGGCGGCGATTACCTGAATATTAAAACTACGTTTGCTTGGAGTAATAATCACCTGAATCGCTCTATTTTTCCTACGAGCGGTTATTCTCATCGTGCTAGCTTAGAGGTGTCAGTGCCAGGAAGTGATTTAAGTTATTATAAGGCGCTATATCGAACTAAGTGGTACCGACCATTATTTGATGATTCAGGATGGGTATTGGGTCTGAAAGGACGTTTAGGCTATGCTCAAAGCTATGGCGATAATACTTACCCGTTCTTTAAACACTTTTTTGCAGGTGGACTCAAAACAGTTAGAGGGTATAAAAATAACTCTCTAGGCCCAAGGGATTCAAATGATGACCCGTTTGGCGGTAATGTCATGGCTGTTGGTGGTGCGGAATTGATTTTTCCGTTTCCATTCATTGAAGATAAAAGTAGTTGGCGTTCGCTATTCTTTATCGATGGAGGAAATGTTTTCACTACTAAATGCCTAGCCTCAACATCCACTTCATCTAGCTGTGAAGAGGGTGTTTTATTTGATGAAATAAGGTATTCGGCAGGCATGGGGCTTAGCTGGTTGTCTCCATTGGGGCCTTTGTCCTTTTCGGTAGGTAAAGCGATCAATGAAAAGTCTAGTGACGACACTGAAATATTCCAATTCTCGCTAGGTCAAAGTTTTTAAATTTACGACTTCTTAAATAAGGAACTAAAGATGAAGTTACTAAAAATTATTGCTGTATCTGTTTCGCTTGCATTTGCGCCTGTTGTATTTGCTGATAAGTTAGCCGTTCTTGGTGTTCAAGAAGCTTTGTTGAAATCAAATGCAGCTGTTGATTTTAAGAAAAGCTTACAAAGCGAGCTTAAAGGTGATGAAAGCCGTTTGTTAGAGCTCGAAAAACAAGCCAAAATGATGCGTGAAAAGATCCAAAAAAACGGCTCTTCAATGAGTGATAGTGAACTTAAGCAGGCAAGGTTACAGTTTCAAAAGGTCTTTCAGCAGTATCAGCGTAACGGACAAGAGTTACAGCAAAAGCGTGCTGAGCGTGAGCAAGGTTTTATTAAAGATATGAAGCCAAAGCTGGATGATATCATTCGTAAAATCATTAAAGAAAATAAGTATGACGTTATTCTTGCAAAGCAGGCTACCGTTTATTATGGCAAAGGCTTTGATATAACGCCTACTGTTGTGAAGCTTCTGAACAAGTAAATGACACCTACGGTATCTGATTTTTCGCTATCTGAAATTACCTCCCTTGTTAAGGGGAGGTTGGTGGGTGATGGTAAGCAAATTATCCACTCACTGAACACTCTGGAATTGGCTAAGTCAGGTCAATTGAGCTTTTTGGCCAATGCTAAATATGCGGCTAGCCTTGAGGTGACTCAGGCTAGTGCTGTATTAGTAAAAGAAACTGACTCCACAAATGTTCCCTGTGCAGCCATTGTGGTTGATGATCCCTACTTAGCATTTGCACAGATAAGTAAGCTATTTGATTGGCGGGTTAAGGCAAAATTCGGTATTGCCTCTTCAGCTTATATCAGTGCCTCTGCCAAGATTCATGAACAAGCAAGTATTGGCCCAGGTGTGGTTGTGGGTGATGAGGCGATAATTGAATCAGGCGCTTATATAGGTCCAAACGCAGTTGTCGGAAATCATTGTGTAGTTGCTAAAGATGCTCGAATAGAAGCGGGTGTTATATTATATGATGATGTGCATGTTGGCCAAAGGAGCCTAGTTCACTCAGGTGCTATTTTAGGTGGAGATGGTTTTGGGTTTGCTCCAACAAAAGCAGCTTGGGTGAAAATTTATCAATTAGGCGGTGTGCGAATTGGTCAGGATGTTGAGATTGGTGCTGGTACAACAATTGATCGTGGCGCATTAGATCATACGTATGTAGAAGACGGTGTAAAACTCGATAACCAAATTCAAATTGCCCACAATGTTGTTATTGGTGAGCAAACTGCAATAGCAGGCTGTACGGCGATAGCAGGAAGCACTAAGATTGGGCGCCGCTGTACTATTGCGGGGTTGAGTGGAATAGTAGGGCATCTTACTATCGCTGATAATACTCATGTTACTGCTATGAGTTTAATTAGTAAGTCGGTTACTCAGCCAGGGCAAGTTTTATCTTCGGGTACGGGACAAGAGTCGCATCGAAGCTGGAAGAAGAACGTCATACGCTTTAAACAATTAGATAGTATGGCAAAACGTATTATAGCGTTAGAAAACAAAGTTGATAATTTCTCTAGTGAAGGTTAGTACACATAATGGATGTTAATGAAATCAGGGAATATCTCCCTCATCGCTACCCCTTTTTATTGGTTGATCGGGTTCTTGAAATCACACCTGGAGAGTCCATCGTAGCCCTTAAAAACGTGACGGTGAATGAACCATTTTTCAATGGCCATTTCCCAGAACATCCTGTTATGCCAGGTGTACTGATCGTTGAAGCGATGGCACAGGCTGCCGGTATTCTTGGTTTTAAAACCATGGATAAAAAACCTCAAGATGGGTCTATTTACTATTTTGTCGGGTCAGATAAATTACGTTTTAAGCGTCCCGTTGTACCAGGAGATCAACTCAAACTTGAAGCCACTATCCTCTCAGAAAAACGAGGTATCTGGAAGTTTGCGGTGAAAGCAACGGTTGATGGTGATATGGTTAGCTCAGCTACAATTTTATGTGCTGATCGAAAGGTATAAATAAGTGATTGATCCACGAGCCATTATTGACCCTGGAGCTAAGCTGGCTGAAAATGTCAGTGTCGGTCCTTGGTCTTATGTTGGTCCTGATGTTGAAATTGGGGAAGGTACGACTATTGCTTCGCATGTGGTTGTTAAAGGTGCGACTAAAATAGGTGCTAATAACCAGATCTTTCAGTTTTCATCTATCGGTGAAGACTGTCAGGATAAAAAGTATGCTGGTGAGAAAACGTACCTTGAAGTGGGTGAATCCAATGTGTTTCGTGAAGGCTGTACTATCCATCGTGGAACGGTACAGGACCAAGCACTGACAAAAATTGGTAACCATAATTTATTTATGGCTTATGCCCATGTTGCTCATGATTGCGTCGTAGGTGATCATGTGATTCTTGCAAATAATGCAGCAATCGCAGGGCATGTTCACATAGGTAATAATACAATATTGGGTGGCTTTACTGCCGTTCACCAATTTTGCCATATTGGATCGCACGTGATGTGCGGTGCCGGGACAGTGGTACTTAAAGATATTCCTGATTATGTTATGGCAACTGGAAATCCAGCAAAACCGCATGGCATTAACGCTGAAGGGTTAAAGCGCAGAGGTTACAGTTCTGAAGTAGTCAGACAGATAAAACAAGCCTATAAGGTTATTTATCGTCAAAAACTCACCTCTGAACAAGCGCTAGAGCAGCTCAGGGAGATGGCCGCTCACACTGCGGAAATACTTCCTCTCATTCATTCTCTACAAGCCTCATCTCGAGGAGTCATTCGCTAGGAGGCTATGTGACCAAACTGCGCATTGCAATGGTCGCTGGAGAAGCCTCAGGCGATATTCTCGGGGCAGGCCTGATCCAAGCAATCAGTAAACGTTATCCTGATGCCGTTTTTTATGGCATTGGCGGGGACTTGATGTGCGCTCAAGGTTTTGATTCAGTTGTTCCCTTGGAAAAGCTATCAGTGATGGGGTTGGTTGAAGTCTTGGGGCGTTTGCCTGAACTGTTATCCATTCGAAAGAAACTAAGTCATAGTTTGATTGAGAACCCTCCTGATATTTTTGTCGGTATTGATGCACCTGATTTTAATTTGAAATTAGAACATCAATTAAAAGCAGCCGGTGTTGCCACGGTCCATTATGTGAGTCCTTCTGTATGGGCGTGGAAGAAAAAACGCATATATAAGATAAAGGAATCCACAGATCTTGTATTAGCTTTGTTTCCTTTTGAAGCTCAGTATTATGAGCCAACTAAGCAAAATGTTGTTTTTGTTGGGCACCCATTAGCAGATCTTATTGCTAATGATTCATGCTTGCTTGAAGCACGAAAACAGTTTGCTATAGCTGATACAACAAAGGTAATAGCTCTTTTGCCCGGCAGTCGTGGTGGTGAATTAAAATACTTAGCTGAGCCATTTTTGCAGGCCGCTGAGCTATTACAGAAGAAGTATCCTGATATATTATTTCTTCTTCCTGCGGCAAATGTTAAGCGCCAAGAAATGCTTCAAAAACTGCTTGATGAAAAATTTGTAGGCCTGAATGTACGCTTGCTGCTTAATCAGTCTAGAGAATCGATGGCGGCAGCAGATGCCATCTTGATTGCCTCAGGAACAGCGACTCTGGAAGCGACATTGTTGAAAAAACCGATGGTGGTTGCTTATAAAATGGCATCATTAACTTATGCTATTTATTCACGCATGATTAAAACGCCTTATATATCACTACCCAATATTCTGGCAGGAGAAAAGCTTGTGCCCGAAGTATTACAGAGTGATGTGACGCCTGTTAGGTTGGCTGCAGAGCTTGAAAAAGCCCTTCAAGATAAGGCTTACCAGGCCTTTCTTGAGAAGCGCTTTACCGAAATTAATCAAACACTACAGTTGGATGCAGATGAGAGAGCCGCGGATGCTGTTATATCGCTTTTGCAGCAACGAGGTATTTTAACATGCAATCAATAATTCTTGATTTCTCACACTATGGCAACGTAGCGGGTGTGGATGAGGTTGGGCGAGGGCCGCTAGTTGGTAATGTAGTTGCCGCAGCCGTTATTTTAGATCCCAATTATAAAATTCAGGGATTAGCTGACTCAAAAAAACTATCCGAAAAGAAACGTGACGCTTTATATATAGAGATCGTTGAAAATGCACTGGCTTGGCATGTCGCTTGTGCTTCTCCTGATGAGATTGATCAGATAAATATTCTTCACGCCAGTATGCTTGCTATGCAAAGGGCGGTCGAAGGGCTGGATGTTCCGCCTGATTATGTGGTGGTAGATGGTAATCGTTGCCCACAACTTGAATACCCGTGTGAAGCAGTTGTAAAAGGGGACTCTAAAGTTGAAGCGATAAGTGCGGCTTCCATTTTGGCAAAAGTGGTGCGCGATAAAGAGATGTATTTGTTACATGAACGGCACCCAGAATATGGTTTTAATAAGCATAAAGGTTACCCAACCGCAGCGCATATGAGTGCTTTAAAAACATATGGTCCTCTTCCTGAGTATAGGAAGTCGTTTCGGCCAGTGGCTAAGCTGCTAGATGCATCAGTTAAATAACAGGAAGAGTATGTCTACAACCTCATTTATACATCTGCGCGTACATACCGAATTCTCACTCATTGATGGTCTGGTTCGTGTTAAAGGCTTAGTTGCGGCGGCTAAAGAAGCAGGCATGCCTGCCGTGGCTGTTACTGATCAGGTTAATTTGTTTGCTTTGGTTAAATTTTTCAAAGCTGCTACAGGTGCTGGAATTAAGCCCATTTGTGGGGCTGAAGTATTGGTGCTCAACGAAACTGATAATGAGGCTGAGCCTTATCGTGTCACTTTGTTGGTGCAGAATGCACTGGGTTATCGGCATTTAATGGAGTTGATTTCTAGAGCTTACGCTGAAGGGCAGGGTTTTATCTTAGATAAAGCACTGGTTAAAAAGTCGTGGTTAATAGAGAAATCAGAAGGCCTTATTGCGTTATCCGGTGCGCGGGAGGGTGAAATTGGGCGTGCCATGATTTCAGAAAATGGCATGGCAGAGGCTATTTTAGATGAATGGATGCAAATATTCCCTAACCGTTTCTATTTGGAAGTTCAAAGAACAGGGCGCCCAAGAGAAGATATAATTGTTGCTGAGAGCGTTCGATTAGGCTTGATTAAGAACTGTCCATTAGTCGCGACTAATGAGGTCATGTTTCTCAAAGAGTCTGACTTTGATGCACACGAAGCACGAGTATGTATTAACCAGAGCCGAACGTTAGAAGACCCAAGACGTTCGCGTAATTACTCTGCGCAACAGTATTTTCGTACTGCAGAGGAGATGGTAGAGCTTTTTTCAGATATCCCTAGTGCAATACAAAATACTGTTGAGATAGCTAAGCGTTGTAATATTGAATTAGATTTAGGTACCTATTACCTTCCAAAATACCCTGTCCCTGAAGGGATGATGATGGATGAGTTTTTTTGTAAGGTCTCTGAAGATGGTCTTGAACAACGTTTGGAAGTTCTGTTAGATAAAGATGATCCAGAGTATGCACAAAAGCGCAAAGCATATGATGATCGCCTGACTTTTGAGTTGGATATCATTACTCAAATGGGTTTTCCCGGGTACTTTTTGATCGTTATGGATTTCATTCAATGGGCGAAGGATAACGATATTCCAGTAGGGCCGGGTCGTGGTTCTGGTGCGGGTTCTTTAGTTGCCTATGCGCAAAAAATCACTGATCTGGATCCATTAGAATACGATCTTCTGTTTGAGCGCTTTCTTAATCCTGAACGTGTATCCATGCCAGATTTTGATATCGATTTCTGCATGGATAATCGTGATCAGGTTATCGATTATGTAGCACGAACATATGGGCGTGATGCGGTTTCACAGATTATCACCTTTGGTACGATGGCAGCGAAAGCTGTGGTTCGAGATGTGGCACGTGTGCAAGGTAAGCCATTTGGCTTAGCTGACAAGTTGTCTAAGTTGATTCCCTTTGAAGTAGGGATAACGCTGACCAAAGCGGTGGAACAAGAGCCTGCATTAAGTGATTTTATTGCCGCTAGTGAAGAAGCCCAAGAAATCATGGAGATGGCTTACAAGCTGGAAGGGGTCACCCGAAACGTTGGTAAGCATGCGGGTGGTGTGGTTATCGCACCAACAAAACTCACCGATTTTTCGGCAACCTACTGTGATGAAGAAGGTCATGGTCTCGTTACGCAGTTTGATAAAAATGATGTAGAAGAAGCGGGTCTTGTGAAGTTTGACTTCCTGGGTTTGCGAACGCTCACTATCATTGACTGGGCGATGAAAACCATTAATGCTATTCGTGCTAAAGAGGATAAAGAGCCTCTCGACATCTCATTAATACCTTTGGAAGATAAAACGGTTTTTGATCTGCTGCAATCAGCAAATACAACCGCTGTGTTTCAGCTAGAGTCCAGTGGTATGAAGGACTTAGTGCGCCGCCTGTTGCCTTCCCGTTTTGAGGATATTGTCGCACTAGTAGCATTGTTCCGTCCTGGGCCTTTGCAGTCGGGCATGGTAGATGACTTTATCAATCGTAAGCATGGTCGAGCTGAAATGGCTTGGCCACATGCCGATTATCAATTAGATAGTTTGCAGCCAGTACTAGAGCCTACCTATGGAATTATTCTCTACCAAGAGCAGGTAATGCAGATTGCTCAGGTTATGGCAGGTTACTCGCTCGGTGGTGCCGATATGTTGCGCCGTGCTATGGGTAAGAAAAAGCCTGAAGAGATGGCCAAGCAACGTGAAGGCTTTTTGGTTGGGTGTGAGCAAAACAACATAGATCGAGACCTGGCTGGAAATATTTTTGACCTAGTAGAAAAATTTGCAGGTTATGGTTTCAACAAATCACATTCAGCGGCTTATGCTTTAGTTTCTTACCAGACGGCTTGGTTAAAAACGCATTATCCAGCGCCTTTTATGGCATCGGTAATCTCTGCTGATATGCAGAATACTGAAAAAGTCGTTATCTTTATTGAAGACTGTCGAGCCATGGGGCTTCCGCCTGAGTTGCCTGATGTATGCTCGGGCGAGTATATGTTTACGGTAAACGAGGAAGGAAAAATTGTTTATGGTCTGGGAGCCATCAAAGGTGTAGGCGAAGGCCCGATAGAATTCATTATTAAGGCGCGCAATGATGGTGCCGGTGAATTTAAAGATTTCTTTGATTTTTGTAAAAGAGTAGGCGCCAAAAAACTAAATAAACGTGTCTTGGAAGCTCTTGTTAGGTCGGGTGCACTAGATAAGTTAGGAGCGGACCGTTCTGTTCTTTGGGCTGCTATCAGTGATGGTTTGCGTTCGGCGGACCAGAATGAGCGTAACCAAAGTGCTGGTATCTTTGATATGTTCGGAGAAGTTGAAGCTGAGCAGCCTCGTGATCCTTATGAGGATTATAAAGGTGTGCGTAGCTGGTCCGATAAAGAGCGCCTTAAGGGTGAAAGAGATACGCTTGGTTTGTATCTAACAGGGCACCCTATTGATGAGTATGAAAAAGAGCTTAGTCGCTTTGTATCTAAAAAAATTGTAGATCTGCAACCGGCGCGTGGCAGGCAGCAAAAGATAGCGGGTTTGATTGTTGATCAGCGAGTAAAGAAAACTAAACGCGGTGATTCCCTTTGCTTTTTGACATTGGATGATCGCTCTGCACGTATCGATATTACACTTTACGGTGAAATATATGAGCAAACTCGTGATTGGGCGGTCAAAGATACCATCGTCATTATGGAGGGTGAGGTTAACCAAGATGATTATTCAGGCGGCCTCAAGGTTCGTTGTAATAAATTATCGAGTATTTCACAGGCAAGAACGCAGTATGCCTCGCTGTTTAAAGTAAAGTCTGCCCAGAAGATGCTCTCCGGGCGCTATTTGAAACAGTTTGAGAATATTTTACAAACCTATCGCTCTGTAGAGGGGTTGCCGGTTGCAGTAGAATATCAAAGAGATGATGCTGCTGGTGCTGTTAGACTGGGAGATAACTGGAGAGTTGACCCTTCAGATGAGCTGATTTTGGCGTTGAAAGAGCATTTTGGTGACGAAAGCATCATGCTAGAGTACTGATCAGGGTGGTTATCCTGCGAGGGTAACTGTAAAATCTGCACTCTAAATTTGTCATATTTATTTAATGATTAAGCGGAAAGAATCGAATGAATCCGAATTATCTGGATTTTGAGCAGCCTATCGCAGAGCTCGAAGCCAAAATTGAAGAGTTAAGGCTGGTTGGTGATGGTACCGAAATCAACATTGCTGACGAGCTAACTAAGCTGTTAGGAAAAAGCCGTAGTTTAACGGAATCTATTTTTACAAATCTTTCCGCTTGGCAAATATCTCAGTTGTCACGTCATCCTCAGCGTCCATATACTTTGGATTATCTGTCGCTGATGTTTGAAGACTTTGAAGAGATACATGGGGATCGTCATTTCTCCGATGATGCTGCTATTGTTGGTGGTGTGGCTCGTTTGGATGGTCGTCCAGTGATGGTTATCGGTCACCAAAAAGGCCGTGAAGTAAAAGAAAAGGTGCGTCGTAACTTTGGTATGCCACGCCCTGAAGGGTATCGCAAAGCGCTGCGATTGATGGAGATGGCTGAGCGTTTTCAAATGCCCGTGCTAACTTTTATCGATACACCAGGTGCTTACCCTGGTATTGATGCTGAAGAGCGTGGTCAGAGTGAAGCGATTGCTTACAATCTTGCAAAAATGTCACAATTGAAAACCCCGATTATATCGACGGTTGTCGGTGAAGGTGGTTCTGGCGGTGCGCTAGCTATCGGTGTATGTGATGAGCTAATGATGCTTCAGTATTCTACATATTCAGTGATTTCTCCTGAAGGCTGTGCCTCTATTCTTTGGAAAAGCGCAGAAAAAGCATCTGATGCAGCTAAAGCAATGGGTATTACTTCTAGTAGTCTTTATGAGCTTGGCTTGGTTGATAAGGTTGTGCCTGAGCCTCTTGGTGGCGCACATCGTAACCCTGAAGCATTATGCGTAGATTTAAAGCAGGGGCTGATTGATTCCTTGTCAAAGCTAGAGGGTTTATCTGTTGATGAACTACTTGAGCGCCGTTATACCCGTTTGATGTCCTACGGATTAACGTCTGCGTAAGTGCTAAAAAGATGAGTCGCCTACCATTGGTTACTGATTTCTTAGAATCAATTAATCAATATCCCGCTAAGCGATGGGTTATTGCTTTAAGTGGTGGGCTAGACTCTATTGTGATGCTGCACATAGCGGCATCACACCTTCCTTTAAATAAGCTTCATGTGCTTCATATTAATCACCATTTGCAGAGTAGTGCGGATGAGTGGTCCGCTTTTTGTAAGCGACAATCCGATGCTCTGTCCCTGCCATTTAGCCAAATTGATGTGTTCCCTCTTAACAATGGCGAAGCAGCTGCACGCGATGCTCGCTATATTGCATTTAAAGATTTTTTGCAGGCCGGAGATGGACTTCTTTTGGGTCACCATGCTGATGATCAAGCTGAAACAATATTATTTCGTTTATTGAGAGGCAGTGGCTTGCGTGGGCTTGCAGGTATTCCGGTCAGCAGAAAATTGGGGTGTAATGATATTGTCCGTCCGTTACTGTCTGTATCGCGAGCTGAGATTGAGTTCTATGCACATGCTCAGCAATTGAATTGGATAGAAGACCCTACCAATCAGCATGATGTATACGATAGGAATTTTCTGCGCTTAAACGTTCTTCCTGTTTTGAAAGAGCGCTGGCCAAATGTGGTGGAGCGATTTTCATCGACTAGCCGGCTGCTGTATCAGGATCGAGAATTACTTGATCAATACCTTGATCAAGAGCTCGATGAATTGATGTTAAATAAAAGTGCCCTTAATGGGGGTATGCTTGAATCCTTGGCAGTAGATAAGCGAAAAGCACTGATTCGTAGATGGGTTTATACGCAGCAGGGTGAATTTTTAAATGAAGCACAGCTTTTGCAGCTAGAGCAGGATTTTTTTCAATCTGGCATTGATAGAAATCCTGAGTTGATTTTAAAGGCCGCCGTTCTTCGCCGGTACCGTAGAGACTTATATTTGTGCGCTAACTTTGTATTTGAAGACGAGCCAAATACCCAATCTTTGAGTGAGGGGCAGTTTCACCGAAAGGGTGGTGTTCTCTCGGTAGAGCTTGGTCATGGCGAGGCTAGCCGTTTGAAAACGTTAGATAAGCTCGTTTGCGTTCAGAGAAAGGAAGGGATGAGCTGTAAGCCTGTTGGTCGAGGGACTAAGTCGCTTAAAAAGCTTTTTCAAGAAGCCTCTATTCCTCCATGGCAAAGAGATAATTGGCCCGTTTGTATGGTCGAAAATGAGATTGTAGCCATCCCTGGTATATGTGTCTGTGAAGGGTGGAGTGTTTCATCTACTGAATTGCCAGGATTCTCGTTAAGATGGGAGCCTTTCTGATTGTCGAAAGTCCCTTTCTTTGCTACCCTGTAGCCCCATCTTTGGTTAGTTTTTTTTTCCTCACTTTCAGCTAAAACAGGTTCCACATGACGCGTTACATTTTCGTCACAGGTGGTGTCGTGTCCTCTTTGGGCAAAGGCATCGCATCCGCTTCGCTTGCAGCTATTTTGGAAGCCCGCGGCTTAAAAGTCACTATGTTGAAACTCGATCCCTACATTAATGTCGATCCTGGTACGATGAGCCCTTTCCAACATGGGGAAGTGTTCGTTACGGAAGATGGAGCTGAGACGGATCTTGATCTTGGGCATTATGAACGCTTTATTCGTACCACTATGAATAAGCGTAATAACTTTACGACGGGGCGTGTTTATCAACACGTGCTAAATAAAGAACGCCGAGGAGATTATCTGGGAGGTACTGTTCAGGTAATTCCGCACATCACTGATGAAATTAAACGCCGTGTTGTTGAAGGTGCTGGTGATGTAGATGTCGCATTGGTAGAAATTGGCGGTACGGTGGGTGATATTGAATCACAGCCCTTCTTGGAAGCGGTACGCCAACTGAAAGCTGAAGTCGGTTTTTCTCGTGCTATGTTTATGCATCTGACATTGGTTCCATACATTGCTACAGCCGGTGAAATTAAAACCAAGCCTTCTCAGCATTCTGTAAAAGAGCTGCGCTCGATTGGTATTCAGCCTGATATTTTAGTCTGTCGTTCAGAGAAGGCTATTCCTGATTCAGCACGTCGTAAATTGTCACTCTTCACTAACGTTGAAGAGCGTGCTGTTATCTCTATGCCTGATGCAGAGACTATCTACGATATTCCTGAAATGCTTTGGAAGCAGGGGTTGGATGATATTGTCGTTGAGCGTTTCAATTTGGATGCCCCCGCAGCAGACCTTAGTGAATGGCAGGCCGTTGCAGACGCTCATCTTCACCCAGAAGGTGAAGTGAAAATCGCTATGGTTGGTAAATACATGGAATTACTGGATGCCTATAAATCGTTGATCGAAGCGATTTCTCATGCAGGTATTCAGTTGCGCAAAAAAGTACGTATTGAATATATTGATTCTGAGCGCGTTGAGCGTGAAGGCGTAGAAATATTAAAAGATGCTGCCGCTATTTTGGTTCCAGGTGGATTTGGTGAACGTGGTGTAGAAGGTAAAATTTCTGCAGTGCAGTATGCGCGCGAAAATAAAGTTCCTTATTTGGGGATCTGTCTGGGAATGCAGGTCGCTGTTATTGAATTCGCACGTAATGTCGCCAAGCTAGAAGGTGCAACCTCTACCGAATTTGATAAAAATGCAGAGCATCCAGTGATCGGCTTGATTACTGAATGGACCACGGAAGAAGGTGATGTTGAAGTACGTAATGCTGAAGTTGATTTAGGTGGGACGATGCGACTTGGTGCGCAGAAGTGTCATTTGAAAGAAGGCTCCACGGCGGCACTTTCTTACGGTAGTACAGACATTGTTGAGCGTCATCGTCATCGCTATGAAGTGAATAACAACTATGTATCGGCTCTAGAAGATGCTGGATTAAGTATCTCGGGTCGTTCTGTAGACGGTGAGTTGGTTGAAGTTGTTGAAGTGTCTGACCATCCTTGGTTTGTGGCATGCCAATTTCATCCAGAGTTCACCTCTTCGCCACGTGATGGGCATGGGCTCTTTACTGGATTTATCGAAGCAGCAATTACTGAACAGGCACGCCGTTAAGTAATCGAGCGTACTGGGATTTACATCGTTTTAGGACAAATGGAGATAAAAAATGGCTCAGATTACCGATATCAAAGCACGTGAAGTGCTGGATTCTCGTGGTAACCCAACAGTTGAAGCCGACGTTATTTTAGCGTCTGGTGTTGTTGGCTCTGCATGTGCGCCGTCTGGAGCATCGACTGGCTCGCGTGAAGCATTAGAATTGCGTGATGGTGATAAATCTCGTTACCTCGGTAAAGGTGTCTTGAAAGCTGTAGCCGCAGTTAATGGTGTTATTCGTGACGCATTGATGGGTATGGATGTTACCGAGCAACGCGCTTTGGATAATGCGATGCTGGCCTTGGATGGAACCGAGAATAAAGAAAATTTAGGTGCTAATGCTATTTTGGCTGTTTCGTTAGCTGCAGCCAAAGCGGCGGCAGTGGAAAAAAACATTCCTCTATATGCACATATTGCTGAGATCAATGGAACAGCAGGTCAGTTTTCACTGCCCGTACCGATGATGAACATCATCAACGGTGGCGAGCATGCTGATAACAACGTTGATATCCAGGAATTTATGGTTCAACCCGTTAACTTTACTAAGTTCTCTGATGGCTTACGTTGCGGTGCTGAAATTTTCCATTCGTTAAAAGCTGTACTGAAAGCGAAAGGCTTGAGCACATCTGTCGGTGATGAAGGTGGTTTCGCTCCTGACCTTGCATCAAACGAAGAAGCTTTGGTTGTTATTAAAGAAGCTATCTCAAATGCAGGCTATGAGTTAGGAAAAGATGTAACGCTGGCACTCGACTGCGCTGCTTCTGAATTCTATAAAGATGGTAAGTATGACCTTGCAGGTGAAGGTAAAGTATTTGATGCAGAAGGTTTTAGTGACTATCTAGCAGAATTGACTGAAAACTATCCGATTGTTTCTGTCGAAGATGGTCTAGATGAATCTGATTGGGACGGTTGGGCATATCTGACAAGAAAAATCGGTGACAAAGTTCAACTCGTTGGTGATGATCTTTTCGTTACCAACACTAAAATTCTAAGCCGTGGCATTGAGCAGAATATTGGTAACTCTATCCTGATCAAGTTCAACCAGATTGGTTCATTGTCTGAAACACTAGACGCTATCAAAATGGCTAAAGATGCTGGCTTTACTGTTGTTATCTCACACCGCTCAGGTGAAACAGAAGATACCACTATTGCTGACTTAGCAGTGGGTACTGCCGCTGGGCAGATTAAAACGGGCTCATTGTGCCGTTCTGATCGCGTAGCTAAGTACAATCGCTTGTTGCGCATTGAAGAAGAGCTAGGTGAAAAGGCTGTATATAACGGTCTTGCAGAAATCAAAGGTCAAGCATAACGCTTGAATACCTTTAGGAGGGGGCTTCGGCCCCCTTTTTAGACTCTGAGGTAAGCTGTGTTCCGTTGGTTTATTGCACTACTACTCTTGATTCTTTTAGGGCTTCAGTATCGACTCTGGTTCGGTGACGCTAATATTTTTCATATATTAGATTTGCAGGAAAAGATCACTGATCAAGCTGATGAGAATGAGCGTTTGCAAATGAGGAATAGGCAGCTTGAGGCCGAAGTGACCGACTTGAAAAAAGGTCTTTCTGCTATAGAAGAGCGTGCCCGCAGTGATCAGGGAATGGTGCGTGAGGGGGAAACCTTTTATCAGCTTGTTGAACCATCTGTTGAAGCTATTGAGAAATAAGAATGGATTTGCCTACCCAGTACCGCTATCTGTATAACCCGCCTACTAGCCAAGCAATTATTCGCCAGTCACCTGAAGATTTTCAAGTTGTTGAAATTCCTTCGTTCACTGCTGAAGGTGAGGGTGAGCATGAATTTTTGCTGATTCGTAAAACTGGAGAAAATACAGATTGGGTAGCGAAGTTGTTAGCCAAGTTCTGTCAGATCCCTATTAAAGATGTGGGTTATGCGGGTAAAAAAGATCGTCACGCCGTTACAGAGCAATGGTTTAGCGTGCGCTTGCCTATCACACGTAAAATAAATTGGGCTCTTTTTGGCGGAGATTCTATTCAGGTACTGGAATCCGTAAGGCATCTTCGAAAACTTAGACTAGGTGCTTTGCTAGGAAACCGCTTCTCTATTCGCTTAAGAAACCTGACAGATGAAACTGAATTTGTTGCACGGCTAGAAAAAATAAAAGCAGGCGTGCCTAATTACTTTGGTGAACAGCGTTTTGGGCATGGCGGTGGTAACTTAACTAAAGGGTTAGCGCTGATTAATGGTGAGTTTAAAGAGCGCCAAAGACATAAGAAAGGTTTATATATTTCGGCTGTTCGCTCTTGGTTGTTTAATCATATAGTGTCGGAGCGCATTGCTCAAAATTTATGGGATAGCGTGTTGCCGGGCGATATGATGATGTTGAGTGGTTCACGCAGTCATTTTCTTGCCGAAATAGTTGATGACAGTTTACTCTCAAGAGTGAAAGAGCATGATATACACTTGAGTGGCCCTCTGTGGGGACGAGGTTCAACGCTCGTGAAAGCTGAGGCTGCTGATTGGGAAGGAGACGTTATTCGCCCATGGGAGAGTGTTACTGAGCGTCTTGAACATTTGGGTTTGCAGCAAGAACGCCGCGCGTTACGATTAATACCAGAAGGCTTGAGAGCAGTTAAAGAGTCTGATGGTCAGTGGTTACTGAGCTTTTCGCTTCCTGCGGGATCTTTTGCGACAAGTGTGCTCAGAGAGTTGTGCGAAACTATGACGGCTGAAATAGAAGATAAATAGCGATGAAGATTCTGATATCAAATGATGATGGTGTATTTGCTCCAGGCCTTGAGGCACTGGCGTTAGCATTGTCAGAGGTGGCTGAGATACAAGTCGTTGCTCCAGATCGAAATCGCAGCGGTGCGAGTAATGCGTTAACGTTAACTCGGCCTGTCGATGCTCATCGCCATGAAAATAATGGCTTTGTTAGCTTAAATGGTACTCCGACTGATTGCGTACATATGGGGGTTTCTGGTCTGTTCGGCTTAGAACCTGACATGGTTGTTTCTGGTATTAATGCTGGCGCAAACCTAGGTGACGATGTGATCTATTCAGGTACGGTAGCCGCGGCTATGGAAGGGCGTGCCCTCTCGTTGCCGCCAATTGCCATATCATTGACTGGGCATAACCCGCAGCATTTTGCTACAGCGGCTGAAATAGCTAAAAGCATCGTACAAAAAATCACTAAACTGTCTTTGCCTGCACGCACTGTCTTGAATATAAATGTTCCTGACCTACCCCTTTCTGAAATTAAAGGTGTCCATATTACTCGTCTTGGCCATAGAGCTGCTGCTGGAAAACCAGAAGCTGTTGCTGATCCAAGGGGGAAGATACGCTACTGGGTAGCGGGTGCTGGTGATGCTATTGATAAAGAGCCTGGAACTGACTTTTATGCTATTGAACATGGATTCGTTTCTATTACACCTTTGCATATCGATATGACTTTATATTCAAGTATGGATGATTTGGGAGAGTGGTTGGAGGGCTTGTTGTGAATGACATTCACCTTCAGGGCATTGGTATGACGTCTCGTAGAACTCGGGATCGATTAGTCAGTCGCCTTAAAGAGCAGGGCATCAGTGATGAGCTGGTGTTAAATACCATACGAGAAACACCTCGGCATATTTTTATTGATGAGGCGTTATCCCATCGAGCGTATGAAGATACGGCGCTACCTATCGGATTTAATCAAACAATATCACAACCCTATATAGTGGCTAAGATGACAGAGGTGTTGGTGTCTACAGGCCCTTTGAAGCGTGTTCTTGAGGTCGGAACTGGCTCAGGTTATCAAACATCAGTATTGGCACAGTTAGTTGATCAGGTGTTTTCAGTCGAGCGCATCAAGCCATTACAAGATAAGGCGAAAGAGCGGTTGCGTCAGATGGGCTTGAGAAATGTGCATTTACAGCACTCTGATGGTGGTATGGGGTGGCCTTCAAAGGCTCCTTTCGATGCTATTATGGTAACTGCAGCACCAGAACAGGTGCCTGAAGAATTATTAGTACAACTTGCTATCGGCGGGTCTTTAGTTATTCCGGTAGGACAAGACCAACAGCAGTTAAAATTGATCGTTCGTCAAAGTGACCTTGAGTATAAAACCCGTATTATTGAAAATGTAAATTTCGTTCCTCTGCTGGCTGGAACAATACGTTAAGGAGATAGATATTGTGAGCCAGTCTCGTCGGCTAAAAGATTATGTAGTATTAACCTTTAAAGGTATTCTGATGGGCGCAGCTGATGCTGTTCCAGGCGTTTCAGGAGGCACTATTGCTTTTATTACAGGGATTTATGAAGAGCTAATAGGGAGTATCAGGCGGTTTGATTTAGAAGCGCTTAAGCTATTATTTACGCAAGGGCCTTTAGCGGCTTGGGGGCATGTTAATGGAAGCTTCTTACTAGCCTTGTTAGTTGGGATTGGACTTAGCCTGGCGACATTAGCGCATATAGTACTTTTCATGCTGGCCACTTATCCCGTTATGCTATGGTCATTCTTTTTTGGGCTGATATTAGCATCTACATGGGTTATTTCTCGCCATGTAACTCATTGGGACTCAAGCTTTACTCTGTTGTTTTTATCGGGCGCCGTTATAGCCTATTTAATTACAAGCCTGACCCCAACTGAGATTGAAGTGTCGGCGTTAACGATATTTTTATCAGGTAGTGTTGCGATTTGTGCAATGATCTTACCTGGGATATCAGGATCATTTATCTTGCTACTACTAGGGATGTACAGCCCTATTTTACAAGCTGTTAAAGATTTGGATCTGAGCATCATTGGATTATTTGCAACTGGGTGTGCAGCTGGTTTGCTCAGCTTTTCACGATTGCTTAATTGGTTATTCACCTCTTATAAAATGCAAACGCTAGCGGTTATGTCTGGCTTTTTATTAGGCTCTCTCAACAAGGTGTGGCCCTGGAAGTATACAACGGCTTACACATTGAATAGTCATGGAAAGCAGATACCTTTAGCTCAGGATAATGTTTCACCTTTTAACTATGAAGCACTCAGTGGACAAGATTCTTTTCTGGTGGCATCGATTGTATTACTTGCACTTGGAATGGTCATTGTCTTGTGGATGGAAAGAGGCCAATCAACTAACCGATAAGTTGTGTATATCAGACAGAATAAAATAATAAATACTATATATGCGCTGTTTCTAGCCGGCTTGCTGCTGATGCTGGAGGGTTGCTCGTCGGGGTACGCTCCGGTGAGTGAGCGTTCTGTCGCGCACAACAATAAAGTTGAAGTTGTTAAGTCGTCTAGGCGCCAGAAAGCACCAGCAAGCTATCGTGTTAAAAGTGGTGATACTCTGTACTCGATTGCTTGGCGCTATGGATTGGATTATCGACAGCTTGCTCGCATTAATGGTATTGGCCGCGATTTTCGGATTAATTCAGGTCAAAAGTTACGTTTAACAACGACGAGCAGTAAAGCCAAGGTTGCTAGTAAGTCTAGTACGAGTTCAAAAGCATCCTCTGCAAATCAGAAGCCCATAAGAAATAAAGTTGTTACTGCAAAAACACTCCCACCTAAGACCTCGGCTTCTAAAGCCGTGAAAGTGAAACAGTCATCTTCAAAAACTTCAGTGAGAAGTACTGCGCTATCTAGCAAGCCGCAAAAGGTAAGATGGCGTTGGCCGACAAAAGGTAAAGTTATTAGTGGTTATTCAGCCAAAGGGAACGTAAACAAAGGTATTAACTTGGCTGGTTCACGGGGCGAGCCTGTTTATGCCGCCGCTGCAGGAAAAGTGGTATATGCCGGGAGTGGATTATTAGGTTATGGCAACCTGATAATCATTAATCATAATCAGGAATATCTGAGCGCATATGCACATAACAGCTTAATTTTAGTAAAAGAGAACGAAAATGTTAATGTTGGAGCGAAAGTTGCCGAAATAGGTAATAGTGGCGCCACACGCATGATGCTGCATTTTGAAATTCGCAAGGATGGAAAACCAGTAAACCCGCTACGGTATCTACCAAAAAGGTAGGCGATAATAATTTGATAGTGATGGATAGGTGATGACAGTGATGACGAGTCTCGATAAAAATGAGCTGGAAGGTGAAGAGCTGTTACTCGAATCGAAAGACAGCAATGAGGTTACAACTGAAGCTGAAGAGCCTGAGTTCCTGAATAGCGGGCGGGGGCGAGGTAGTTTGGCACATAAGGACTTAATCAATGCTAAGTCTTTAGATGCTACACAGTTGTATCTTAATGAAATTGGCTTTTCGCCGTTACTCAGTGCTGAAGAAGAAGTATATTTTTCTAGGTTAGCGCTCAAGGGTGATATCAAAGCGCGTAAACGAATGATTGAGAGTAACCTTCGTTTAGTTGTAAAAATCTCACGTCGTTACATCAATCGTGGTTTGACTCTGCTTGATTTGATCGAAGAAGGTAACCTTGGATTGATTCGTGCGGTAGAAAAGTTTGACCCTGAGCGTGGCTTTAGGTTCTCAACGTATGCGACGTGGTGGATCCGTCAGACGATTGAGCGTGCCATTATGAATCAGACACGTACTATTCGATTACCGATTCATGTTGTTAAAGAGCTTAATGTTTACCTGCGGGCTGCAAGAGAGCTTTCTCAAAAGCTTGATCATGAGCCGACCGCAGAAGAAATTGCTGAGCTAGTCAGTAAGCCAGTTGATAAAGTTCAGAAAGTTCTGAAGTTGAATGAGCGGGTAGCGTCTATTGATATTCCAATGGGTGATTCTGATAAATCAGCTATTGAAACGATTGCAGATACACACACATCTGATCCTGAGATTTTACTTCAGAACACGAATATCAGTGGCAACCTTGATAAATGGTTAGATATGCTTCCTGATAAGCATGCTGAGGTACTATCAAGACGTTTTGGTTTGCGTAACTATGAAATGAGTACGTTGGAAGAGGTGGGTACAGAAATCGGTTTAACACGTGAGCGTGTTAGACAAATTCAAGTAGAGGCATTGCGTAAATTACGTGAGATCGTTGAGAAAAACGGCCTTACCAGCGAAGATCTGCTGGCATAGGCTTCGTTATTATTTGATCAGAAGGGCAAGCTTGTTTGGCTTGTCTTTCCATTCCTCAGCATCTTCAAGCGGCTCAATACGTTCCGTGATATTGGGCCACTTTTCTGAGAGTTGCGCATTAATTTCTATAAAGATCTGCTGATCTTCAGTGACATCATCATCTAAGAAAATAGCCTCAGCTGGGCATTCCGGTTCACACAAGCCGCAGTCTATACACTCGTCTGGATGGATGACCAGAAAGTTCTCTCCCTCGTAAAAGCAGTCTACCGGGCAAACTTCCACACAGTCCGTGTATTTGCAGCGTATACAGCTTTGCGTTACCACATAGGTCATCTTATACCTCCACGCTCAGTTGCCATTAGAGTTTGCTTTTTAATGAATATAGCAGCTCTTGTGCTTGGCGTGGAGACAGATCATCTAGGTCGGCGGTTTTTAACTGTTCAATAACAGGATGAGTCGTTGAATTAAACATATCATCTTGTACCGGCGGTGGCGGTGCTAGTCGGCTATTAGATACAACGCTATCTGTTTCTAGCTGAAACAGCTTTTGTTTAGCTTGATCGATAACATGTGTCGGAACGCCGGCAAGTTGTGCCACCTGTAAGCCATAGCTTTGGCTTGCTGGTCCGTCCTGTACTTCATGCATAAAGACAATGGTGTCTTGATGCTCAAGAGCGGTTAGGTGGACATTGAAAACGCCTTCTTGTTGGTCAGGCAGAGCGGTTAGTTCAAAGTAATGTGTAGCAAACAAAGTGAACGCTTTAATATGTTGAGCAAGAAACTCTGCCGCTGACCATGCTAGCGATAAGCCATCAAATGTACTTGTTCCTCTGCCCACTTCATCCATTAACACAAGGCTACTTTGAGTTGCGTTGTGCAAAATGTTGGCAGTTTCTGTCATCTCTACCATGAAGGTAGAGCGCCCGCCTGCTAAATCGTCAGAAGAACCCATTCGCGTGAAAATGCGATCCATAATACCTATATCAACATGTTCTGCTGGCACATAACTACCAATATGAGCCAATAAGCTGATAAGAGCTGCTTGGCGCATGAACGTAGATTTACCACCCATGTTCGGACCGGTAATAATCAGCATACGACGTTCAGGATCAAGTGACAGCTGATTGGCTACAAAAGGAGAGTCCAGCACTGACTCAACGACGGGGTGGCGGCCCGCGACAATATTGAGCTGTGGTGTATCGTGTAAGTGTGGTGCGTTAAAGTTAAGCGTATCGGCTCGCTCTGCAAGATTATTAAGAGTATCTAACTCTGCTAGTGCTTGAGCGCAGTCTTGTAAGGCTGGGAGTTGCTCTGCCAGAGTAATGACCAGTGCTTCATAAAGCGCCTTTTCTCTGGCTAATGCGCGACTTTTGGCGCTGAGGGCTTTATCTTCAAAACCTTTTAGTTCTGGCGTTATAAAACGTTCTGCATTTTTTAATGTTTGGCGACGTATATAATCAGCAGGAGCCCCATCTGATTGACCTTTACTGATTTCAATAAAGTAGCCGTGTACGCGATTATAGCCAACCTTGAGAGTGGCGATACCTGTGCGTTCGCGTTCTTGTTGCTCTAGTTTTATTAGGTAGTCGCCCGCGTTCTCGCTGATATTACGTAGCTCATCCAGCTCATCATCATAGCCTTGTGCAATAACACCACCGTCACGAATGACAACAGGTGGATTGTCCAATATTGCTTTTTGTAGCAGCTCTGCTTGTTCGGGAAACTCACTGATAGCGCTTGCTAAAGCATTGATATGCTCGGCACGGCTGTCATCCGCAATAAAGCTTTGTAGCTCAGGTAGTCTTTGTAAGGCATCTCTTAAGCGTTCAAGATCTCTGGGGCGTGCAGAACCCAAGCCTACGCGGGATAAAATGCGTTCGATATCCCCAATACCTTTAAGCGTTTCAGCTAAAGGTTCGTAGCGATAATCCTGCTGTAGCCATTGGATCGAATGTTGGCGCTGTAGTAGTACGTGTTTATCTCGCAGTGGTTGGTTTAACCAGCGACGTAATAAACGACTACCCATAGGCGTAGCCGTATTATCCATGACACTTAACAGCGTGTTTTCTCGCCCGCCTGCTAAGTTTTGATCAATCTCTAGATTACGACGAGTGGCCGCATCCAAAATAACAGTGTCTGAGCGTTGTTCAATCTGTAAGCGACGAATATGCGGTAAAGATGAGCGCTGTGTATCTTTAGCATACTGTAGGAGGCAGCCAGCAGCGCCGATAGCAATATGCATCTCAGCACAACCAAAACCTTCAAGGTCTTGTGTGTTAAATTGCTGGCATAACAAGCGTTGTGATGTTTCTGGTTCAAAGTTCCACGGTGCTTGAGGACGAATACCTTTGCGTCCTTTGAGTAGTAGATCAAGGTTGCTGTCGTCGTTATACAGAACTTCTGCAGGCTTTAGTCGCTCTAATTCGGCTAATAACGACTCGTCATCATCAAGCTCCATCAAGCTAAAGCGGCCGGTACTGATGTCGACCAGAGAAACACCATAGCGAGACTGTGAAGAGTAGATGGCCAGTAAGATATTCTCGCGGGACTCATCTAAGAAAGCTTCATCACTTAAGGTGCCTGGTGTAACGATACGAGCAACCTTGCGCTCCATTGGTCCTTTGCTCGCAGCGGGGTCGCCAAACTGCTCACAGATGACAACAGACTCTCCAGCTCTAACAATTTTAGCAATATAACCTTCTGCTGCATGATAAGGCAGACCCGCCATCGGAATAGGGTTGCCGCCCGACTTTCCGCGTGCGGTTAGAGATATGTTGAGTAAAACGGAAGCACGTTTAGCATCATCATAAAATAGTTCGTAAAAATCGCCCATCCGGTAAAAAACAAGCTCATCAGGATGCTCTGCCTTGATCTTAAAATACTGCTGCATCATTGGTGTATGTTCAGGCTTGGCTGCTTTGGGGGTATTAGTTTTTTTACTCATTATGATTCTGTATTAGTGATGTTCAATTTGGCAATAAGCCGCTCTTTTAAAGCGACAGCTAGGCTGCACATAATATTCATTAGATCAGGCGGACTTCGATGATCAATTACGCGTTTCAAACCAGTCGTGCAGATTAACAAATCAGTAACTAAATCGCTATCGTCAAAGGCCGGCGAGTAAATATGTGGAGGGTGTAGAGGCGACGGCTAGATCGGTTGTTTTTGGCGTGTTACCAAGAGTTGTGATATCTAATAGCTCAAGTTTTCATGTTTCTCTGCTAATAACCAATCCATGAAGTGTTGCTTGGCATTGAGGCGTTCACTCGGCTGTGGTTCAACGACATAATAGCCACTTTCAGAGCTCAGGCTAAACTCTTGCAGGCCTACCAATACCTTCTTATCAATCAGATCATCTATCAGCGTTGACCATCCTAACCCTACACCTTGGCCAGCAATCGCTGCTTGTATAAGTAAGGTGTAGTTATTAAACGTTAGGACGGGATCTCCTGGGATAACCTGGCTCCGGCGCCCCTGAAAGTAACTGTTCCAGTCAAGCCAGCCTTGGCCAGCGTCAGCCCCAAGCTTCAGTAATGGCATAGAGGCTAGCTTTTTATGGCTTGGGATCGGATTGTATTCTTGAAGTAGTGCGGGGCTGCATATGGGGAAAACTTTTTCATTGAATAGCTTAAATGCATATGGGTGTGTGGGTTGTGGGCCATCAAATACAATCGCAACATCAACATTCTGCCCTGAAAAACTGTATTGCCCCTGTGATGTAATGATCCGCACATCAATTTCTGAGTGTAATTCCCTAAAGCGAGGAAGTCGGGGTAATAGCCAATATGCGGCAAAAGCAAAGTCAGTAGCGACATTAATTATTTGGTGTAAACGAGTTTTTTGTATTTTCTCCAAGCAGGTGGCAATCTGCTGAAAGCCTCCTTGAACTGCATTATAAAGATGAATTCCCTCTTCAGTTAATTCAACACCGCGATAAATACGGCGAAATAGCGTTAGTCCTAGATAACTCTCTAGCCCCTTCATTTGCTGGCTTACAGCAGATTGTGTGGATTTTAATTCTTGGGCTGCCCCAGTAAAACTTCTGTGACGTGCGGCGGCTTCAAAGATGAGTAGGCTCTGGGCTGGAGGCAATCGTTCTGAAAGTAACATAAGTTTAGCTAATATTTATCATTAGTTTTTAGTCTGTTTACAGTATCTTTTTTTCTGTTAAAAATCTAACGCATTAAAACAAAAACTGATCGTTAGTCTGACGCTATCGACATGCCGAAACACGAGGTTTAAAGATTATGAGCCAAGATCAACCCAATATTTTATTCATCATGGCAGATCAAATGGCTGCACCTGTTTTGTCAATGTATGGTGGCAAGACGGCCAAGACACCGAGCCTAGATGCATTAGCTGAGAAGGGGGTCGTTTTTAATTCTGCCTATTGTAATAGCCCATTGTGTGCACCAAGCCGCTATGTGCTGATGAGTGGTCAGCTGCCGAGTAAGATTGGTGCGTATGATAATGCGGCTGAGTTTCCTGCAGATATACCAACCTTTTCACACTATCTACGCGCTTCTGGTTACCGAACGGCGCTTTCTGGGAAAAGGCATTTCTGTGGCCCTGATCAGTTACATGGTGTTGAAGCTCGGTTGACGACTGATATTTATCCGGCTGATTATGGTTGGTTCCCCGATTGGGAGAA
>JAWUYS010000031.1:0-15896 GCA_034110685.1 Neptunomonas sp.
TACTTCTAACCAGTATGCCGGCTGTTGCCGATAAATTGCGCGTTGGTATTACGTTGCATCCTTACTATAGCTATGTCAGTCATGTTGTCGGTGATCGAGCAGACATCGTCCCTTTAGTGAACGCGGGCTTTAACCCCCATAGCTATGAGATGCAACCAGCAGACCTAAAGCGCTTAATGACTATGGATGCCTTGGTTGTTAATGGTATTGGTCATGATGAGTTTGCTTTTCGCGCGTTAGAGACTTTGCATAGCCAACAAGGTAAAGGTAGCAATCTCAAAGTAATCAAAGCTAATGCGGACGTACCATTGCTAGCATCCGCTAATAGCCAAGGAGCTTGGACCCCGCATACTTTTGTTTCTATTAATGCCTCCGTCCGACAGGTTTATACGATTGCACGTGAACTTGCTAAGCTGGATCCAGATAACGGCAGTTATTATAAAAAAAATGCCGTTCAGTTTGCCCGTGATATGCGCAATATGAAAAAAAGCTATGCAGGAGAATTACTAGGTCTGGATCTTAAAGGTATCCGTATTGCTAGTACCCATAATGCCTACGGTTATTTCCTTCAAGAGTTTGGTGTTTCTATTGATACCGTTATTGAACCTGCTCATGGTGTAGAGCCAAGTGCCAGTCAGTTGCAAAAGACCATCGACAGGATCCGTCAGGCTAATGTTCAGGTCCTTTTTACTGAGCTTAATATGGGTAACCGTTATGTGAAGATCATTGAGCAGGCAACAGGTATCCGCATCTACCATTTTTCGCATATGACTTACGGTACTTACGACCGTGATCAGTTCAGCCGTGAGATGGAGCAAAATTTGCGAACGCTGGTGCAGGCATTTCGCCAATATGCTGGAAACTCAGCAAGTATAGCGGGAGGTGCTCAGTGATCGGGCCCTCAATTATTCTCAAAGATGTCAGCCTGACCTTAAACGGTAACTGCATACTCGCACCGATCAATACAGAGCTTGCGGCTGGACAGTTACATCTCTTGATTGGCCCTAACGGTGCTGGAAAAACCTCGCTGCTAAAAACAATGCTGGGCTTACAGCCTCATCGTGGGGAAGTTATGAGACGCTGGCCTGATAAGAAAAGTGCTGCTAACAAGCTCGCATATATACCTCAACAACCTCTTTTTGATGCAGTCCTTCCCGTTACTGTGGCAGATTATTTAATGGCAACTATCAGTAAAAGGCCATTATTTTTTAAACAGTCTTCAACAGCGCACGAACGAGTAGATGTGTTGTTACAGCAAGTGGGAATGGGCGATAAGCAGCAATTACAGTTGGGCGAACTATCCGGTGGTGAACGACAGCGTCTGATGTTTGCACAGGCATTACATTGGGATTCACCCTTATGGTTTATGGATGAGCCTATGTCGGGATTGGATGGTGAAGGGCAAGAGATAATTATAGCGCTGATTAACCGTCTGCGAGCAGAGGGACGCACCTTAGTCATGGTGCATCATGATATGGATTATGTCCGCCGTTATGCCGATAACCTATTGCTGATCGATGGTGCTCTAAAGGCCACAGGTAGTGCAGAGCAAGTGCTAGGCAGCATTAATCTGACAGCTGATGTCGCTTGATGGAATTCATACGTAATTATTTATTTGAATTACAAGCCAGTGGACATTTACCTGAAATGTTCCAATATGGTTTTTTAATTAATGCCTTAATCGCAGCACTTATGGTTGGCCCCTTACTTGGAGGGATGGGTAGTCTGGTAGTAATTAAACGATTAGCTTTTTTTTCTGAGGCCGTAGGCCATGCCGCATTGACAGGTATCTCTATTGGTATTTTATTAGGAGAACCAGCATCACATCCATTTGCTGCACTGTTTAGTTTTTGTCTGATATTTGCCTTGTTATTGCATTGGGTTAAGAGCCGAACTACGGTGCCCTATGATGCTCTGGTCGGCGTTTTCTTAGCAGTCGCTATTGCGATGGGAGCTGCGCTATTACTCTATGTTGCCCGCAAGGTGAATATCCATATTCTAGAAAACGTATTGTTTGGCTCCATCTTAACGGTTCAGGATATTGATCTGGCCATCCTAGCCTTGATCGCAGTGCTCTGTATTTTGGCCATGTTAGTGTTTGGTAATAGGGCACTGGTGGCTACGCTTAACCCAGAGCTTGCGCGTGTGAGTGGTATCAATGTACGAGTATATGACTATGTGTTTGTCGTGTTGATCGCATTGATCACAGTGGCAGCAGTAAAGATTGCTGGTGCCATCTTAGTGGGAGCCATGTTGCTTATACCAGCAACGACAGCGCGTCTTGTTACCCGTAATGTGATGCAATTTTTTTGGACCAATATTCTACTTTCAACCAGTTGTTGCATCGCTGGTATTTTATTACCAATGGCTTTTGATCTGCCTTTACCGTCCGGTGCCTCGATTGTATTGCTTGCAAGCGTTGGGTTTGTTATTGCAATAATTTTTAATCGTTTAAGAACAATTATTTAAGTATTTATATTAAAGTGATTTAGTCCGTGAGAATTTATAAATGAAACAGCTCTACTCAACACTGACTATTGTTTTTTTGTGAGTTTTTCAACCTCTACAGGCCGCTGACAAAACTAGGGTTGCTACTACATTGCCTATCTCTCAAGCGTTAGCAGAGAGTCTCTTGAATGGTACCGGTATTACGCCAGTTTATCTTCCACCGTCTCGATTGCCGGTTAAGCGCGTTGCTAACTGGTTACAACATAAAAGTGATCAACGTATTGAACAAAATGGGCCGTATCAGGCTGTGATTACCGTGGAATCAATTTGGCCTCGTTATGGCGTGTACGGCAAATTGCGTAGCCAAAATATACGGATAGTGCCGATTGATATAGCGAGAGAACTGAACAAGCCTGGAAGCCAGGTAAGCCTTAGTGCCGATGCCGCACGACAGCAGGACTACTTTTGGTTAGCCCCTGATAACTTGCTGGTTATGTCGCGTATTCTTGCACATGACTTAAGTCGTCTCTGGCCAGAAAAATCCGAAATGATACATAGCAACCAGCAACAGCTACGCCTACAGGTTCTAAATTATTCATCGCAGCTGGACCAGTATTTGATGAGCCAAGATCTGACGGCTATCTGCATAATGAACCTAGAACTTAAACCACTGGCTCAAGCTTTGTTCTTGCCTATAGAAGAGAAAGGTGGCTGCAGTGATGGGGCGTTGCAGCTAGTTAAGCATGAACAAAATAACGCTCAAAAGGTTAGTCGCCAATGGAGTCTTTATGCTGCTGAAAAACCTCTAAAATTAGGTATAGAGGGGTGGCTGAAGATGAATGTTAAAGCGCTGGATAAAGGGCTAAAGGGTGGTTAGATATTATTTATCATCCGAGTCATCAAAGCTAAAGCTTGGTACATTAGCTTTAGAGATAATAATAAGCACAAGCCCCGTTGTAAAAAAGAAAAAAGCAGACGCCATATAGCTGGCAGAAATCACATCTTCCATACCTAACTCTTGCGCTTTAATAACAAGCATCACAATACAGAGCACGCAGAGAAGCTCGCTGATAACACCCGTTACCAAAGAGGTTTTTTGCAGAAAGCTTTTTTTCTTCATGAGAATGTTAGTGCCTAGTAGGAAGGTATGAGCGTTGATCATATCACTTAAGCTGCGCGAGTAAGCCCCCCTTATATGGATGGCCGTTATATATTGGGTAGCACAAAGGTACTTAAAACGTTTTGTGCTACACATCAAAGACTCGATTAATGCTCAGTTATAAATGTACTTTATGTTACATAATAATGACAAAACATCGACCCAAGTCATTGATAGAAATCCCGAAGACCGTTACCTTTCACGTAAGCCCAAATAAACAATGTCAGTACAAACATAAGCGCGTCCGAATCGATAAGATTTGAGTCGATTCGGCGCTAATAATGAACATGAAATAACTGTATTGGCTTGTTGCAATAGTAATTACTAAACAGGTAATGGTTTTATGGATATTAATAATCTTCATGATTTGGAAGCGGCCTCTGGCCATGGGCGTAAAGAGCTTTTTCGCAGTGGGACGGCGTTGCTTTTTATTGTGGGCATCATGCTGTATACCAGCCGGATAGGAATGGATAGCACAGACCATGTAATGCTTGTGGTTGCCGCTATGATCGGCGGATACATGGCGATGAATATTGGCGCAAATGACGTGGCTAATAATGTAGGGCCTGCTGTAGGCTCAAAAGCATTAACGATGACCGGTGCCATTTTAATTGCGATCATATTTGAAGCCAGTGGTGCTTTGATTGCCGGCGGTGATGTGGTGAGTACCATCAAGAAAGGGATAATTGATCCCTCTCTGATACCCAGCAGCCAAACGTTTATCTGGTTAATGATGGCAGCGTTGTTGGCCGGTGCTATTTGGTTAAATTTAGCAACCATCGCAGGTGCTCCAGTTTCAACTACTCATTCTATAGTCGGCGGTATATTGGGGGCTGGTATTGCTGCTGGCGGATGGGAAATTGCCAATTGGCCACAGCTGGGCAGCATTGCGGCAAGTTGGGTTATATCACCTGTTTTTGGCGGCATAATTGCAGCATCATTTCTCTTTTTAATTAAGCGTACTATTACCTATCAGGACGATATGATTGCGGCAGCTAAGCGCATGGTGCCATTACTGGTTCTCTTTATGGCATGGGCGTTTAGTACTTACTTAATGATGAAAGGCTTTAAAAAGATTTGGAAAGTCGACTTGGTAACCGCTTTATTGATAGGCGCGGCTGTGGCTGCGGTTGTTTATGTCACTGTACGCCCACTTGTTCAGCGCGCTGCCGATCGTCTCAAGAACGATAAAGAGAGCGTTAACAGCTTATTTACAGTGCCTTTAATCTTTGCGGCTGCACTTCTCAGTTTTGCCCATGGAGGAAATGATGTTGCCAACGCCGTCGGGCCATTGGCGGCAATCAATGATGCGGTTTTGAGTGGAGGGCTTGCAACAAAAGCGTCTATTCCACTCTGGGTTATGTTGATTGGTGCCGTAGGTATTGCTATTGGATTGGCGCTCTATGGACCAAAGCTCATTCGTACTGTGGGAAGTGAAATCACTGAATTGGATAAGATGCGCGCTTTTTGCATTGCTATGGCGGCAGCCATTACGGTCATTATTGCCTCGCAACTTGGATTACCGGTGAGTTCTACTCATATTGCCGTAGGCGGTGTTTTTGGTGTTGGTTTTTTGCGAGAGTTTTTAAAAGCAAGCTACACTGAAATGACAATAGAAATCATGCACCATCATGAAAATAATAACCCTATTGAAGTGGAAGCCTACCTGGCTGAGTTTGGAAAAGCATCCATTAAGACAAAAGGGGAGATGTTAGTGCAGCTTAAGAAAAGCTCCAATAAAGAGCATTTATCTAAAAAAGAACGAAAAGAGCTACGTAAAGTCTATAAAACTGAATTAGTAAAGCGCTCAGCACTGCTAAAAATTGCCGCAGCCTGGGTTATTACAGTACCGGCATCTGGTGTGATGGCGGCAATTATTTACTTTACGATCAGAGGCATGATGCTGCCACAGTGATGGCTTTCTAGAGTCTATTTAGTAATAAGCCATGCTGAATGCAAGACAAAATTTTTACCGTTACTGTAGTTAAAAGCAGAATTTTACTTATAGGTTTGCATGGTTAAAAAAATATTTTTACCGACAATTTTTTTATTATTAACTTACGGATTTTGGCTTAGCCCTGACTTTAAGGTAATTACTGCGGGTGTAGCCATTTTTCTGTTTGGAATGCTGTCACTTGAGCAGGGTTTCAACGCATTCGCAGGTGGCGCCCTTGAAAGGACCCTGCGCAAAAGCACCAATAAAATGTGGAAAAGCCTGACGTTTGGTTTTACCGCGGCTACTGTGATGCAGTCCAGCTCGTTGGTGTCTGTTATTACTATCTCTTTTCTCAGTGCCGGCCTTATCGGGCTGGTTGAGGGCATGGGTATTATTTTTGGTGCCAATGTTGGCAGTACCACCGGAGCTTGGCTGATTGCAGGCTTTGGTCTGAAGGTAAAAATTTCTGCTTATGCAATGCCGATGCTGGTGTTTGGTGTCATTTTTATCTTCCAAAAATCAAAATTTCTGAAAGGGTTTGGTTACATCCTGGCCGGACTTGGTTTTCTTTTTCTCGGCATTCACTATATGAAAGAGGGCTTTGAGGCCTTCCAGAATCAAATTAGCCTGACTGATTATGCCATGGAAGGTTTTGCTGGGGTGCTGGTTTTTACGCTGATAGGTATCCTGGCGACTATTATTATGCAGTCTAGCCACGCTACGTTAGTACTGGTTATTACCGCACTTTCTGTTCAACAGGTAACCTATGGCAATGCACTTGCTTTGGTCATCGGTGCCAACGTTGGGACCACTATCACAGCCGTGTTAGGGTCGCTGACATCCAATACTGATGGCAAACGACTCGCGTTATCAGATGTGCTCTTTAAGGTGACAGCGGGTATTTTTTTCATGCTGGCGATGAACCCGGTTATCGGCTTGGTGGATATGGTATCCACCACGATAGGTATAGCGGAAGATGATTACACACTCAAACTTGCCGTGTTCCACACTATTTTTAATGTAACAGGTGTCATCATCATGGTGCCATTTACAGGGAGGTTGGTTTCTTTTCTTGTACGTGTAATGCCTGCGCAGCTCCCACAGATAGAAAAAGCTCGCTATCTATCTTCTGCATCTGCAGAGATCCCTGCCGCCGCCATAGAAGCGGTTAGAAAAGAGACCATACGCCTTTATGATTTATCGGTTGATATCATCATTCAAGGCTTAAGCTTAAACAGGAGTGTACTTGCTCCAGATAATAAAATTGAGGATATCATTAATAGCTCTGGCAAAATCATTTTGCAGCAAGACATTGATGATGTATACGAGAGGCGCATCAAGTCCATTTATGCAGACATCGTGGGATTTATCAGCCAGTCTCAGAATTCAGTGGGCGCAGCTGGGCACTTGGATAGGCTTTTGTTGCTTAGAGAAGTAGGCCGCGATCTAGTTGAGACAATTAAAGGTATCAAACATCTTCAGAAAAACCTGAAGCTTTATACCATTTCGGCTAACTCGGATATTCGCCAAGAATATAACAATATGCGCATACAAATATGTTGCGTGTTACAAGAGTTAGAAGTTATACGGGCCGGAGACGATGAATCAGCTACCATTTTGTCACTCGATCAGCTTAAAGTAGAAATCAACGAGGGAGATATTATTAAAACGGGGAGGTTGGATCGACTGATTCGCGAGCACCGTATCAGCGCGGCAATGGCGATCTCTCTTATGAATGATAGTGCCTACTATCAGGATATCTGTAAAAACCTTATTCATATGGGCGGGATATTATTTATCTCTTCAGATCAGAATGAAGAGAAGGCAGAAAATAGCGTCGCTCTTGATGAAGTAGAGATCAAAGAGGTTGTAGATGGATATGTCGAGGATGCAACGAAATGAATACTAATGATCTGCTAAAAACAGTAAAAAACTTTGTCGATACGAACAGGCGAGAGCGAATCACAAGGTATGAGTCGTTAAAGCGTTTGATGAAAAAACTTAAGATAAAACAAAACCTGCTAAAAGATAAAGTTAAGAACGAGAGTAATAAAAAATTTAAAAAAAGACTCGAAGAAAAGCTAAGAGTCATTAAAGCGCAGCGAAAAAAAGGTTTGAAATTACTAAAAGAACTCAAGAGTGAAATGTAAACATACTTCACAGTAACGTATGGTAGTCATGCTCTGGCGCGTCTATTACCAGTAAGCGCAGCGGGTGCTTACTGGTGACTTGTGAGACCTCGTCACTATTAAATGCTAATCCCATTGGTAGCTGATTTATAGAACATTTATACCTCCCCCAAATACCTGATAAATACCCACCAAACGAGTAAAGGTTTGTTGTTCTAGCTGCGCTTTTTGATCACGGCTGCGTAGCAGTTCGCGCTCAGCATCTAATAGATCAAGAAACTCACCGCTACCTGCGTTATAGCGTTGGCGAGCGATACGCACAGCTTTTTGGCTGGCTTCGCGTTGCTGTGTTGTCATTATCTCTTGTTGGCGGCTTAGGTTGTAGTTTTTAAGTGAGAGCGACATCTCATTAAGTGCGGTAAATACACTTTGCTCAAAGTCAGCCAAGGCCATTCGTGAGCTGGCTTTAGCTGAATTAATACGTGCTCTTACCGAGCCAAAATCAGCAGCTTGCCAACTCAGTGTTGGGGCTACCGACCAGCTTTGAGTATCACTATTTAATGAAAACCCAGGGCCTGATAAGAAACCCAGAAAACCGCCAATGGATAAGCTGGGATATAAGTCTGCTGTCGCAACACCTATTTGAGCCGTGCTTGCAGCAAGCGCACGCTCACTGCTGGCAACATCTGCACGATAGCGAAGGTAATTTTTACCTTCCACAATAGCGACGGGTTTTTGTAGTTGAGGGAGCTGTATGAGTTGAGGTGAGTTTTTACTATCATCTAATACAAGCTGGCCAGGGCTTTGCGCAAGCAAAGAGGAAAGTGTCGCGTCGGCCGATTGCAGTTGGCTTTCGTAGGCCGGAATGTTTGCTTTTACTTCGTAAAGTTGGGCATCCATTCGTGCTAGTTCAAGTTCTGATGCCATACCGACCTCTAAACGAGCAAGCACGATGGCTCTGCTCTGCTCGAGGTTATCAAGGTTCTCTTGGGCGACTAGTAAGCGCAACTGCGCGCCTCGATAGTCACCGTAACTGATAGCGACTTGGCTGATGATCTGCAATTGTGCATCGTGCCATAAAATATCTGCTTGCTGTACATTGGCTTGAGCCGCTTCACTGGCGCGTTGGATTTTGCCAAATAGATCTATATCCCATGATAGGTTGGCCCCCGTTGTGTAGCCCCGGGTAATGACGCCGTCATCACTCGAGGCTAAAGTACTGTTCTTATAGGCTTGATAACCTGAATCCAAGGTGCCCGTTGGCAAGCTGTTATTGTCTGCATCACTAAAGACTGAATAAGCACGACCCACGTTGGCTCGCGCTTTAGTGATAGTGCGGTTTTCTACTAATGCTTTTTCGATCAGTTGATTGAGCACTTGATCATCGAAGGCTTGCCACCAGTTAATCGCTAGATTCGAGTGCTGATAAGGGCTACTAAAAGGCACGTCTTTTATTTCTAGAGGTACTTGGTAGTCCGGACCAACAGCACACGCTGTGAGTGTGCCGACAATCAAGGCAAGGGCGGCTAGTTTGAAAGGTGTTTTCATGGTTTATACTCCTGCCTTGTGCTTGGTTTCATCAGCGATAACGTTTGTTTTTGGTTCACGCTTTGCCAGCGCGTAATAGAACAATGGCGTTAAAATGAGACCAAAAATAGTGACACCAATCATGCCTGAGAACACCGCTACGCCCATAGCTTGACGCATTTCAGAACCCGCACCGCTGGAGAAAACCATAGGCACTACACCCATGATGAAGGCGATAGAGGTCATCAAAATAGGGCGTAAACGCAATCGTCCTGCTTCTAAAATGGCATCGAGTCGATTCATTCCGTGATCTTGCAACTCCCGTGCGAACTCAACAATCAATATCGCGTTCTTGGTTGCTAAGCCCACCAACACCACTAGGCCTATTTGCGTGAAGATATTATTATCCCCGCCGTAAATGAGAACCCCCGTGAGTGCTGATAACAACGTCATTGGAATAATCAAGATGATAGCCATTGGCAAGCTCAAACTTTCGTACTGAGCGGCCAATACCATGAACACCAGTAAGATTACCAATGGGTAGATCAACATGCCGGCGTTACCTGCCAAAATCTGCTGATAGGTTAGCTCCGTCCATTCATAGGTCATGCCGTTAGGTAAGGTTTCTGCAAGAATTTTCTCAATAGCCGCTTGCGCTTCACCGCTACTAAAGCCTGGCGCTGGGCCACCATTTAGCTCAGCAGTGGTAAAGCCGTTGTAATGCATTACACGGTCTGGGCCTGCGGTATTACTCACGTTAATAAAGGAGCCTAGAGGTATCATCTCACCGTTTTGGTTACGGACTTTTAATTGGCTGATTTGTTTAGGTGTTTGTCTAAATTGCTCGTCTGCTTGTACGTTTACCTGATAGGTGCGGCCAAATTGGTTGAAGTCATTAACATAAGCCGAACCCATATAGGCTTGCAGTGTGCCAAATAACTCATTTAATGAAACGGATTGTTGTTTAGCCTTAGTCCGGTCTATGTCCAAATCCAACTGAGGAACATTCACCTGGTAGCTTGAGAAAACACCGGCCAACTCGGGTGTAGCCCATGCTTTTTGCATGACTTGCATTGTGACCTTATAGAGTTCGTCATAACCGTAATTTCCTCGGTCTTGTATCTGTAGACGAAATCCGCCAATGGTACCTAAACCCATGACCGGCGGTGGCGGGAAAATGGCAATAAATGCATCTTCAATACCAGCAAACTTTTGGTTGAGTGCACCGGCTATCGCTTTGGCTGAAAGCGAAGGATCAGTACGTTGATCAAAGTCTGTTAATGGCGTGAAGACAACACCACTGTTTGGGCTGTTGGTGAAACCATTGATGCTAAGACCAGGAAACGCGACTGAATGAGAAACACCGGGTTGCTCAAGAGCAATACGCGACATCTCTTTGATAACAGCTTCGGTACGTTCCAGTGATGCAGCATCGGGTAATTGAGCAAAAGCAATCAGGTATTGCTTATCTTGACCCGGCACATAGCCTGTAGGTGTCGTGTTAAATTGGTAACCGGTTAAGCCAATTAAACCAATGTAGAGTATGCCAACCACTGCACCAAAACGGATGACTTTTTTAACCAGCCAGCCATAACCGTGAGATAGCTTTGCAAAAAGAAGGTTAAATGGTTTAAACAACCAACCACCTAATAAGGTATCCATAGCGCGTGTTAACCAATCCTTTTTTTCGTGGCGGCCTTTAAGTAGTAAAGCCGACAACGCAGGGCTGAGTGTTAACGAATTGATCGCAGAAATAAAAGTAGAGATAGTAATAGTGAGGGCAAACTGCTTATAGAATTGCCCTGTTAAACCAGACATAAAGGCTGTAGGAATAAAGACCGCTGCTAACACTAAGGTGGTTGCCACGATAGGGCCTGTTACTTCCTTCATTGCTTTTTGGGTTGCTGCGATAGGAGATAAGCCGTCTTCGATATTACGCTCAACGTTTTCAACAACAACAATGGCATCGTCCACGACGATACCGATCGCTAATACTAACCCGAACAGAGACAGAGCATTTAATGAAAAGCCCAGCAAATGCATAAAAGCAAAGGTACCGACTAAGGATACAGGAACCGCTACCAATGGAATGATAGACGCGCGCCATGTTTGCAAGAAGAGTACAACAACGATAACCACAAGTAAGATGGCTTCGAGTAAGGTTTTAACCACTGCTTCAATGGATCCTCGTACAAACACGGTTGGATCGTAGACTATGTCGTAGCTCAAACCTTCTGGAAAGGTTTGTGATAATTCTGCCATTTTCGAACGCACATCATCAGAGATCTGGATGGCATTTGAGCCTGAAGCCTGAAAGACAGGAATCGCAACAGCGTCTTTATTATCTAATAAAGAACGAAGGGCATAAGTAGAAGATCCAAGCTCGACTCTGGCAACATCTTTTAAGCGTGTGATCTCTCCCTGAGTACCTACATTAACGATAATATCTTCAAATTCTTCTACTTTTGAAAGACGGCCCTTTACATTAATAAGTAGTTGAAAGTCTGCTGTTCAACTAGGCTGAGCACCCAAGCTGCCGGCCGCAGCTTGCTGGTTTTGCTCGCGAATAGCCGCAATAACATCTGTGGGAGACAAGCCCAAAGCAGCCACTTTATTGGGATCAAGCCAAACACGCATGCTGTATTCGCCCGCACCAAACAAACGCACAGCACCAACACCTTCAATACGCGCTAGCTCATCTTTAACGTTGAGTGCTGCATAGTTTGAAAGGTAGAGCATGTCGTATCTGTCATCGGGTGATGTTAAATGCACCACCATGGTGAGGCTGGGTGATGATTTTTCTGTTACCACGCCTAGGCGCTGTACTTCTTGTGGTAGACGAGGTTTAGCACGCTCTACACGGCTTTGCACTTGGGTTTGGGCCAAGTCGATATCGGTACCAATCGCAAAGGTGATTGTCAGTGTCATGCGCCCATCAGAAGTAGCCTGGGAAGACATATACAGCATATCTTCTACGCCGTTGATCTCTTGTTCTAGTGGTGATGCTACCGTTTCTGCAATAACTGTTGGGTTGGCTCCTGGGTAGTTAGCAGTGACGACAACCGTTGGCGGTACGACATCGGGGTATTCTGTTATGGGTAATTGCCATACGGCGATTGCGCCACCGATAAAAAATAACAAAGAGAGCACGGCCGCAAATATCGGTCGCTTGATAAAAAACTGGGATAACATAGTGGCTCCTTACTGAACCTGGACCGATGGCTTAACCGCGGTTTTCTGTTGGTTCTGTAGCGCTGCTGAGTGCGGCACTGGCTCGATCTAAGGTCTGTTGCTCAGAGTGTATTGCTGCGAGTTCTTCATCGCTAGCCATGGCAACGGAGTTCGGGCTAATCTGCATGGCGGGGCGAACACGCTGTAAACCATTAACAACGATGACATCCTCAGCTGATAATCCTTGAGTCACAATCCGTAGCCCGTTGATAGTTTCACCGAGGGTAACAGGGCGGTATTCCAACGTATTCTTTGCATTAACAACCAGGACAAACTTGTTGTTGAGGTCTGTGCCGATGGCTTTATTGTCGACAAGAATACCTTCGTAGGTATCGCTACCAATGAGTTTAAGGCGTGTAAATAAACCTGGAATTAAGTTGTTATCTTGGTTTGCAAAGCGGGCACGAACCCGAATGGTGCCGGTTTGTTGGTTCATGCGGTTATCGACAAAATCGATATGACCAATGTGAGAGTAACCAGTATCGTTAGCAAGACCCATATAAACAGGATTGTTGGTATTCGTGTCTCGTGTATCAACGCGTTTACCGGCATTAGCTAGCCTGCCGTATTTTAGGTAAGTTTGTTCATCCAGATCAAAATAGGCGTACATAGTATCGGTAGATACCAAGCTGGTTAGCTCACTTTGGCCTGCGTTAACAAAATTCCCTTCAGTAACCAGTGCATAGGATGCGCGACCATCAATCGGGGCTGTTACCTTGGTGTATGCTACATCTAATTGCGCCCTTGTTAGTGCCGCTTGTACAGAGGCGACTTGTGCGGCGGTTTGCCTTTGCTGAGCGAGTCGATTATCGACAGCCTCGTTAGAGATAGCGCGCTGTTTACCTAGTTTTTTTGCTCGATCGTAATCGTGGCTAGCCAGTTGTGCTGCCGCTTTAGCTTTACTCAGGTCTGCTTTTAAGCGCTTTACTTCAGTATCGAACGGCTGTGAATCAATAAGAAAAAGCACATCGCCTTTTTTTACCAATGCGCCTTCTTGGAACATGACTTTTTCAATATAGCCAGAAACACGTGGTACTAGGCTAACAGTCTGCGGGGCTTCTAAACGACCGGTAAATTCATCCCATTCGGTAATACGCTCATGGATGACTTGCGCAACGGAGACGACGGGTGGAGGTGGTGCACTAGCGCTAGGTGCGGCTGCATCTTTACCACCACACGCTGTTAGCACCATGGCAGCAATGCTTCCAAGCGTAAGGTTCCTGATCATTTTTTTTGTGCTCATGGCGCTAGTATCCTAAGTCATGTGATTTTTAATAAAACCGGTTTGAAGCGGGTGTCTGAGTACAGCGGTTGCAGAAAAGCTATGTTTTCTTGACGCTTGCACTAGTTTTGTACCGCCCGGTAAGAATATAATTTGCTTATGCTATGTACAATCTATTTTGTACCGATCGGTATTCTATTTCTCGAACACACTATCTTAAGATTGCAACAATGCATTTAATTAGGGATGTAAGACCATGTAATTAAGCCTAAATGTACGTATATACCTGTAGTTTGTGAGGCTATGCGTTACACTTAAAATGTAAAAGGTGAGTGATTTTTATCTCATCCTGTTTGCTAGATAATTCATGGTGCTTTTGAATGGTATTATTGAATAGATGAACAATGCTGATTAGTTAGATTGAGCAAGTTAGCGATACAAATAAATGTCATTAGAGGAATAATCATGTCGGAATCACGTTGTACAGCTTCGGTCGGCAGGCCACGTGCTTTTGATCCTGAAGTTGCATTGGAGAAAGCCTTGGATGTCTTTTGGCGTAAAGGTTATGACGGCACTTCGTTAGCAGACTTGACGGAAGCTATGGGCATTAACAAGCCGAGCTTATATTCTACTTTTGGCAATAAAGATCAGCTCTTTTTAAAAGCAATCGAGGTATATGAAAATCGTCCTTGTGCTTTTTTTGGGCCCGCACTCGATGAGCCAACCGCCCACCAAGTGGTTAAAAAAATGCTGTATGGAGCCGCCGCAAATTTTGCAGATAAGAGCCACCCGCAAGGCTGCGTCATTATACAAGGTGCTTTATCTTGCAGCGAAACAGCCAGTGCTGTGAAAGAGGCGCTTATTGCCCGCCGACAAGAAGGTGAGCAAAAAGTACGCGATCGCTTATTGCGTGCCCAAGCCGAAGGGGATATCCCGGCTAGCACCAATGTAGTTACTTTGGCGCGTTACTTAGGCACGGTTATTCAAGGTATGGCGATCCAAGCCAATAATGGCGCAACATCTGAAGAGTTAACTGAAGTGGCTGACTTAGCACTGTCTGCTATGCCACCCATCGCTCAATAGTACGTATGGGGAGACCGGTGAGTTATCGAGTTCGCCATCCGCCATCCAGATAAATAGATCCGCCAACTCTCGTGGTTTTGAGAATCTGCTGAAAATTACGCTGCCCGACTTCGAACGATGTAGATACCTGCTCTGGGCTAAAGTCAGATTTACTTACCATGGACTCAAAAAGTATTCGGCCATCGACAGATTTGGGTACAGGGATATTTAGCCCGTGTAAAATCGTAGGAAAAATGTCAGTAATGCCAGAGGTGGTTGATATGTTAGTGTGCTCACGAAACAATGAACCCTGAATGATACAGGTGCAATGCACTTCATTAGGGTGCAACCCTCCGTGAACCCCACCTCCGGCGGGTAACTGTCCATCGAAATAGCAGTTTCCCTTCAATCCGTTCTCATTCGCTTCATTATCGGTCTTTAGTGCAAAGTAAATATCAGGTGAGCGTGCATGATCCACCATTACCAGTTTTTTTGAAAAGCTGCCGGGTATTATGCCTTCAACACCGTCTCGATCATGGCTAAAGACCATACCGCAACAGTCAAAACCCATCAGCGCCTCGCCAACCGCATTCGCAAGACCAGAATCACTATTTTTAAGCAGCATATTTCCGCTGTAACCACTTATCAATGCAATCTCGGCCCCATCTTCCAGATGGTCATCGACCTTAAAACCCTCCCCAGTCAGGAGGTCAAACATGGATATTGGGGTTTTCTTGGTGATTTGAGCGTGATCTGAAGTAACAACGATTTGCAGGTTTTCATGCATATCAGAATTTTCCCACCAGCTAAGGATACGACCGAACTCAGCATCGGCATGGCGCAGTGCGCTCAAACTCTGCTCAGATCCTAGCCCAAAACTATGATAGCTTTCGTCGGGTTCTCCATACCATAAAATGGTTAATTCAGGCACTCCTTCTGAAACCACATGCTTAAGAAATACATCAGTGGCATAGGTTACGCCCGCAAGATCTGGAATAACTTTCGTTTGCGGAGGTGCACCGCATTTCTCCTGTATGGCTTGTACCGCCTCCAGAGGCCATGATGTTTCAGGTGTATGGCACGATAGACTGAGGTGTGGATGGTCCTTAACCGAATAGTGCTTTAACCTTACGCTACCAGCGGAATTGGTACTAATAACCGCCATCCGTTTACCGTGGGCAT
>JAWUYS010000032.1:0-49393 GCA_034110685.1 Neptunomonas sp.
TCGCGGTTAGGGCTAGCAACAGAGCCTGAATCCAAATGATCACGGCCAATCACGATAGGTGCTTTTAGCTCGCCATTGCTGCCCATCTCATTAAAAGCTAGCGCTAAACGCGCGCGATCTTTTAAGCCCACCCAGCAAATACGTGCCGGCAACCCCTGAAAAGCAATACGCTCCCGCGCCATATCCAACCAGTTGTGCAGATGTGGATCATCAGGAATTAGCTCTTTTACTTTAGCATCTGTTTTATAGATATCTTCAGGATCACCCGAAAGCGCCACCCACCTAAACGGACCGATACCTTCGCAAAACAGCGGCCTTACGTAAGCTGGTACAAAGCCTGGAAAATCAAACGCATTGGTTATGCCTTCTTCCAACGCCATCTGACGAATGTTATTACCATAATCCAGTGTGGCGGCACCGTTTGCTTGTAAAGTCAGCATGGCAGCAACCTGCACCGCCATTGATTGCTTGGCTGCTTTTACAACCATCCCTTCATCTTTTTGGCGCATAGCAACAGCATGCTCCATGCTCCAGTTCTGCGGCAAATAGCCATTGAGTGGGTCGTGAGCAGAGGTTTGATCCGTCACTACATCGGGAGTAATTCCACGCTCAACGAGTTCGGCAAAGATATCTGCAGCATTGCCCAGCAAGCCGACAGAAACGGCATTGCCTTCAGCTTTAGCCTGTTCAAGCATCGCTAATGCGCTGTCGAGTGTGTCTGCTTTTTTATCTAAATAAGACGTACGCAAACGAAAATCGATTCTGGTTTCGTCGCATTCAACCGCTAACATCGAAAAACCCGCCATGGTGGCAGCTAACGGCTGCGCGCCACCCATGCCACCTAAACCACCGGTTAAAAACCATCGTCCAGTAGCCTCGCCATCAAAGTGCTGTTTCGCCACAGCAACAAATGTCTCGTAAGTGCCCTGCACTATCCCTTGGGAGCCAATATAGATCCACGAGCCTGCTGTCATTTGGCCATACATAGCCAAACCTTGTTTATCTAATTCGTTAAAGTGCTCCCAGTTTGCCCAGTGCGGTACAAGATTAGAGTTAGCAATAAGCACTCTGGGGGCATCAGCGTGGGTTTGGAAAACACCCACGGGCTTACCCGACTGAATAAGTAATGTTTGATCTTCTTCTAGTCGTTGTAACACCTCAATAATCTTATCAAAACACTCCCAACTACGTGCTGCACGGCCAATACCGCCATATACCACCAGCGACTGAGGGTGCTCCGCTACTTCTGGATCTAGATTATTCATCAACATACGCATAGCGGCTTCAGTCAACCAACTTTTACAACGTAACTGGCTACCATGAGGCGCACGAATCACACGGGATTCATCAAGGCGGGTAAAACTCATATAGGATTCCTTTTATTATTTAATCTATTAGCGGGCGATCAAACCAAGCAAACGTGCAGCCGTTCGTGCGGTGTGCTGATCAATATCGAGTTGTGGATTAAGTTCGGCGATGTCGGCCAGTTTCAACTTGCCGCTGGCTTTTATGTCGGCTATCAATGCTTCAAGTACTTCTAGCTCAACACCTCTGGCCGCTGGGGCACTTACCCCTGGTGCTACTGCCGCAGGTAATACATCAAGATCGATGGTCAAATACAGCCAGTCGCACTCTTTGATAAATTCTGCGAGCTGTTGTTGAGCCTCTGTTAAACAGGCAACGCCCATCTGCTCGTCCAAGCGATAGCTCACACCGAGCGCATCTGCACGCTTAAACAACGCCTGCGTATTAGCACTTTGAGCAACACCCAAACAACAATAATGAAACGGCGTATTTTGTGCTTTGCATTGATCAGCTATCTGCTTGAACGGTGTTCCTGAACTGCCCACCTGCTCATAAGAGCGAAGATCAAAATGTGCATCAAAGTTGATAATGCCAATAACAGGGTGCTTTGCTTGCTCACGTGCAAAAAGGTTAAGCCCTTGCCAGCTGCCATAGGCAACCTCATGGCCACCACCCATCACTACAGGGAATTGTTGGTCTTCTAACAAACGTTTTACGCAATCACCTAACTGCTGTTGTGCCGATTCCAAATCACAATCATCACAACGGATATCTCCGGCATCATAAACAGGCTTTGTCATGTGCCATGCATGGGATGCCAAGGCTCGCCGGATCGCCAGCGGGCCTACTTTGGCGCCAATGCGCCCTAAGTTACGCGCCACACCTTGCTCGCAAGGAAAACCAAACAGAGCAACACCTGGCTCAGCACCTTCATGCCATGCACTCACTTGCTGGTGCCAACGCATCCCTAAATCACCTTCTAGGGAGTCTTCCCGGCCAATCCAAACACTCATATCGGGTACTTTAAACATCAGAAGTTTCTCCCTGATAAATACGCTGTTTAAGGGCAGGCACGCCTATTTGATAAGCTAATTCTGAGGGATGTTTTATATCCCATAGCAACATATCAGCAGGGGCGCCTACCACTAGCCGTCCAGTGTGGTCAGATAGCCCTAATGCTTTTGCTGCATGGCAGGTTACGCCAGCCAAGGCTTCTTCTGGTGTTAAACGAAACAAGGTACAAGCCATGTTCATCATTAACCGCAAAGAGGCCAAAGGTGAGGTACCAGGGTTAAAGTCTGTCGCAATTGCCATAGGAATACCGGCATTACGTAATGCTTGAATAGGCGGTAATTTTGTTTCACGTAAAAAATAGAAAGCCCCCGGCAACAACACAGCGACCGTGCCATTCTCCACTAAGGGCTGTAACGCATTAGCATCCAGGTATTCCAAATGATCTACTGATAATGCGCCGTAGCTGGCCGCTAATTGCGAGCCTTTTAAATCTGATAACTGCTCAGTGTGTCCTTTAATAGCAAGGCCATAATCTTTAGCCGCTTTAAATACTCGCTCACATTGCGCGGGCGAAAAACCTATCCCTTCACAGAAAACATCCACAGCATCGGCGAGCTTTTGCTCAGCCGCCGCCGGTATCATCTGCTCACAAACCAGATCAATATAAGCATCGCTACCAGAAGCTAAAAACTCGGGCGGTAGCGCGTGCGCGCCAAGTAATGTGGTACGCACCTGCACAGGAAAAGCCTCCCCTAGTTGGCGTGCAACACGTAACATTTTAAGCTCATCTTTAAACGTTAAACCATAACCTGATTTAATCTCTAGCGTTGTAACACCTTCACTCATCAAAGCTTGTAAGCGTGGTACAGCCAAATCAAATAATTGCTGTTCGGATGCCTCACGAGTAGCGCGTACCGTAGAGAGAATCCCTCCGCCTTCCCTTGCTATCTGCTCATACGGCACGCCTTGCAAACGCTGCTCAAATTCCTGAGCACGGCTGCCTGCAAAAACTAAGTGCGTATGGCAATCCACCAACCCTGGTGCCATCCAGCCACCACGCCCAGCAATGTTAGCTTTAGGTAATAATGACTCATCTATAGCAGCCATTGGCGCAATAGCGCTGATACGGCCATTTTTAACCGCCAGCGCCATACTCTGCTGCACCCCATATCCCTGAGAGCAATCATTAGAGCTGGCAGTACTTCTCGACATTGTTGCTAGATCAAGATCGAGCCAAATTTTGTCGGCATCACGAAAGTCATTCATTATCAGTCATAGTCGCAAAAGATCATTTGTATATACAAATACAACAGATAAACGTAAGCGTCAAATTAGACAGTGCTTAAAAATGATTAAAAAATGGACATAAACAGACCCTACCCCCTATGTTTAACCATAGAAATAAAGGCCTAGAGCCATATTTGTATATACAAATAATTATTTTGAAAATAAGATCTATAGGTGGGCTTGAGAGCGCAACTTATAACGACTACCCGGATGGGTTAACTGCGCAAAACTAATCAGGTGTTGTTTAGACCAGGTTCTACGTTGTAATAACAAACAAGGTTCTGTTTGCTTCATCTCTAACAATCCAGCCACAGTGGCATCGGGCATAATAGCTTCAACAATATGCTCAACATCGGTCAGTGGGCAGTTCTGATTTAGATACTCGTTCGGTGTGCACTGAGTAAAATCTTGAGCAAGATATTCTGGCGCCCAGTCTGGATTAATATAGCGTTCTTCTAATTGCAGCGGCATCTTATCTTCGTAATGAACAATCAGTGAGTGAAAAACAGACGTTCCCACCCTCACACCCAGCTGCACGGCTACCCACTCATGAGCGGTTTGCTCTTCTAAGCGAATCACCACACTGTGGTATTGGCGTCCGCGGCTGCGCACTTCATCAGCAATATTGTTAATATTTTGTAATGGAGACTCGGCTTTTAGATCTGTGACATAAGTGCCTTGCCCCGCAGTACGAATCAACAAACCTACTTGCACCAAATCACGAATGGCTTTGTTGACGGTCATCCTGCTAACAGCAAACTGATCTGCCAACGCATGCTCAGTTGGAATCTGGCTGTGAGGGAGGTAATCTCCTTTCTCGATAGCATCAAGAATGAAGTTTTTAATTTGTTGGTAACGAGGAATTTTGCTGCTCAAACGAAAAGCTCTTTGTAAGGGTACGAAATGTTTTATTAACAATAGCGTAAAATCATACTCTTACGAGGAAAGAAGATGCAAGGCAGTCGCACCTTCCGTAAACATCTATTCGTGTAATGCCACTCTAATTAGCGAATTTCAATCATCGGCAGCCAGCGCTTATCTCTATCAACTTCATCAAGCTCCGCTTCACCTACCGGAGGTAAGCTAAGATCATCTGGTGGAGATGCCAGAACATTTAGATCAACAGCCTGTGCTTCACCTTTGATAATGCCATTCTCGACCTGCATTTTGTAGTAGATACCATTCCAAAAATTAGCACCAAACTCTTTAGGAGTCTTAAACATAAAGAGCAGGTCATGCTCCAACCAGCGAAGGTTATCCACAGTCACCTTATGCGGCTGCTCATAAGGGTAAGCCAGATGGCACCAAAGCTCTGGGCCTTCTAAGCATTTCATCTCTTTCATAGAGAGAAAGTAATCACGAAACTGCTCACGCTCAAGCGTTAATTGGTATTCGCTACCATTCTCTTTTGGAGTAAAGGTTATCGAGCCAATAACAGTACGCTGGCCATTTTTATCCAACAACGCTACGGACTTAACACCCTGTAACGCAGCTGCTGCCAATGTCTCTTGGGATGCAGCCCACAGCGTATTCGCGGAAAAACCACTGAAGAATATGAACAATGAAACAAGTATTCTATTACTCACCGTTAAGCCAAACATAGCCTGCCACCTTGCTTAGAAACGTTTTGATATGCTGAAAAACGGTAACGCCTTTGCATAAGCCTGACTATGGTACTTGAGTACTGATTTATTATTCCCAATAAAAAACCCTGCAAAGGCAGGGTTTTAAATAGATATTGAAAAGCTAATACATAAGCTTAACGAGCATGGTCAATCAGATCATCAACAACTGCTTTCTCTTCATGCAGATCGTCGCTTTCTGGCTGCTCTTTAGGCAAGATCAAATTCAGAAGAATCGCTACAACACCGCACAAACTAATGCCTTGCAAGCTGAAATCATTTGTGCCAATCGCCATTCCACCAATACCAAATACCAGTACAGTAGCAACAATAACAAGGTTACGTTGTTGAGTTAGATCGACACGCGCTTTAATAAGCGTATTCAAACCCACTGCCGCAATAGAGCCAAATAGTAAGATAAGAATACCGCCCATAACTGGCGCAGGTATGGTCTGCAAAGCAGCACCAAACTTAGCTACCAGCGCCATCAAAATAGCGATAACAGCTGCCCATGTCATAACAACAGGGTTAAAGGTTTTAGTCAGCATCACGGCACCGGTTACTTCTGAGTAGGTCGTGTTTGGTGGTCCACCCAGCATAGCAGCAGCAGAGGTTGCCAAACCATCACCAAACAAGGTGCGGTGCAAACCAGGCTTTTTAACGTAATCTTTACCCGTCACATTACTAATTGCCAGCACATCGCCAACATGCTCAATAGCAGGAGCAATTGATACCGGTATCATAAACAGAATAGTTGCCCAGTTAAGCGTAGGGAAAACAAATTCAGGAACGGCTAACAAAGGCGCCGCATTAACAGCATCAAGATTCACCATGCCCATAAAAGCGGCTACTGTATAACCTACTAGCACACCAAATAGAATGGGAATAAGGCGAAAGATACCTTTTGCATAAGACGCCACAATCAGTGTTGTAAATAAAGCACTCATGGAAACGATCATAGCATCCACGTAGGGAAACAGTTCGATAGCTCCATCACCGGTTTTACCCATCGCCATATTCACAGCAACCGGCGCTAAACCAAGTCCAATCACCATGATAACGGGGCCCGTTACAACAGGTGGCATTAAGCGATGCAAGAAACCCACGCCTCTCAGTTTAACCAGTGCACCCAATAGCATGTAAACAATACCGGCTGCTAGCAAACCACCGAGTGTGTCCGACATACCCCAGGTTTGTACGCTGTAAAGAATCGGTGCAATAAAGGCAAATGAAGACGCCAAAAATATAGGGATACTGCGCTTGGTAACAAATTGGAACAGCAAGGTACCTAAGCCAGCAGTAAACAATGCCACACTAGGGTCCATGCCCGTTAACAGAGGCATTAGTACTAGGGCACCAAAAGCCACAAATAACATTTGAGAACCCGCTAAGGCGTTCTTCCACATCGGTTCATTTGAGTTCATTATTTTGTACCAAAGATTTTATCGCCAGCATCGCCTAAGCCCGGAATGATGTAGCCGTTTTCATTCAAATGGCTATCAATTGAAGCGGTATAAATATCAACATCAGGATGCGCAGCTTGTACCTTTGCTATGCCTTCTGGTGCAGCCACCAAAATAAGTGCCCGAATGCTGGTGCATCCCGCTGCTTTAAGCATATCAATGGTTGCGATCATCGAGCCGCCGGTCGCCAGCATAGGGTCAACAATCAGTGCCATACGCTCTTCAATATCATGTGCGAGCTTTTCAAAATAAGGCACAGGCTCTAGCGTTTCTTCATCACGATACAAACCCACTACGCTAATCTTTGCACTAGGCACAAGATCCAATACGCCATCGAGCATACCGATACCTGCACGCAAGATAGGTACTACCGTGAATTTTTTCCCTTTAATCTGCTCCCCTTTAATCGGACCACACCAGCCTTCAATATCATGCTCTTCAAGCTCGAGGTCTTTGGTTGCTTCATAGGTCAAAAGAGCGCCCACTTCTGCCGCTAACTGTCGAAAACTTCTAGTACTGACGGATGCAACGCGCATTAAACTTAATTTGTGACGCACTAACGGGTGTTTTATCTCGAGGACGCTCATATTTTCTTCTCACTGTTCGGTGCGCTTCCAGGCACCTTGATCTATTCGTTATCCATAGGTCGAAAGAGTAACGAAACCTGACTCTAATGTCATGATTTGATGACTGGAACTTGCCCTTTTTCGCTTTGGTCAGTATCGTTTGAGCAGAATTTCCTATTATTCCATTCAAAATACTTATTTATGAGTAGCCGATAGTGATCACCAGCATGCCTAAGACAGATATTGACCATATAAAAAAAATCTATAGTGAAGCAGACCTTCTCTTCAACGAAGAGGCTGTTGAAGCTGCTATAAACAACATGGCTGAAGCGATCACTTCATCCTTAGCCGAGCATAATCCAGTGGTTTTCACGGTGATGAATGGTGGTCTGGTTATTGGCGGCAAGCTCATTACAAAATTAGATTTCCCATTAGAAGCGAGTTATATGCACGCGACTCGTTACCGCAATGGAACATCTGGACACGAGTTAGAATGGAAAGTTGCTCCCATGATCGACTTTAACGGCCGCCCTGTTTTGATTCTTGACGATATTCTAGATGAAGGCCACACGCTGGCAGAGATCATTGATTACTGCCATAAAAATGGTGCGACTGAAGTTCACTCTGCCGTACTGGTCAATAAACTCCATGACCGTAAAGCACGTCCAGATTTGAAGGCTGATTTTGTGGGATTAGAAGTCGAAGACAGATACATTTTTGGTTACGGTATGGATTATCACGGCTACTGGCGTAATGCCCCTGGCATTTTTGCTGTAAAAGGCATGTAACATCGGGAAATCACACACCATAAAAAACGGAGCCTAGCGCTCCGTTTTTTTATTTAGCTATAAATGCCCTTAAATCTAAGGATGCAACTCGTTAAACAAGTCTACAAATTCCTGAGTTAACTTATGCTTAGGCGCATAATGAACCAAAGGTATGGATACATTGTGCGACTCTCGCATTTTAACAGATGACGATATTTTAGCATTCAGCACCGGCAAATCTTCTGCCTTAAGCTCCTCTACCATTTTTCGCGGCAATGAAGCTCTTGGCTGGAATTGATTAACCACAATACCTTCAACTTCTAAGGCTTCGTTGTGATCCATGCGCGTCTCATTCACATTATCCAATAATGAATAAAGTGCATGACGAGCAAACTCATCACAGTCAAACGGGATCAAACAACGCTCAGCTGCAACCAATGCAGACAAGGTAAAGAAATTAAAAGCTGGCGGAGTATCGATATACACGGCATCGAAATCTTCTAGCTTTTCAAGCGCTTCCTTTAACTTATAGATTTTATGTTTAGTTTCTAGCTTAGTCTGAAGATCAGTAACATCGGGACTCGCAGGGATAAGAAACAAATTTTCATAAGGTGTTGCATGAATAAATGCTTCGGCTCCCTGAGGTTTTAACTGAAAAGTTAATGTTTGCTCAAAAAAGGCTTTCACATCGTGCGTTAATTCATCGCTCCCAGCACCATAAATGTACTGAGTAGAATTACACTGCGGGTCTAGGTCAATCACCAGCGTTTTCAAACCTTTGGCTGCGCTTATAGCAGCTAAATTGGATGTAATACTGGATTTACCCACACCACCTTTTTGATTAAAAACAACGCGTATCATTAACTTTTCCTTATTATTATCCCTGAGACAGCAATTCACGAAGATCAATAATAGCGGCGTTTGCACGTGAAATATAAGACGCCATTACCAGTGAGTGATTTGCCAGAAGTCCAAATTCATTGCCATTTAGAATCATAGGACTCCAAATAGTGCCTTGCGTCGATTCAAGCTCGCGAACGATCTGTAACAAGCTTACACGTGCATTTTTCTTATCCAGTGCCGATCCAAAGTCTTGCTCGATACCTTTCAGTAACTGAATCAGTGCCCATGAAGTACCACGCGCTTCATAAAATACGTCATCCAGCTCAAACCAAGATGTTTTAATTTCCATATCCTGATCAGAAGAGGTTGATTGTTGCGCCGACTCTTCGCCTGCTAAGTCAGTATTCAAACGCTTCTGTCCAACACTGGCACTCAAACGCTGAGATAAACTGCCTAGGCGCGTACTCACATCACCCAACCAGTTATTTAAGTTATCAGCACGTGCATAAAACTGTGCATCTTGCTGCTGCGGATCTTGCAAGCGCGCGTAATAGCTATTTAAACCTTTGAGCGCTTTTCTGTACTCAGTTTCTGTTGATGGGAACAACCAACTATTGTTGTTGAAGTTCAACATCGGCTCAGCAGTAGCAAGATCAGTATCTTCTGTAGACTGCGACTGCGAACGACTAAAATCTTTACGCATAGCTCTGGCCATATCGCGCGCCTGAACCAGTACACCAAACTCCCAATTAGGCATGTTATCCAGCCATACGCCCGGAGGTGTTCGGTCATTACTCAGGTAACCACCTGGTTTTTCTAATAACGTTTGTACAATACTAACCAAAGCACCGGTTGTACCCACACCCGTTACTGGGTTTTCTGTGCTGACAGCCTGCACTTCTATTGGATCAGGCTCCCAACTCCAATAAATTCCTACCGCACCGGCAATTAATAGATAAATAACGACTAATGACAAAAAACCTTTGAAAATTCGACCACCGCCAATTTTTTCACTTAAAGCATCCCAAAAGGTTAACCAGATCTTCTGTAACTTATCCAAAACCACCTCTCATTTAACCTGAAACTGTAAACTTTCTGTGCTGCACCGCACTATCACTCATTTAGACACTATAATCAATAAGGCTAATGAGGTACTGAACCTCTCTAAACTTATTATTAATACCCCCTGAATTAATCAGGCATTATTTCTCTTTGCAAATAGAATGGCGACGAACGTCGTCTAACGGCTGCAATCCTGCAAATAAACAACCAATTTCTGGACAGTCATTCAGCTTTCATGCAAACTATCTAACCAGTTTACTAACATCATGAACTCACTGCAGATAAGGCATTAATCAATGTCCAAATTTCTACTTCTAAATGGCCCTAATCTTAATTTATTGGGCACCCGCGAACCTGAAGTCTATGGTTCAACGACACTACAGGAGATAGAGATAGATTTGCGACAGAGAGCATTACTTGCGGGCCATGAGCTTGATTACTTTCAAAGCAATGCTGAATCAGCACTCATTGATAGAATTCATCAAGCACGCGAAGACAATGTGGACTTCATCATTATTAATCCGGCCGCCTATACTCATACGAGTGTAGCGATCAGAGATGCGTTATTAGGGGTCGATATCCCTTTTATCGAAGTTCATTTATCAAACGTACATGCTCGTGAAACCTTTCGACACCACTCCTACCTATCAGATGTCGCTAAAGGCGTTATTTGTGGTTTAGGAGTTGATGGCTATAATTATGCGTTGAGTTCTGCAATAAAACTGACAGAAATCACCTGAACCCGAACACAAAGCGAATTTGTATCCCGCTTTATATTGAGAGAATGAGATTAGAATGGACATCCGCAAAGTAAAAAAGCTGATTGAACTTCTGGAAGAATCCGATATTAACGAAATCGAAATCAAAGAAGGCGAAGAGTCGGTACGTATCAGCCGTGCATCTAGCGTTCAGCCACAATACGCAATGCCTATGGCTCCTCCAGGCTACGCTCCAGCGCCTGTAGCAGCGCCAGTTGCTGCACCGGTGGCAGCTCCTGCAGCAGAAGCTAAGCCTAATGGCCACCTGGTCTGCTCACCAATGGTTGGAACTTTCTATCGTTCAGCATCACCTAGCTCGCCATCGTTCATCGAAGTCGGCCAGCACGTTAAAGCCGGTGAAGTTATCTGTATCGTCGAAGCTATGAAAATGATGAACCAGATTGAAGCTGACAAGTCCGGTATTGTTGAAGCTATTTTGATCGAAGATGGCCAGCCAGTAGAGTTTGACCAGCCATTGGTCACTATTGTTTAATCGCCCGAATATAGCTAAAGGAACTTAACCAGATGCTGGAAAAAGTTGTTATTGCCAACCGTGGCGAGATTGCTCTGCGCATTCTGAGAGCCTGTAAAGAGCTTGGTATAAAAACCGTTGCCATCCATTCGCAACCAGATCGCGACCTTATGCATGTACGACTGGCCGATCAGGCCGTTTGTATTGGGCCTGCGTCCTCAGCAAAGAGCTACCTAAACATCCCTGCAATTATAAGCGCAGCAGAAGTTACTGATGCGACCGCTATCCATCCAGGGTATGGGTTCTTAGCTGAAAACGCTGCATTTGCAGACCAAGTAGAGCAATCAGGTTTTGTATTTATCGGCCCAACTGGCGATGTTATACGCAAAATGGGTGACAAGGTTTCTGCTATTGCAGCGATGAAAGAAGCCGGCGTACCTACAGTTCCTGGTTCTGATGGCGCATTGCCAACCGACCCGGACAAGATTCACGCTATTGCTAAACGTATTGGCTACCCAGTCATTATCAAAGCAGCATCCGGCGGCGGTGGTCGCGGTATGCGCGTAGTGCATTCAGAAGCTTCACTGATTAGCTCCATTCACGTGACGCAATCTGAAGCCGCAGCGGCGTTTGGCGACCCAACTGTCTACATGGAAAAATTCCTTGAAAACCCACGCCACGTGGAAATTCAAGTATTAGCAGACGGCCAAGGTAATGCGATTCATCTTTATGATCGCGATTGCTCGATGCAGCGTCGTCACCAAAAAGTCGTTGAAGAAGCTCCAGCACCACAAATTGATCCTGAATCACGTCGTCAGGTTTTACAATCTTGCGTAGATGCTTGTATCAAGATTGGTTATCGCGGTGCCGGTACTTTTGAGTTCTTATACGAAAATGGTGGCTTCTACTTCATCGAAATGAACACGCGTGTTCAAGTAGAACACCCAGTAACAGAGATGATTACTGGCGTCGATATCGTGAAAGAACAGCTACGTATTGCTGCGGGCCTTCCGCTTTCTTATAAGCAGGAAGATATTGTTGCACGCGGACACTCATTTGAATGTCGTATCAACGCTGAAGACGCTAAAACATTCTTGCCAAGCCCTGGTAAGGTTGTTCATTTCCACGCTCCTGGTGGTAACGGCGTACGTGTTGATTCTCATTTGTATGATGGCTATACAGTACCACCGCATTACGATTCGCTAATCGCCAAGCTCATTACTTATGGAGAAGACCGCGAAACAGCTCTTACCCGTATGAGAAATGCATTAGATGAAATGCTAGTTGAAGGTATTCGTACCAACATTGGCTTGCACCAAGAGATTGTTCGTGACGCCCACTTTATTGAAGGCGGTATGAATATTCACTATCTTGAAAAGAAATTAGATATGTAAATTCTATTTTCACTTTTAAAGCCCGCACAGCGGGCTTTTTTGTTCTCAGAAGGGAATCTTTGCGCAATACTTTACCTCAACCGTTCGAATTAGGATTTTAGATACTATGCCCTGGCTTCAACTCAAAATGGAAATCAAACCCGAATTATCAGATCAATTCGAAGATATTCTCTTGGCTGCAGGATGCGCCGCTGTTACTTACGAAGACAGCGCAGACCAGCCTATTTTTGAGCCAGACTTAGGCACTACTCCTCTATGGCAACATACCACTATTACGGGTTTATTTGCTGCTGAACATGACGTCCAAATTACCGAAGATTTCATTAGACAAGCACATAAGCAAATTTTTGATAACTCACCCTTCCCGCCTTTTAAGGCTGAAATATTAGAAGACAAAGACTGGGAACGTGAGTGGATGAAAAACTACCACCCGATGCAGTTTGGTAAACGCTTATGGATCTGCCCAAGCTGGAGAGATGTACCTGACCCTAAAGCTGTCAATTTAATGCTAGATCCCGGCTTAGCCTTCGGTACAGGCACTCACCCAACTACGGCGCTTTGCCTTGAATGGTTGGATGGCCAAGAACTTGATAATAAGACGGTTACTGATTATGGCTGTGGTTCAGGTATTTTAGGTATAGCTTCTCTCTTACTTGGCGCTACACACGTTACTTCAGTTGATATTGATCCTCAGGCGCTACAGGCTACTCGCGATAACTTACAACGTAACAAACTGCCAAATAAGCTTATGGATGTCTATTTTCCTGAAAATGCACCACAAGTTGAAACAGATGTATTGGTCGCTAATATTTTAGCAGGGCCACTAACGGCGCTCGCACCCACGTTAGCTAAACGTGTTCGCCAAGGTGGGCTCATCGCACTATCCGGTTTATTAAAGCAACAGGCCGAAGAGATTCAAAATACTTATGGTGAATGGTTTGATTTAGACCCTGTTACCGAACGGGAAGAGTGGATCCGCATTACCGGCAGGAAGCGATGAATGAAAGCTCTATAAACACCTGTTGCCCAGCCTGTAAAACTCATTTCAACGTTACTACTGGGCAGCTAAAAGTAGCTGCCGGCATGGTTCGCTGTGGCAGCTGCTTACATGTATTCAATGCGACGCCTATTGATCCAGCTAACAAACCATCAGTAGTTAAACCATCTATAGCTCAATCACCTGCAGTTAAGTCTCCGCTAGTAAAATCGCCTAAACAAGCCGATGAAACTATCGATCAAAAACTCCACAAAATTGACAGCAACAAAACACGTAGCCAAACAAAAACACCTACCCCAGCCAGCATTTCCACACAGCCAAAACAAACATTTAGCCAAGACATATTCCCAAAAGAAAAATTAACAGCAACACTGCATACCATGTCACTTAACATCCCTCACATGGATATTGATCAGCATGAAGAAGCCGTTACTACAACTCTCTCTCCTTTTCGATATATAACATACCTCTGTATCGCCGCGCTCATCGCGCTACTAATCAGCCAACTACTTTGGTTCAAACAGGATCAGTGGACCCAAAAAGATTTATTAAGGCCTGTTTACAAAACGCTCTATGAGTTTGTTGAGTTACCCTTGCCTGCTAAAAAAGCACCTCTACTTATTCTCAATAAAAAACTTATTATCCAGCCTCACGAAGAACTTACGGATGCAATCCGTGTTTCAGTACTGCTTGAAAACACTGCTGAATTTTCGCAACCATTCCCTACATTACAATTGCTCTTTACTGATATAAAAGGCCGCACAACATCACAACGCACCCTAGCTGTTGAGGAGTATATAAATACCACTTTATTCCCACAGCAACTGATGCCCAGCAAACAGCCCATTCAAATCCAGATTGACCTGATGGCACCAGGCCGTCGAGCTGTCGGCTATCAGTTGAACATGATTTTCAACTAAAACTCCGCCTACTATCAAAAGCCAAAATGATCAAAAAATCATCAAAACGTCTTGGAGCCTCAGGCGCAAATGGAGTATCATTACGCCCTTCCCTTGAATAAACATTTCACTGTCCTTTATGGAGAGTGGTTGACTATTGTTTCTGACAACTAAGGCATGTCATGTTCCAAATTGGTCCCTACAACATCGACAGCCAAGTGATACTTGCTCCAATGGCTGGCGTTACTGATCAACCTTTCCGACAGCTATGCCGTCGTCTAGGTGCGGGTCTTGTTGTATCCGAAATGGTGACCTCTGATACTCGCTTATGGAATAGCCGTAAGTCGCTTCACCGCCTTAATCATGCAGGTGAAGATGAACCTCGTTCGGTACAAATTGCCGGAGGTGATCCTCTGATGATGGCAGAAGCTGCTCGCATGAATGCAGAACGTGGAGCCCAGATTATTGATATCAATATGGGCTGCCCTGCGAAAAAAGTCTGTAATAAAGCGGCAGGTTCCGCCTTATTAAAAGATGAACCGCTGGTGCTCTCAATTTTGCAAGCAGTCGTCAGCGCGGTGGACATTCCGGTGACACTGAAAATCCGTACGGGCTGGTCAACCGACCAGAAAAATGCTGAAACAGTCGCACGTATGGCTGAAGATTCAGGCATTCAAGCACTCGCTATTCACGGAAGAACGAGAGCCTGCGGCTATAAAGGCGAAGCCGAGTACGACACAATAGCAAATGTTAGAAAAATTATTGAAATACCTCTGTTTGCTAATGGCGACATTTCATCCCCGGAAAAAGCAAAAGAAGTATTGAGTTATACCGGTGCAGATGCCGTTATGATTGGCAGAACAGCACAAGGGAACCCATGGATTTTTAAGGAGATCGATCATTATCTCCGCCATAACGAACGATTAGAGAAGCCCGCATTAAAAGAAGTTCAAGACACCCTTCTTTCGCACTTGGCCGCTTTACATCAGTTTTATGGTGAATATTTAGGCGTTAGGATAGCCCGTAAGCATGTTGGTTGGTACTTGCATCACCAGCCAAAAGGCGTATCTTTTCGCGCTCACTTCAACCAACTGGAATCAGCAGTCGAACAGGTAGCCGCTATCGAGCAATATTTTAAACAGGCTCATGTGACAATTGCTGCTGCCTGATTCAAGTCAATGGGTATAGGTATATAAGTACTGTGGATATTAAAGAAAACTCAACAATAGCTTTTACCAGAACAACGGGATCTCAGGAAGAGACACAACACCAAACATTACGCGACAGTGTTCATACATCGCTGGGCCATTACTTTAAACAGTTAGATGGTCAGCCTGTTACTGATGTTTACCAAATGGTATTAGCAGAAATCGAAGCTCCATTATTTGAAACAGTGATGGCATATACCAAAGACAATCAGACCAAAGCCTCCGAGTTACTCGGTCTTAACCGCGGTACTCTACGCAAGAAGCTGAAACAATACGGCTTACTGTAATTTTTTTCATTTCCAACGATAGTGACATTACCAATGGCTGAGCAAAACTACACTCCTATTCGTCGAGCACTGATTAGTGTCTCAGATAAAACCGGAATCATTGAGTTCGCACGTGCGCTACAAGCACAAGGCGTAGAAATTCTTTCAACAGGTGGAACATACAAACTTCTGTGTGATAACCAAATTCCTGCAGTTGAAGTGTCCGACTACACCGGCTTTCCTGAAATGATGGATGGGCGTGTAAAAACTCTGCATCCCAAAGTTCACGGCGGTATTTTAGGTCGTCGCGGTAAAGATGATGCCATCATGAACGAACACGGTATCGATCCAATTGATATGGTAATCGTCAATCTTTACCCATTTCAGGAAACCATAGCACGTCCTGATTGCGATCTAGCGCTTGCCATCGAGAACATTGATATTGGCGGCCCGACCATGGTTCGCTCTGCGGCTAAAAACCATAAAGATGTTGCTATCGTTGTTAACGCTAAAAGCTATGAAGTAGTACTTCAAGAGCTTACTGCTAACAAAGGTCTGTCTTACAAGACTCGCTTTGACTTAGCTGTCCAAGCATTTGAGCATACTGCTGCATACGACGGCATGATTGCTAACTACCTAGGCGCGATTGTTGAGAGCGATGATATTGAAGATCCTGTCACTTTCCCTAGAACGTTTAACACACAGTTTATTAAAGCGCAGGATATGCGATACGGTGAGAACCCTCACCAACGTGCAGCCTTCTACGTTGAAAGCAACCCTGTTGAAGCTTCTGTAGCCACAGCTCGCCAGCTACAAGGTAAAGCACTTTCCTACAATAACGTTGCAGATACTGATGCGGCCTTGGAATGCGTAAAACCTTTCCGTGAGCCTGCGTGCGTTATTGTTAAACATGCAAACCCTTGCGGTGTTGCTGTTGGTAACGATCTTCTGAGCGCATATAACCTTGCCTTCCAGACAGACCCTACCTCGGCATTTGGCGGCATTATCGCCTTTAACCGTGAGCTTGATGCAACTACTGCTCAAGCCATTGTTGATCGCCAGTTTGTAGAAGTAATCATTGCTCCTAAGGTGACGCAGGCAGCATCGGACATTATCGCTGCTAAGCCGAATGTTCGCTTACTGGAATGCGGCGAATGGGACTCTGAACGCTCACACGGCTTCGACTACAAGCGCGTTAATGGCGGCCTACTCGTCCAAGATCGTGACATGGGCATGGTTAACGCTTCTGAGTTAAAAATTGTTACTAAAGTCGCTCCTTCTGAACAAGAAATTCGCGATCTATTATTCTGCTGGGAAGTCGCTAAGTTTGTTAAGTCAAACGCCATTGTTTACGCCAAAAACGGTCAAACGATCGGTATAGGCGCAGGCCAAATGAGCCGCGTATACAGCGCTAAAATTGCAGGCATTAAAGCAGCAGATGAAGGATTGGAAGTAAAAGGTTCCGTTATGGCATCAGATGCATTCTTCCCCTTCAGAGACGGTATCGATGCCGCGGCAGCTGCTGGTATTAAAGCGGTTATTCAGCCAGGTGGATCAATGCGCGATCAAGAAGTTATTGATGCAGCCAATGAAGCTGGCATGGCAATGGTCTTTACGGGTATGCGTCACTTCCGCCATTAATCGTTAACGTCAGTGCAGCTTTCGGGCTGCACAAGCAAACAAGAGTAGATTCAGATGAAAGTATTGATTATTGGTTCTGGCGGGCGTGAACATGCATTGGCTTGGTCTGCAGCAAAAGATAGCCGGGTGAGCGATATTTTTATTGCTCCAGGCAACGCGGCAACCGCTCTCGAAGACAAGATGAGTAATGTAGCTATTGATGTTATGGACATCAATGGTTTGATCGAGTTTGCCAAAGGCAATGCGATTGATCTCACTATTGTTGGTCCTGAAGCACCATTGGTTGCCGGAGTTGTCGATAGCTTCCGTGATGCTGGTTTAGCTATTTTTGGCCCAACAGCAGGCGCGGCGCAACTTGAAGGCTCTAAAGCTTTCACAAAAGACTTCTTAGCTCGTCACGGCATCCCTACTGGCTGGTATCAGAACTTTACTGAGATCGAAGCTGCTCTTGCTTATGTTCGTGAAAAAGGCGCTCCGATCGTTATTAAAGCTGACGGTCTAGCAGCGGGTAAAGGTGTTATCGTTGCGATGACATTAGATGAAGCAGAAGCCGCTATTCGCGATATGCTAGCCGACAACGTGTTTGGCGATGCTGGAAGCCGCGTGGTGGTTGAAGAGTTTCTTGATGGTGAGGAAGCCTCTTTCATTGTTATGGTTGACGGCGACAACGTGCTTAGTATGGCCACCAGCCAAGACCATAAACGTGTTGGCAATGCTGATACTGGCCCAAATACAGGTGGCATGGGTGCATACTCACCTGCTCCGGTAGTGACACCCGATATCCATCAGCGCGTTATGGATGAAGTTATCATGCCAACGGTTAACGGCATGAAAGCAGAAGGCAATGAATACACAGGATTTCTTTATGCTGGCCTAATGATCATGGCAGATGGCACGCCTAAGGTCATTGAGTACAACTGTCGCTTTGGTGATCCAGAAACTCAACCTATCATGCTTCGATTAAAAAGCAGCATTGTTGAATTATGCCAAGCCGCTTTAGCTAAAAAGCTAGACACAACAACGGCAGATTGGGATCCAAGAAGCGCAGTAGGTGTTGTAATGGCAGCCGGTGGTTACCCTGGTGACTACAAAAAAGGCGATATTATTTCACTCCCCTCTTCTACTCCTGAAGGAACTAAAGTATTCCATGCAGGTACTAAAGAGGTCGACGGCAATGTTGTTACGGCAGGTGGACGTGTACTATGCGTCACAGCATTGGGCGATAGCGTTACACAAGCCCAACAGCGTGCCTACCAACTGCTAGAGCAAGTCAGTTGGAAAGATGCTTATTTTAGAACAGATATTGCGTATCGGGCCATTGCCAGAGAGCAGTCATAATCTGATTTACTAAAAGCCACTTTCGAGTGGCTTTTTTACGGTTAGTTTTTACTAAATTAACAACCAGTTAAGCAAAATTGACTATACTTTCAGACGCTACTCATAACCTGAATATTCAGGTTATAATCGATACAACATCCGGTATGCCAGTTATTTGCATTTTTCGATAATGGCACAAACAACAAGCGATCACATCAGCGGACTAAGACAGCGATTCATGGATATTAAACGCACACATATTGCTCTATTTATTGCTGCTACTATGGCCACCACCGGTTGCAGCGCAGACAGCCAAGATGCAAGTAGCAGTGAATACTGTCGTAACGGTGGCTTTAGCACTGATTATACCTGCGACCAGGACAAGCAAATCCCTGATAGTAAAATGATCGATGTTAAAGCTTTGCCATCAACCGATGAGGCATGGATGGAAGGTAAACTTGCCGAAATCAAAGCATGGCTTCAGCAAGAGCAGGAACCAACCGGTACAGCAAAAAACATATCTAACCAGCCCTCAGCAGTCATTCCTCAGGGTATTGCCGTTAGAAACCCATCAGCTACTGACCCAGAGCTGATGCGTATTGAAGCGATGTCGCGTGAGAAGAACCACCGCGCTGCCATGTCTGCCGTTAACAGCTTTTTAGCCACTCACCCAGACAGCCTTGAAGGAAAACTAACTAAGAGCCTTGTGTTAAACAATATGGGGCAATTCAAGGAAGCTGAAGCGCTGCTCAAAAATACCATTGCTCGCTATCCTAGCTCGCCAGAAGTGTACAACAACCTTGCTGTTCTTTACGCAGGACAAGGCGACTATGGCCGCGCCATTGAGACGTTACTAAAAGCGTTTAGTACTCACCCGACATATGCTCAGGTACATCAAAACTTGCGTGAGTTATATGCGACCGTGGCTTCACAAGCTTATAACCGCGCACTGGATTTAAACGAAAAGAACAGTGCACCTCAGCTAGTCATGTTACGACGAACCTCTGGCAACAATGCACCGGTCTTAAATTACCAATCCAGCGCCATAGTATCTAACGATACATTAGCAGCAATAAAAGCAGTGCCAGCGACTCAGCCAACTATCGCAATGGCGCAACCCGCACCTAAAAAACCGGCTGTTGCTAAACCGGCTATCAAAAAACCTATAGCTAAAAAGCCTGTCGTCACTAAAGTAATGGCGAAAGCACCCAAGATTAAAGCGCCTGTGATCGTTGAAGCATCAACGCCAGTTAAACCTATTAATACACAACAGCTGGTACAAGAAGCGGTAAGCCACGTTAACAGCTGGGCTTCGGCATGGTCTAAGCAGAATGTATCGGGCTATTTAAACGCTTATACTGCTGGTTTTCGCCCTTTAAATGGACTATCAAATAATGCATGGCAAACACAGCGCAACCAGCGCTTAACAAAGCCAACATTTATCAAGGTTAAGCTAGATAATATCCGTACTAGCATCATCAATGCTGACACGGCTAAAGTGACGTTTAGCCAAACATATCAATCCAATACTTTTAAAGATACATCTAAAAAGCAGATCCTGTTAACGCGTGTTAACAATGCATGGCGTATCAAAGAAGAGCGATCTCTTTAAAGCTCACTCTTTTGATAATAGGCGAACCTCTTGATTGGTTTCGCCTATTATTTTCAAAACACCGCCCTCTTCTTTTAACGACAATACCTTTAACGTGTCATCTTGATAGCCATCTGAGCGATACAACTGCCAGAATGAAGCACGAAACTCATCCTTACTTACACGAACAAGTTCTACTGGACCAATCTCGATACTAATCCAAGTAGGCTGCTTCAACCTTTCTTGACGCCATAATCTCCATTCGTCTGGCAACATATAGCTATAGGCAGAATAGCCTTGTGCATACATGGAAAAGTACTCATCGATACTTTGCGCCTGCCATGCAGTCGACCACCGCCTAATAAACGCAGATAACTGTAAAACTTCATTCTGCGAAACAAGTTCCTTAATACCTGCAGGCTTGTGCGCTTCCCAAAGCTCAACTTCTTCTGTTACAGGCACTTTTTCAGCAGCGACCTTCTGTTCAAATACAGGTTTATTCTGCGTCGCTAATAGGATTCCTGCAGCAATAGTCGTCACACTAATGAACCACAACACTGGAATCTTGTAGCGTGAGAGTAGTGATTGTTGCCTCAACCGTTTGGACGAGCCTGTGGAAGCATGAAGGAATGATGGATGAGATAAATTGGGACCACCCACACGTTCGTGAATAACATTTAGCAGTGGTTTAAATATTCTAGAGTGAAGTCTTTCGTCTGAGATCTTAAGCAATATACGAATCGCAAACTGCCCTTTTTTTGACAGAGGAGCATACTCTTTAATTTGCATCAGAAGCTCATTTGAAAGAGCCTCTCCATCAACGACCAACCACAGTACTTCATCGCTTTCAGCCCACTTTCGCAAGCTATGCTGAAGATATGCATGATCCATTGTTGATATATTTAATGTGTCCGCCAATAACTCGGCAAAGCTGGAAAACTGCTCTGACGAGCGCCAATACAGTACTTTATTATCAAGCGTTCGTTCAAATTCAACTTGTATAGTATCAGCCCGACTACCCGTTAACTGAACGATGCCAAAATCGGGCAATACCTGCATCAACCAATGAGCTTTTAACACTTCGTTGGTTGATGAGTCCTGCGAGCGGAAAGGACTGGAGTTAAAAACTAAACCACGTGTCATTCATATCTCTAAGTACAATGATGATTGAAACAATACATAGCACTTTTTATGGCTTACCTTTTGAAGGCGCACCTTCATAAGCGATTTTCCACTGCCCTTCTTCTTTAACCCAATACTGGCGCTTAACAGACTCGCCCGCATAGTTATTGGATTCATAATTTTGGTTAAAGGTAACCACCATCAAGTTAGGGTCATTTGGGTAGCGGAATAAACTCATGTCCTTTAGACCTACTTTAATAAATTCTTTGCTAGCGTTTATACGTTTTTTATAGTCCGAGTACGCCTGATAATTACGGACACCATCACTGTATTTTTTGGAATAGTGAGTAATATAGCGGCTATGCTCTTGGCTTTCCCAGTCAACACGCCATTGCTCAACATATTGCTCAATCTCATTTTGTTGCGCGATCCAATTTTTCTGATCAATCCAGTTAAAATCGCTACCAATCAAAACAGGCGTATTTTTTATATCGATCCGCTTATCAAGGTCGATAAAATCTGGATTTGTAAGCGAAATACAACCTTCGCTCGCTTTAGGTGGTCGGCTATACGTATCCACAGGAGATCCGTGCACCCATATTCCACTGCCTGTGCGCCCTTTACGTGAATCCCAAACGTTTGGGTAGTTAATAGGTAACGCTCCAGAGCCATAACGCTCAGGAAGGCGAGAATCAAAAAAGCGATCCGTTACAAAATAAACACCCAGTGGCGTTTTTAAATCACCTCTTTTGGTTTTCTCAGTACCGCCACGGCCATAAGATGCGTAGTAATCTTTTATCAGTGTTGGTACGCCTTGGCGGTTTTCAAAAACAAATAATCGCGAAAATTTTGTATCAATACCAATCAGATATTTTTGATCATCACTCATTTTTATCAAGCTACTAGGAATCAACCCAGCTCTTGGCTTATCTTTATTAATCAATAATCGAGCACGGGCTTCATCAATAAGGCCGTTGATTTCTTTCTTTTGTTGACTTCTTTCACTACCAATTTGACCTAAAGGGTTAGCTTGGGAGGCCATCAAGTCAGCATAAACCAACTGCGCCAGACGAAAATCAGGTCGTTTTATTGTTAGCTCTTTAAACTGCGATAACGCTGTATCAAACTGATGAGAAGCTAAAGACTCCAAGCCTTTTAACAATAGCTCTTCATTACCTTCGGATATCCCGTAATCTGATGCAGCATGCAACGACAAGGAGCTGCAAAGCAGAGAGCCGCATAGAAGAGAGTTAAGTACCATTGTTTTAAGCTTTCGCATGAATAACCCGAATCACTTTTATCTAAAATAATTAATAACCCGTAATGTACCACTTATATTCTAGTACAGCCGATCATGTTTACTTTTTTATTATTAACAATTGTACTTTATCGACCACCATACTCAAACTTTCAAAGTAACCGTCTTCTTTTAATTTTCTAATATTTATTTAAATTTGCTTCAATGCACAATATTTTATCTAAATATCCCGCATTACAGTGAATTAGCTTATCTCAGCCGCCAATTTGTATATTTTTTGCGACGCAAAATAAATATCAATTTAAAAACATAATAATTAAATACTGGCGGAACTTTCCTGCGATTTGTGCTATCCAGATAGTAAGCATTATAAAAAGCGGACGTATTAAACGACCTTATTTCCACAGTTAACAACAACGGAGGATCCCGTTATGTTTACCCAGATGGAATACGTAGGCACTTCGGATCTGCACTTATATCATGATGCGGCAACTAGCTTACAAGCGATCATTGCCATCCATTCAACGACTCTTGGCCCTGCTATTGGTGGCTGCCGTTTTATTCCGTATTCCAGTAGTGAGGATGCGATACAAGATGCCCTCAAATTAGCCAAAGGCATGAGCTATAAAGCGGCCTTAGCAAGTTTGCCACATGGCGGTGGGAAGTCAGTCATTATGCTTCCCAATAAAGCGTTTGATCGTCGGGCTTTAATGCGCTCGTTTGGCCAATGTATCGAACAACTTCAAGGCCGTTACATCACCGCCATGGACAGCGGCACATTAACCTCCGATATGGATGCTATTGCACAAAGTACTCACTGGGTAACCTGCACGAGTGATTCAGGCGATCCCTCCCCCTACACCGCCTTAGGTGTAATCGAAAGCATGAAAGCAGCAGTAAAATACCTGTTTGGTAAAGATGATTTAGAAGGCACTCGCATTGCTATTCAAGGGCTGGGGCATGTAGGAATGGCTGTCGCTTCACATCTATCACTTGAAGGCGCGCATCTCACCGTTACCGATATTAACAATGATTTGATAAAAGCCGCTGTTAACGAGTTCCAAGCAACAGCAGTAGCGCCTGATGATATATATACCGCAGATGTCGATATTTTTTGTCCTTGTGGTTTAGGCGCGATACTCAATGAAAAAACCACTGACACTATCAAGGCACAAATTATTGCAGGCTCAGCCAACAATCAACTCCAGAGCCCTAAAGATGGTTACGCGCTTCATCAGCGAGACATTCTCTACTTACCAGATTACATCGTTAATAGTGGAGGCCTTATCTTTGTTGCACTCACTCATGCCGGCGAAGATACACAAACAATTCACCACAAAGTAACAACTATCGGCGCCACACTGACCGATCTTTTACTGACATCTCACTCCAGTTCAATTCCACCTTTCGCCCTAGCCAACCAAAAAGCGGAAGCTATTTTAAACCGTGCAGGCGCAACGGCCAAAACAGATAAGAGGGCTAACTTATGAATATCTCCTATGAAGGACAGATTCCTTTTTATCAGTATATTAACGAACATAGTGAGGTTGTTAGCCCACTCCCGGAGTGGGCACTCGCAGATGAAACACTGGTACGTTATTACCAACAAATGGTGATTGCTCGACAGTTCGATAATAAGGCCATTGCTTTACAACGAACCGGACAACTCGGCACCTATGCATCATCTGCAGGCTGTGAAGCCATCGACGTCGTCACTGCCTCTTTGATGCACAAAGAAGATGTATTAGTGCCTTACTATCGAAACCATGCGATGCAGATGGTCCGTGGTATGAAATTATCAGAGGTTTTACTTTATTGGGGTGGTGACGAAAGAGGTAATAGCTCACCTGCGCAGGGAGAGGACTTTCCAAACTGTGTGCCCATCGCCACCCAATGCCTGCATGCTTGTGGTATCGCCAGTGCTATAAAAATCCGTGACCAACAGCGTGCAACTGTTTCTATGCTAGGTGATGGCGCGACGTCCAAAGGTGACTTCATGGAGGCTTTAAACGTTGCTGGAGTCTGGCAGTTACCGGTGGTGTTTATCATCAACAATAACCAGTGGGCTATTTCTGTACCGCGTGCATTACAGTCCATTGCCCCTACGCTTGCCCAAAAAGCACTCGGTGCGGGTATTCGTGGCGAGCAGGTAGATGGCAATGATGTCGTCGCTCTTCACCAGAGTGTAGAACAAGCATTGATACGAGCACGTGAAGGAAAAGGGCCCACTCTCATCGAAGCGGTTAGTTATCGCTTATCTGATCACACCACCGCTGACGATGCGACTCGTTATCGCCACCCGGACGCGCTAAAAACAGGTTGGGACAAAGAGCCTATCAAGCGTTTACGTGACTACCTTCATGCGCAAGGATGGTGGAATGAAAGCAATGAAACACAGTGGTTACAACACTCTACGGCGCTCATACAAGAAGCCGTTGATCAATACTTAGCGACGCCTCCCCAGCCTGTCAGTGCGATGTTTGACTATCTATATTCGGAACTTCCGCTGCAGCTCAAGAAACAAAGAGAAATTGCCATTTCCCGAAGCAATAAAGGGGCATCATCATGAGCACTACACAAGCCATTTGCATGGTCGAAGCCATTAATTTAGCGCTGCATCATGCCATGAAAAATGATGAGAATGTGGTATTACTGGGCGAGGATGTCGGCACAAACGGCGGTGTTTTTCGTGCCACTGTTGGTCTAAAAGAAAGTTTCGGTATGAAACGTGTGATGGACACACCTCTCGCAGAAAATATGATTGCCGGGCTATCCATAGGAATGGCTGCTCAAGGCTTAAAACCGATAGCTGAAATTCAGTTCCTGGGTTTTATCTTCCCCGCAATGGAGCATATTATTTGCCACGCTGCCCGACTCCGTAATAGAACTCGTGGACGTCTCAGCTGCCCTCTAGTTATTCGTGCGCCCTATGGCGGTGGTATTCATGCTCCTGAGCACCACTCCGAAAGCACCGAAGCCATCTTTGCGCAAATACCAGGCCTAAGAGTTGTGATTCCCTCTTCACCGCAGCGTGCCTATGGCTTGTTGTTGTCAGCAATACAAAACCCTGATCCTGTCATATTCCTCGAACCCAAGCGCATATACAGAAGCCAGAATCAGATCGTCGAGGATAACGGCCAAGCATTGCCCTTAGACACCTGTTTTACCTTGCGCGAAGGTAGTGATATTAGCTTAATCAGCTGGGGATCTATGATTAAAGAAACATTAGAAGCTGCAGACCAGTTAGCTGATGAAGGCATCCAATGTGAAGTCATCGATGTGGCTTCTATGAACCCCCTCGATCGAGAAACTATTTTAGCCTCTGTCGGCAAAACAGGCCGTTGCGTCATTATTCAAGAGGCACCATTGAGCTGTTCTGTGGGCTCAGAGATTGCCAGCATATTAGCGAGCGAGGCGCTAATGGACTTACATGCACCTATCGCCCGTGTCGGTGGTTACGACACGGTCATGCCCTATTTTCGTCTAGAAGACCAATACATGCCTCAAACAACACAGATTATAGACGCTGCAAAACGCACCATGGAGTTCGCATAATATGAAATACTTTAAATTACCGGACCTAGGCGAAGGGTTGCCAGAAGCTGACATACTCGAATGGCATGTGAGCGAAGGGGATCATGTTGATGAAGATCAATTACTGGTTTCTGTTGAAACAGCGAAAGCCGTTATTGACGTCCCCTCTCCCCAGACCGGGGTCATCGCTCACCTTTTTGGTGCTGAAGGCGATACGGTCCATACAGGAGAACCTTTGGTCGAATTTATTAGCGATGATAAGGAAGAAGATGCAGGCACGGTTGTTGGGTCTCTGGTGACTGCAGAGACCGCAAGCCAGGAAGATGCATTTATCATTGGGGCATCACCCAGCTCTCTTGCTCATAGACAGCAACGAGCCACTCCTGCAGTACGAGCACTTGCCAGCCGCTTGGATATTGACCTTGAAACCATTAAAGGCTCAGGCCAGCAGGGCACCATAAACACTCATGATGTTGAACACGCCGCTCGTTTTAACAAAACTTTTGGGGCACCAGTACGCTTGAAAGGTGTTCGCAAGCATATGGCCATTAATATGAGCCAAGCACACGCGCAAATAGTACCTGTTTCTCTGTTTGAAGATGCTCATATTAGTCACTGGCCTGCTAAAACAGATATTACTATGCGCCTTATCCAAGCGATAGCGGCTGCGTGCCAACAAGAGCCCATTATTAATAGCTGGTTTGATGGCCAGCAACTGACATTACGACAGCATCAGCATATTGATCTTGGTGTTGCTGTTGATACGGACAAAGGTCTATTTGTTCCTGTATTAAGGAATATCGCAGGACGCTCAGAAACAGCACTACGCGAGGGCCTTGATCAATTACGTAGTGATGTAGTCGCCAGAACAATTCCTGCGGCAGAGCTACAGGGGGCAACGATTACATTAACCAACTTTGGCACCATGGCAGGCCGGTATGCAACACCCATTATTGTCCCGCCACAGGTGGCCATTATTGGTGCAGGAGTAATCCGAAATGAGGCTGTTGTACGTAATGGAGAAATAGAGGTTGGAAAAATTTTACCAATCTCTCTAACTTTTGACCACAGAGTCGCTACAGGGGGCGAAGCAGCTCGTTTTCTAAGTATTTTCATACGATCGTTGGAAGATAACTTAAACTAAAATGAAACCAAGAGCTTAGACAAAAGGTCTAAAAATTAGCGAATATAAATGTAAAGTGTGAGCTACACTGAAATTATAGGTGCTTCAAAATAAAGCTTTTCTATTCAGCGCCTTGACCAGCTCGCCAGCAAACATAAGGGTGAATGTAATGGGTATTTTTGAGAATTATAAATCGCGCTATACCGCAACAATACAGGAAGAAATGTCTCTCACGGAGTATCTTGAGCTCTGTAAAACTGACCCTATGACATACGCCAGTGCAGCAGAAAGAATGCTGCAAGCGATAGGGGAACCTGAGCTAATTGATACCGCTAAAGACCCTCGTCTGAGTCGTATATTTTCCAACAAAGTAATGAAACTCTATCCAACCTTTCATGAGTTTTATGGCACAGAAGATGCCATAGAAAATGTCGTTTCTTACTTCCGCCATGCAGCTCAAGGACTTGAAGAGCGCAAGCAGATTCTTTATCTATTGGGCCCTGTAGGTGGCGGTAAATCGTCACTGGCTGAGCGCCTTAAACATCTAATGGAAAAGATTCCTTTCTATGCCATCAAAGGGTCACCTGTATATGAATCGCCATTAGGGTTATTCAACCCTGAAGAAGACGCCGTGATCCTTGAAGAAGAATTTAATATTCCACACCGTTATTTAAAAGGCATCATGTCGCCTTGGGCGGTAAAACGATTACATGAATACGGTGGTGATATATCTAAGTTCAAAGTAGTAAAACTATACCCATCTATTCTGAACCAGATTGCTATTGCGAAGACAGAACCCGGTGATGAAAACAATCAAGACATTTCCTGTCTTGTGGGTAAAGTTGATATTCGTAAGCTAGAAGAATTTCCACAACATGAGCCAGATGCCTATAGCTTCTCAGGCGCACTTTGCCATGCGAACCAAGGGGTTATGGAGTTTGTTGAGATGTTTAAAGCACCCATAAAAGTGCTTCACCCACTCTTAACAGCGCCTCAAGACGGTAACTACAACAGTACCGAAGGAATGGGAGCTATCCCTTATGACGGTATTATCCTAGCCCACTCCAACGAATCTGAGTGGCAGACATTTAAAAACAACAAAACCAATGAGGCCTTTATTGACCGTGTTTATATTGTCAAAGTGCCTTATTGCACACGTATTTCTGAAGAGATAAAAATATACGAGAAGCTCTTAGAAAACAGTTCTCTACATGCAGCGCCTTGCGCTCCAGACACATTAAATATGCTAGCGCAGTTTTCTGTACTGTCACGCATGAAAGAACCAGAGAACTCTAACCTTTACTCTAAAATGCGTGTTTATAACGGTGAAAACCTTAAAGACACTGACCCCAAAGCAAAATCAATGCAGGAATATAAAGACCTTGCGGGTGTCGATGAAGGAATGAAAGGCTTATCTACCCGTTTCGCCTTCAAAATCCTTTCAAAAGTCTTCAACTTTGATCCTTCTGAAGTAGCCGCTAACCCTGTTCATCTAATGTATGTATTAGAACGTGAAATCGAACAGCAACAGTTCGCTCCCGAAGTTCAAGAAAAATATATTGGTTTCATTAAAGAATACATTGCACCCAAATATATCGAGCTTTTGGGTAAAGAGATTCAAACCGCATACCTAGAATCATATTCTGAATATGGCCAAAATATTTTTGATCGATACGTTACCTATGCTGATTTTTGGATTCAAGACCAGGAGTATCGCGACCCTGAAACAGGCGATATTCTAAACCGCCAGGCCATCAGCGAAGAGTTAGAGAAAATTGAGAAACCTGCTGGCATTAGTAATCCCAAAGATTTCCGTCATGAGATTGTTAACTTTGTATTACGTGCTCGCGCCAGTAATGACGGTAACAACCCGTCATGGTCAAGCTATGAAAAAATGCGATCCGTTATCGAGAAAAAAATGTTCTCCAACACCGAGGACTTACTACCCGTCATCTCTTTCAATGCAAAAGGCTCCAGTGATGAGCAGAATAAGCATGGCGAATTTGTGCAACGGATGACCGAACGAGGCTATACCGAAAAACAAGTACGCTTGTTATCTGAATGGTATATCCGCGTTAGAAAATCCCAGTAACAGAATTCGGTTTCTCGCCGAGAAGGAGTACGGAACATGAGTTACATCATTGATCGCCGTCTCAATAGTAAGAAGAAAAGTGCTGTCAATCGACAGCGCTTTCTTCGCCGATACAAAAAACAGATAAAGCACGCTGTTGAAGAATCGATCAAAAAACGTTCTATTCAAGACATGGACCGCGGGGGAGAGATTACAATTCCTCGCAAAGGTACCTCCGAACCCATGCTGCATCACGGCCAAGGGGGAAAACAAACACGCGTCTATCCCGGCAATAAAGAATTCGACACCGGTGATGAGTTTCAACGCCCTCAAGGAGGAGGCGGTGGTGGCGCAGGTCAAGGACAAGCCAGTAACCAAGGGGAAGGAGAAGATGACTTTTCTTTCTCTATTAACCAAGAAGAATTTCTAGACTTTATGTTCGATGGGTTAGAACTCCCCTACTTGGTAAAAAAACAACTGATGGATACCACTCAGTTTGAAACTCACCGAGCAGGGTTCACGCAAGCAGGCTCACCAGACAAACTGAACATTGTTCGCTCACTCAGAGCAGCCCATGCTCGACGAATTGCCCTTTCGGGTTCTGATAGAAACGAAATAAGAGAGTTAAAGAAACAATTATGGGCGTTGGAAAAAGAATCAATCAGTGATGAGAACAGCCAAAAAATACATGCCTTACAAGAGCAAATAAAAGCCCTAGATATCAACAAAAAGCGCATCCCATTTATCGATGATTTTGACCTGCGCTACAACAATATTGTAAAAACACCTGTCCCTTCCAGTAAAGCCGTTATGTTCTGCATCATGGATGTTTCTGGCTCTATGACACAATCTATCAAAGAGATTGCGAAACGCTTCTTTATTCTTTTATATCTATTTTTAACGCGAAACTACAAACAGATCGAAGTTGTTTTTGTCCGACATCACACACATGCAAAAGAAGTTGATGAAGAGGAGTTTTTCTACTCACGTGAAACCGGCGGAACTATTGTATCGAGTGCTCTGGAGCTAACAGCCGATATTCTTCAAGAACGCTACCCTCGTAGTGACTGGAATATTTACGTAGCCCAAGCATCTGATGGCGATAACTGGGATGGCGACTCACAACGATGCAGTAAGCTTCTTAGCGAAAAAATATTACCGCTGGTTCAGTATTACGCCTATGTAGAAATAACCAATGGGCCGCACCAGAATCTTTGGAATGAATTTCAGGAGACCCACCAGCAGCATCCTGAACAATTTGCGATGCAACATATTGAAGATGTTGCTGATATATTTCCCGTTTTCCGTCGACTATTTGAGCGTAAGACTAAGGGGGCCGCATGAAAAAACAGCCTATTTCAACCGATGCAGAATGGACCTTTGAACTTATTGAAGCATACGATCGCGAGATTGGCCGCATTGCTGCGGACTTCGGCTTAGATACCTATCCAAACCAAATTGAAGTAATCACATCTGAGCAGATGATGGACGCCTATGCCTCAGTTGGGATGCCTCTTAATTACCATCATTGGTCGTACGGCAAACAGTTTGTCGAAACAGAACAGCGCTATAAGCGTGGTCAGATGGGGCTAGCATACGAGATAGTCATCAATTCTAACCCCTGCATCGCTTACCTGATGGAAGAGAACACGATGACCATGCAGGCTCTTGTTATTGCACATGCCTGTTACGGACATAACTCATTTTTTAAAGGTAACTATTTATTTCAAACCTGGACTGATGCCTCTGCCATCGTTGATTATCTGGTCTTCGCCAAGCGCTACATCGCACAATGTGAAGAGCGTCATGGTATTGATGAAGTAGAATCACTCCTGGATGCCAGCCATGCATTAATGAATTATGGCGTTAATCGTTACCTGCGCCCAAAGCCATTAACAGCTGAAGAAGAAAAAGAACGCGTTAACGCTCGCGAAGAATATAACCAGCGTCATATTAACCAGCTATGGAACACTATTCCTAAAAAAGAAGAGGGTGCCGACTCCACTCAACAAATACGCTTCCGATCAGAGCCAGAAGAGAACATTCTTTATTTCATTGAAAAAAATGCACCATTACTTGAGCCCTGGCAAAGAGAAATTGTGCGTATAGTGCGCAAAATCGCACAGTATTTTTATCCACAAAAACAAACTCAAGTAATGAATGAGGGTTGGGCCTGCTTTTGGCATCACACACTATTACACCAGCTATACGATGAAGGGTTAGTAAACGATGGCTTTATGATGGAGTTTCTACACTCTCATAGCAGCGTGGTTTATCAACCCTCCTTTGATAGCCCACATTTTTCCGGCATAAACCCTTATACACTTGGCTATAATATGATGCAGGATATAAGGCGAATCTGTGAAAAACCAACACCTGAAGACTATGAATGGTTTCCAGACATTGCCGGTAGCAACTGGCAAGAAACACTCGATCATGCAATGCGAAACTTTAAAGATGAAAGTTTCATACAACAGTTTTTATCACCTCACTTGATCAGAGAACTAAAGCTTTTCTCTATTGTTGATGATTCAGAGCAACCCACGCTAAAAGTCTCTGCTATTCATAATGAAACTGGCTATCGAAGAATCCGTGAAGAGCTCGCTGCACAATACAACCTCGGGAATAGAGAACCCAATATTCAAGTATATGCCGTCGATGTACGTGGTAACCGCTCACTCACACTGCGGCACTTCATACACAATAAACAACCACTGGGAGAAGACACTGAGGAGGTACTAAAGCATATCCATACTCTGTGGGGTTTTGACGTCCACCTAGAGTCTGTAACGCCCGAAAGAGCAACGGCTGCTAGTTTTCATTGCCCTCCAAAAGAGAAGCTTGAGCTCTACTAACCCACCTCGCTATACTCAGTCTATTGAAATACCTCCAAACCCGGTAGCAGTGCCACTGCTACCGCTAACATTAATGTAAATACAGAGAATAAATAATGGATTGCCTTTTTTGTAAAATAACTAATAAAGAAATTCCAGCACAAATTATTTATGAAGACGAGCACGTGATTGCTTTTAATGATATTAATCCACAAGCGCCTCTACACTTTTTGGTCATTCCAAAAAAGCATATCAGCACCCTGAATGACATCGAAGAAGAGGATCGTGAGCTAGTCGGACATATGTTAATGAGCGCAAGTAAAATCGCTAAAGATCAAGGTGTTGCAGAAGAAGGATACCGTACGGTATTTAACTGTAACAGCCATGGCGGACAAACTGTTTACCATATTCATTTACACGTTCTCGCGGGAAAAGCCTTAGGTTGGCCTCCTTATCAAGCGCCCCTAAAACAACCTATTTAAATGTTTTTAAAGGAAAAAATGAACAAAATATGAACAATTCCATTCATATTTCCTTCATTAAATTATGTATAGACTTCTCCTACCCCAAAAAATTAATGCGCAGGGAAGTCTGTCATGAAAAAGCAAATTTTTACTTTCACCGTTTCAGCTCTAACGATTGCAGTACTATCTGGCTGCTCGGCTACTAACAACTCTGCTCAGGTGGATATTAAAGATTCTTCTGAGTACAAATCTCTTCAACAAGAACTCGCTTCTGTAAGAAACGCACAGGGCGATACTTCTCAGCTAGAATCTGAAATTGCACGTTTAACTCGTGAAAGTAAGACAACTAGCTTGCTACCACCAAACCCTAAAGCGGGTGAGTGTTATGCACGTGTTGTTATCCCTGCTAAATACACTATGGCATCAGAAACTGTTCAGGTTCGCGCAGCAGGCCAACGTATTGAAACAACCGCACCTCAGTATGGTTATGTTGAGCAGCGTGTTTTAGTAAAAGATGCTTATGAGCGTCTTGAAGTTATTCCAGCGACTTACAGAAATGTAACAGAAACAATTGAAGTTGCTGAAGCATCTGAACAGCTAATTCGTGTACCTGCAAAATATAAAACAGTAACAGAAAAAATTCTGGTACGTCCTGCACACACTGAATGGAAAAAAGGCACAGGTCCAATCCAGAAAGTTGATGCTGGAACTGGCGAAATCATGTGTTTAGTTGAAGTGCCAGCTGTATACAAAACTGTTACAAAAACAGTCATGATCGCACCTGAATCTGTTAAAACAGTTGCTGTTCCTGGTAAAAGCCAGACAATTTCTCGTCGCGTAGTTGATCAGCCTGCTGCAACTCGTAAGATCGTTGTTCCTGCTGTCTACAAAACTATTAAGGTTCGTAAACTAGCTAAAGCCGCTCAGCAAACAGCCATCGCTATTCCTGCTGAGTACAAAACAGTTGAAAAACGCGCAAAAGTTAGTGATGCATACCTAGAATGGCGCTCTATTCTTTGCGAAACAAACACTCAGCCTAGCTTAATCCGCGACCTGCAACGTGCCCTAAAAGCTAAAGGTTATAACCCAGGTAGCATCGATGGCGTATTAGGCCGCGATACAATGGCTGCTGTTAATTCTTATCAGACGGCTAAAGGTATGGCTTCTGGTCAGCTGACAATCAATACATTGAAATCATTAGGCGTTGCTATCTAAGCACGTTTAAACTTCCCCCTTTTAAGGCCCACTCAGGTGGGCTTTTTTTTATTTATACGCCACTTATAAACCCATCACATGTAACATCTAGTATCAGCCTAGTAATTCACTGAGTAGCCAAGCGGCAATAGTCCACATCATTACCCCAACCAACGCTTCAACCCAACGCCATACCGAGGGCTTCCCTAACCAAGGAGACAACGCTTTTGCTAACAGTGTTAACAAAACAAACCACGAGAACGAAGCTAATATCGCTCCTATCCAAAAGCTGTACTTTTCGCTCCCTGTAAATTGGTTACCCAAACTGCCTAGCAAAACGACAGTATCCAAATAAACATGTGGATTTAAACAACTAACGGCCAATGTTGTTATCAAGGCCGATTTCAAATCCCCTTTTGCTTGGCTTGCAGTCAATGCTGTTGGCGATAAAAATGCTCTAAAAGCGAAGAATCCATAGCCAAACAAGAAAATAAAACCTCCTATCTGTATGACGGTTAGAGCATTGGGCCAGTATTGAATTACAACTCCAGCACCCACCATACCTAGACTAATTAAGATCGCATCAACAAGAAAGCAAGTAGCAGCAACAGGCCAGTGGTGTTGACGCTTTACACCCTGAGCTAATACAAAAGCATTCTGTGCTCCTAGCGCGATGATTAATGCCGCTGCCGCCATATAACCTTTAGCTATGTAAAAAATCATGTTATTACCCTGAATTAAGACTGGTAGATATGATGCATGAGGAATAGAATTAATTAAAACTAATGATTTTAATATTTGATTAGAAATACTTATGATTGATTATAAACAACTTAAAGCACTTTCCACTGTTATCGAGGAGCAGAACTTTGATAGAGCGGCATTACGCCTTCATATTACACAATCTGCCGTTTCTCAACGCATCAAACAATTAGAAGAAATGGTTGGACAAACATTACTTATTCGCTCGCACCCCATCAGCCCTACACAAGCTGGACAAGCACTGCTTAAGCACTATCGGCAGATAGAAATGCTACAAAATGAAGTAATGTCCGAGCTTAATCCAGTACTACAATCAGGACACATTCGACTAGCAATTGCAGTCAACGCTGATAGCCTAGCCACTTGGTTTTTACCCGCTGTCGATCCTATTTTAAAACAACATAATGTTCTTTTTGATCTTAAAGTTGACGACCAAGACCAAACCCAACAATTATTGCGTAGCGGTGAAGTGATGGGGTGCATTACCTCCAGTTCATCTCCATTACAAGGCTGCCACTGCATTCCTTTAGGGGTAGCGGTGTACCGCTGCCTTGCCTCATCTGAATATATCAAACGCTACTTACCCAACGGCTGCAATAGAAGTAATTTAATGCGCGCCCCTATTGTTGAATACAATCATAAAGATGCACTGCAACATCGTTATTTAAATCGTTTTTTTGATCTATCACCCGGTGACTACCCTACGCACCGAGTGCCGTCATATAGCGCTTTTGTAGATATGACAATCAGGGGGTATGCAGCAGGTATGATACCTGACCAACAAGGCATCCCTTACATGAAATCAGGCCAACTTATTGATATTAATCCAGGATATTATTTATCCGTGCCACTTTATTGGCATGTTTGGAATCTTAAAACGCCTTTGGAAAACGAACTAACCAGCGCCTTATTAAAACAGGGTCAAATAGACTTAGAAGCATTTTCGAAACACCCTGAACTCACATCACCTTAATAATCCTTAGACTTTATGATATAGGTCACCAAAACATTTGTTGCAGCGCGTCATATTCATGACATTGTACTAAACTACACTACAAATACACTCCAGAGCGTTTAACACTGGATAATCCTTGAGTTTAGGTAAATTGACCATGATTCTTAAAGAAAAGCCTCCTGTACATAACCAACTTGAGTTTTTTATTGAAGAGGCGGTTAAGGCTCGCCCCATTCGTACAGCAGTTGTTCATCCAGTTGACCATAATGGCTTGATGGGAGCTATTGAAGCGGCTGAACATAACTTAATTGTTCCTATTCTGATCGGTCCTAAAAGTAAAATTTTAGCCGCGGCAAAAAAAGATAATCTAAATATCACAGATTACGAGATTATCGACGTCGAACACAGTCATGCCGCCGCAGAAAAGGCATGCGAGCTAGCAAGGCAAGCGAATGTTGAAGCGATTATGAAAGGTGATTTAGGTAGCTCAGAGCTCATCAGCGCAGTTATTCACAAAACCAAAGGTATTCGTACCGAGCGCCGCCTTAGCCATGTTTTTGTCTTTGATATTCCCAACTATCACAAGCCTTTGGTTATTACTGATGCGGCTATCAATGTCGTACCTAATCTAATGACCAAGCGTGATATTGTGCAAAACGCTATCGATTTTTGCCGCGCCCTAGGCATTGCAGAACCGAAAGTAGCTCTGTTAGCAGCTGTTGAAAAAGTAAAAGCCTACATGCCTAGTACTATCGATGCCGCATGTCTTTGTAAAATGGCTGACCGTGGACAAATCACCAACGCGCTGTTAGATGGGCCGTTAGCGTTTGATAATGCGATCTCCTTGCAAGCAGCGATCGATAAGCACATCACCTCTTCTGTTTCAGGTGATGCTGATATTCTTCTTGCTCCTGACCTAGAGTCTGCCAATATGATTGCTAAGCAGTTAATCTATTTGGCTGATGCAAAATCAGCAGGTATTGCCTTGGGTGCTAAAGTACCCATTATTCTGACCAGCCGTGCAGAAACTCCTTTAGGGCGCATGGCTTCTTGTGCATTAGCATCACACATGGTTCATCACCCAGTATCGTAAGAACATAATATGCAAACAATTCTGACTATTAACGGCGGCTCCTCTAGCCTCAAATGCTCCCTATTCAAATCAGGAGAGCACCAGGTCACTCCTATTTACCAATTTAAATTGGGAAATATTATGGGTGAACCTCGCATAACATTAACGGATGGTGGTGGTAATAAAATCCCCCCTCCAAAAGTTGACTTTAGCGGTATTGAAAAAAACCAACGACACAAAGCATCACTCAGTGCGGTCTTGGATTGGCTTGCACAACAGGTTCCCCATTTAAAGCTCACTGCTTTTGGCCACCGTGTCGTGCATGGTGGAGAGCATTACAACGCCCCAGTATTAATTGATAAGCACAAAGTAAATCAGTTAAAAGCTTTTATTCCACTTGCTCCTCTACACCAGCCGTATAACTTGCTGCTAATTGAAGCCTGTCACACACTGGCCCCAGAGCTTCCACAAGTCGCCTGCTTCGATACCATGTTTCACGTAGGCCAACCTGCCGTTGAACGTCATTATGCGATTCCTCGTAAATTTACACAGGAAGGCATACAACGATATGGTTTTCATGGTTTGTCTTATGAATATATTCAGAAGAATTTAGGCAGCCTTTCCGAAGAAGCGAGAGTAGCCAAAACCATTATCTGTCATCTAGGCGCGGGTGCCAGTATGTGCGCTGTCAAACAGGGAAAAAGCATCGCCTCAACCATGGGATTCACTGCTGTTGATGGGTTACCTATGGGTAGCCGATGCGGCAATCTTGACCCGGGTGTTCTACTGTATTTGCAACGCCATCATCACATGGACACAGATGCACTCGAAAAGATGATCTATCAGGAAAGCGGCTGGCTAGGTGTCTCAGGTGTGTCTTCAGACATGCTAGCATTACATAATGCTAATTCACCTGAAGCAGAAGAAGCTATTGATATGCTGGCTTATCGTATCGCACTGGAACTGGGGCGTCTTTCAGCAGCCCTGGAAGGGTTAGATCAGATCGTCTTTACCGGTGGCGTGGGAGAAAACGATGCAGATCTGCGTAAACGTATTCTAGATCGCAGCCAATGGCTAGGCGTTAAGCTAAATGATAAAGCCAATACCAGCAACCTCGCAACTATTAGCGAAGAGACCAGTAACGTTGTCGTTAGAGTTATCCCGACAAATGAAGAAGCGATGATTGCTATTCATACAACTGAAGTCATCGGCAGCTAATAAAGAAGCGACTAAAAATAAGCCCCCTAGATTAAAGGAAATAATCAGGGGGATTTGATCAATGGTCGTTACCACCATAAATCCACATCGCTTCTGCCATTCCCGCCCTTTCAAAACCCAAACTCTTATAAAAGCCCACGGCATCACTGTCAGCAGTTAACATTTGCTGGTGAAAGCCTGAATACTTTGTTTGCATCGCTTCCATTAGGCGTCGCCCAACTCCCCTACCATGGTAGGCGGGGTGAACCAGCATATGAGGATAGTAAACAACCAAGCAGCCGTCAGAAATAGCATTACCTAAGCCAACTAACTTACCATCAAGACGCGCCGTCACTAACGCATCAGATTTGCGTAACGCACGCATCAACAAATCGGGCTTTTCTGCAGAAGACCAATGATTTTCGCGGTACAACTCCAGTACTTCATTTAGCCCAACCACATCATCCATACTTACGTTAATCACGCTAACCTATCACTCCTGTAATTCAATAATACATTTGATCACACCAGCCAATGCTTGCCCAAGTACTTGGTGCTGGCTCTCATCAAGATGTATTCCATCCACTTCGCTCGCTTCTGTCACATCAGCAGAATCATAAAAATAAACCTGCTGCTCTTCAGCAACAGCTTTTAAAGCATCAGCCAGGCCAACACACTTAAGCTCAGCACCTTCAAACTTCGCAGCAACAGGCCCTTTAGGGGCAAGCATTCTAGGCGGAGCAACCACTAGGATGTCAGGTATCGGCATACCGGGCTCTATCGGGGCCTGACGAATGATATCAATGAGCTTCACCATACCCTGCGCAGACATCCAAGCATTATTAGTATGCATAACTTGAAAATCATTTGTGCCTAATACCAGCACAACCAGTGATAAAGGTGAGCTTATTTCAATGAGTTGGGCTAACCCTTCTGAGCCATCGCGGCCTGCTTTAAAAGGGTCGCTCCATACCGTGCGGCGCCCATTAAGACAGTTTTCGGTGATTCTAACGGCTAATCCATGGCCATGTAGCTGATTTTCAACCACTCCAGGCCAGCGCTTATCAAAAGATAAACGCTTTCTGCTGTTAGGAATAATTCCCCAAGAAAGAGAATCGCCATACACTAAAATATGCTTCATCATGTCATCCTTAACAAATTCACCTGTTCAGAGCCGTTATCGTTGTTTATTGACTATACCTGACGCTGCCTTGCCGCTTCAAATAAACACACGCCGGTTGCCACGGATACATTTAAGCTACTTACTTCACCCGCCATTGGGATTTTTACTAAGAAATCACAGCCTTCACGCGTCAGTCTGCGCATTCCCTTACCTTCAGCGCCCATAACAAGTGCCATAGGCCCCGTTAGATTTGCTTGGTACACCATCTGCTCAGCTTCACCCGCCGTGCCCGTGACCCAAATACCTCTTTGCTGTAGCTCCTGTAAGGTACGAGCAAGATTAGTCACTTGGACATATGGCATTACTTCAGCTGCGCCACACGCTACCTTTGAAACAGTCGCGTTAAGTGGGGCCGATTTATCTTTAGGGGCGATGACCGCATGCACACCGGCGGCATCTGCTGTACGCAAACAAGCACCCAAGTTATGAGGATCAGTTACACCATCAAGCACCAATAGGAAGGGTGCTTCATCTAGCTTATCTAATAACTGATAAAGAAAGCGCTCAGTCTTGGACTCCATAGGTTTACAAAAAGCAATAACACCTTGATGAACACCTCCCTGAGCTAACTCATCGAGCTTGGGTCTTGATACACGCTCGACGCTGATATCCCCAGCTTCCTCAAGTAACTGATTAAGACGCTCATCTTCGCGCCCTTTAAGCAGCATGATGCGCTGTACTCGAAACGCATCATATTTGAGCGTGGTCTTTACCGCATGAAAACCGAATACTAATTCAGACTGCATTATTTTTCTCATCTGCTTGATTATCTAATTTAAGCCAGTCAGCCGCCTGCTCTTGAACTAAAGTCATGAGGGCTACTATAAACGCCGGCGAGCTATTCACTGCTGGAATATACTGGTATGACTCTCCACCAGCCTTGTGAAAGACTTCTTTATTTTCTTCAGCTATCTCTTCTAATGTTTCAAGACAGTCCGCCGTAAAAGCAGGACACACAACATCGATCGCTTTTACTTGTTTATGTGCAAGGCTTTCCAAAGTTTTATCCGTATAAGGCTGTAACCATTCTGCCGGGCCGAAACGTGACTGGAAGGTTGTTATCCATTCGTTTTCAGTAAGCCCTAGAGCTTTAGCGACTAATACAGATGTTTGGTGACACTGCTGCGGATAAGGGTCGCCTTTATCGGCATATTCCTTTGGAATACCGTGATAAGACAGCATTAGCTTATCAACTGGCTGCGCTGATTGGCGAAATGAGCGAATACTTTGTGTCAACGCATGAATATAAGCCGGATGATTATAGAATGACTTCACTATTCGAATATCAAGTACTTCTCGGCGGCCTAACTGAAACCTAGCCACTTGATCATAAATAGGCGCAGTGGTCGTTGCAGAGTATTGTGGATACATAGGAATTATTAAAACACGCTGGTAACCGTGACCGGCCAATGATTCCAAACGCTCCTTTAAGCTTGGCGAGCCATAGGTCATTCCTGAAAATACACAAGGTGTTGTTTCATAGCTTTGTTGCAAAAGTAATTGCAGCTCTGTCACTTGCTCGTTCAGGATTTTACGCATTGGGGAATCATCTTCCCATATCGAACGATATAACTTAGCTACTTTACGTGGTCGCAAATTTAAAATGATAAAGTTAAGAACAGCTAACCATGCAAGACGTCTTAAGCCTTTTCCTTCGACAACACGAGCATCCGAAAGAAATTCTCGAAGGTAACGCTTGACCGCACCCGCTTCTGGTTTATCTGGCGTACCAAGGTTTGTCAGTATGACCGCTGTTTTTATGGAATCCGACATGTGGATTATCTGCTTAAAATGAAAAGCATCTATTATCCAGAAGAAGCGCCTAAAAACCCAGTACTGCTTTCACTGAACAGACTAAAATAAAAAAGCCGCATCAAGCGGCTTTTATATTAAACATGGGTAAGTGCATTTTGTGCGGTTATGCTAAGCCAGCAAACACACCGTCACGAATATCACTAACACTACCAACACCAGCAACATAAACATACTTAGGTGCGTTAGCTTCCTTCGCTTCAACCCAGCCTTTGTAGTATGAAATTAATGGAGCTGTTTGGTCATGATAAATTCGTAGACGATCACGCACAATGCTCTCAACATCATCAGCACGCTGTACTAGATCTTCTCCAGTAACATCATCCTTGCCTTCCACTTTTGGAGCGTTAAACACTAAGTGGTAAGTACGTCCTGAACCAGGATGAACACGACGGACACTCATACGTTTGCTAATTTCTTCATCAGCTACATCAATTTCAACAACAGCGTCAATAATCACGCCGGCATCTTTCAAGGCATCTGCTTGAGGAATAGTACGTGGGAAACCGTCAAACAAGAAACCGTTTTCACAATCCGCTTCAGTAATACGCTCTTTAACTAGTCCAATGATAAGATCATCAGAAACCAGCTCACCAGCGTCCATCACTGCTTTGGCTTTAATACCTAAAGGTGTTCCCGCTTTTACAGCCGCCCGCAGCATGTCGCCAGTTGAGATCTGAGGGATACCGTACTTCTCGGTTATGTACTGCGCTTGAGTGCCTTTACCAGCGCCTGGTGCGCCAAGAAGAATAATACGCATTAAGGATGTCCCCTGCTCTAACTGTTAAAAATGAATTTGTTTAGTGTATTCGATCAAACCATTTATAAGCGGTCTGTTTCGCTCTTTACGTTTCAAGCTCAACGCAACTTACACAATATTGGATAAGAACCATACTGGGGCATGTTAATGCCGACAATTCGACATTAGCACTAGCATAGCTTCCAACTAATGGTGTAAATCGGCAATTAACTAGCTAAAAAACGTATATATTTCAAATACCGACACGCGAGAGTAAGCCAAAGTGGCCTTTGGCTCAACCCCGCATAAAAATTAACCCGTATTACGCATACCTGCAGATATACCGGCCATTGTTACCATCAAAGCATGTTCAAGACGCTGATCTGGATGATTTCGATCACGATAAAGCAGCTCTGCCTGCAAAAAATGCAGTGGATCTATATAAGGATTTCGAACATCAATTGATTGCTGAATAACGGGGTTCGCCACCAATAAACCTTCGCTCTGTTTAATTTCCAGTACCTTCTCGACCGCTACATCCAAGCGATGTCGAAGACTCGAACCTAATACTTTAAGCTCTTCAGAGACTAATCGAGATTCATAATATTCTGTAAGTCGTGTATCGCTTTTTGCTAATACCATTTCCAGCATATCAACGTAGGAGCGAAAGAATGGCCATTTTCCATACATCTCATGAAGCAAGGGCAGCTCATTATTACGCACAGCAGTTTCTAGTGCTGTATCTGAACCCAACCACGCAGGCAACATAAGACGAATCTGTGTCCAAGCAAAAATCCATGGAATAGCACGTAAACTTTCTACACCACCATCCGCTTTACGTTTAGCCGGACGAGACCCCAAGGGTAGCTTACTAAGCTCCTGTTCCGGTGTTACCGCTCGAAAGTAAGGTACGAACTGAGAATCATGGCGCACCACTGACCTATATGCTTGCAAGCCAGTTTCTGCCATTTTTTCCATCTGATCACGCCAAACATTTTGTGGTGACGGCTCAGGAGAAAGCGTTGCAGCCAATACTGCTCCCGTATAAAGCTCTAGATTTCGAACCGCCAATTCCGGTATGCCAAATTTAAAGCGAATCATCTCCCCTTGCTCAGTAACACGTAGGCTACGATCAACAGAGCCCGGCGGCTGAGCAAGTATCGCAGTATGACTTGGGCCACCACCGCGCCCTACAGTGCCTCCTCGCCCATGAAACAGGGTCAGATGGACATCATGTTCCTGGCATAATTGAGTCAACGCTTCTTGCGCTTTAAATTGCCCCCAAGCAGCGGCTAGCTGCCCTGCATCTTTTGAGGAGTCAGAGTAACCAATCATGACCTCTTGGTGGCCATGTGTGTATTGTTTATACCAAGGCACAGATAACAAAGCATCAATACAGTCACGTGCATTGTCTAGGTCATCTAATGTTTCAAACAAAGGCACTACACGTATGTCATGGCTGATACCCATTTCACGCAACAGCAAAATAACTGATAACACATCTGAAGGCTGGCTTGCCATGGATATAACATAAGAGCCTAACGAAGCAGGATCAGTTTCGGCGACAACTTTACAGGTATCCAAGACTTCGCGAACTTCGGGCGATGGCTGCCAATCACGAGGAATAAGAGGCCGCTTACTTTGTAACTCTTTTAATAGAAATGCCTGTCGCCCTTCCTCTGTCCAATGGTTATATGAACCCAACCCATAAAACTGAGATATCTCTTCAAACACTTGTGCATGACGATCTGAACTTTGTCGAATATCCAGCCTAACAAGCGTCATACCAAAACAGCCAATACGCCTGATAATATCTTCAAGCGGCCCCTCTGCTATGATATCCATGCCACACTCAACTAAGGAGCGATGACACAGCATTAAAGGATCAAGAAGCTGATCCGAGGTGAGCATTGGGCAAGTGCCATTACTATCACCACTTGGCTTGCCTAAACGCTGTTTTATCCAGTTTTTAGTACAATCCAGAGAATCCCTGACTTCACTCAACAAGTGGCGATACGGCTCAGCGGCATCCCCTACTTGGTCACGTAACTCTTGATTACAGTTGTGCATTGATAATTCAGCACGCAAGGCATCTATATCTCGTATATACAGATCAGCAGCCATCCAACGGGATAGCATCAGCACCTCTTCGGTAACAACAGCGGTAACATTAGGGTTACCATCCCGGTCGCCTCCCATCCAGGAAGAAAAGCGTACCGGGGAGCAGTCCAACGGTAAGCCCTGCCCAAGAATGGCGCGAGTTTGTCCATCTAAGCGTTTTAGAAATGTTGGGACCGCTTCCCATAATGAGTTTTCAATAACGGCGAATCCCCATTTAGCTTCATCTATGGGCGTCGGTCGAATTTTTCGAATTTCATCGGTGTGCCAGATCTGGCTAATCAACTCGTTTAAACGATGGTGTTGAGACTCACCTCGGTCTAACCCCTGCAAGCAATCAGTAATGGAGTCATATTTTTGAATCAAGGTACGGCGATTGACTTCAGTAGGGTGTGCTGTCAGCACCAAATCAACCTGCATCTCTTGTAATGTCTGCAAGATTTGCTTTTCAGGTAGACCTTCTTTCTTTAACTTTTTAAGCAGTTGGACGTAAGAGTCCGTCGCTTCTAAGTCGCATATTTCCTGATGACGACGCACCCGGTGATGCTCTTCAGCGATATTGGCCAAATTAAGGAATTGTGTAAAAGCACGCGCAACAGGGAGCATTTCATCTTCACTCAGCCCCTTTAACTCTGTCAGCAGGTTCTCTCTATCACTTTCAGTACCACTACGGCCTGCTTTAGCAAGCTTTCGAACGCGTTCAACCTTCTCAAGAAAGCCTTTGCCGAGGTGTTTTTCTATCGTCTGTCCAAGACTACCACCCAGCATTCTGACATCATCGCGTAAGGCTTCATGCAGATCATTCATACCTAACTCCTTAGTGAAAATCTAATCACAGTCAACAGAGCATAGATATTATTTTAACTTTGCACAAATCAGGCTTTAGTCGTCAGGAGCGAGTTAATTAAAACTGTGTAAATTATCTAACGTTATGATTGTTATACGTTGCGCTAGCGAATAGCGCTCTGTAACGAGTTTAAAGCGGCTCTTGCTAGCGTCTCATTCTCATACACAATAGGTACTATCGCACTCTCAGAAGGCGCTAACTGCAGCTCAATGCGAAAGTTCTCGTCCATTTGAACGCCACGATCATAAAGAACTTTGCTAGAAGTAATAGCTTCCATCGGAATCACTCGGTAATTATTAGCGCTAACTAAAGCTACGCTCTTATTTGTTCGATCAATCACCAAGCGCGGCTCGCCTTTAAGGTCTTCAGTGATATCAAAACCGCTACTTTTTAAAATTTTGAGCTGTTCCTGACCTTTTTGCCAATTCCAGTACCCTAAACCTGCCATCACAATAATAGCCAATACAACCCATGTCATTTTCATAGTCCTTTCTGCTTTGCCTCATCCCAAAACTGATCAAGTTCATCCAAAGCATACTCATCCCAGGCTTTACCGGAGCTTTCTACACGCGCCTCAACATGATTAAAACGTCGTTCAAACTTCTGGTTGGTCGAGCGTAATGCGACTTCAGCCTTAACACCTAGGTGGCGAGCTAAATTAACCTGAGCAAAAATAACATCACCCATTTCATCAAGAATCTCAGCTTGGTTACCTTGCTGAATCGCTTCACGTAGCTCAGCAATTTCTTCCTCTATCTTATCCAGCACCAATAACGGATCGTTCCAATCAAAGCCTACTTGTGAGGCACGCTTTTGAAGCTTATCAGCGCGACTCAATGCAGGCAGTCCTTTGGGAACATCGTCCAAAATGTGAGCTTTCTTTTTCCCGATACGTTCTTGCTGCTTAATTTGCTCCCACGCGGCATTTACCTCTTCACCTGAAAGCGTTACGGCACCGGGTAGCGTTGTTAGCTGTCCATCAGGAAATACATGTGGATGGCGACGAATAAGCTTAGTGACTAGCTGATGGACGATCGAGTTAAACTCAAACAAAGACTGTTCTTTACCGAGCTGACTATAAAAGATAACTTGGAATAACAAGTCTCCCAATTCATCTTCCAAATGCGCCCAATCTTTGCGCTCAATCGTGTCAGCTACCTCATACGCCTCTTCCAGTGTATGAGGAATAATCGAGCCAAAATCTTGCTTGAGATCCCAAGGGCAACCATGTTCGGGATCACGAAGCCGCTCCATTAAATAGATCAAATCAGGCAATGTATAAGAGTGACTCATTGAGAAAATCCATTACGTTGGCGATGTACATCAACCACGTTAGGTAACTGGTTAATTTTATCCATAATACGCCCCAACAATTCCAAACGAGAAATCTCAACTGTAAGTGAAAGACGTGCAATATTACTGTTCTTATCCGTTAAGGTATTAGCCGAGAGTATATTGAGGTTTTCATTAGCCAATACCATCATCACATCGTGTAGCAGACCCGAGCGATCATAAGCTTCAATGTTAATATCAACTGGGTAGGTTGTTTCATTGCCTTCATCCCAATCAACAGCGACGACACGTTCAGCTTCGTTCTCTCGCAGACTAAGAAGATTTGTACAATCCTCCCGATGAATGGATACTCCCCTTCCCTGAGTAATAAAACCAACAATAAGATCACCCGGTACTGGTTTGCAGCACGAAGCAATAGTCGTTAGTAAATTACCCACACCAAGAATACGTATTCCTGCTTCGGTTGGTCTCTTCTGCTTTTCTCTGAAGGTAGCCGGTAATGCTAAATCTAGCTGCTCATCATGAGAGCTGCTTTCTACTTGTCTCTGCGCTGCATTCAAGATTTGAGATAAGCGTATATCCCCTGCGCCTAGAGCAGAAAAAACATCTTCTGATGATTTGTAATTCACTTCCTGAGCGAGAAGTTTCATATCAACTTCATTCATCGAAATAGCCAAACGCTTAAACTCTCGTTCAACCATTTGACGACCCGCTTCCTCGTTCTTATCTCTATCCTGTAACTTAAACCAGTGCGCTACTTTGGCGCGAGCTCTGGATGTGGTTAAGTAGCCGATATTGGTATTTAACCAGTCCCTTCGCGGCTGCTCCTCTTTACCGGTTAAAATCTCTACCTGATCTCCCGTATTCAAAGGCTTATTCAAGGAGATAATACGGCCATTTACCTTGGCCCCACGACAGCGATGTCCTATCTCAGTATGCACCCGATAAGCAAAGTCCAAGGCTGTTGAACCCAATGGCATATCAATTACATGTCCACCTGGTGTAAACACGTAGAGCCGGTCTTGAACAACATCACCACGTAAAATATCGCCAAAACCTTCGGTGTCTCCAAGGTCTTCATGCCATTCTAACACCTGCCTCAACCAAGCAATTTTATCTTCATAAGCATCACTTTTAGAGTTTGTATCTGTGCCTTTATAAAGGTGATGAGCACACACGCCCAATTCGGCTTCTTCGTGCATCTCTGGGGTGCGAATTTGTATTTCCAGCACCTTGCCTTCCGGTCCAAATACCGCCGTATGCAAAGACCTATAACCATTAGGCTTTGGCGATGCGATATAATCATCAAATTCATGCGGTATATTTCGCCACAAACCATGCACAATACCCAGTGCGGTATAGCAGTCCCTAATCTCAGGCACTAATATACGAACAGCACGCACATCATAGACTTGGCTAAACTCAATATTCTTACGTTGCATCTTCCGCCAGATACTATAAATGTGCTTCGCTCGCCCATTTACGTCTGCATCAATGTTCTGAGTACCAAGGTCTCTTTTTAGCGTGGTTACAACTGTCTCGATGAAGTCCTGGCGATCCAGGCGCTTCTCATCTAAAAGCTGTGCAACATGTTTATAGTCATTTGGTTTTAAATAGCGAAAGGAAAGATCTTCCAACTCCCATTTGATATGCCCAATGCCTAAGCGATGAGCAAGAGGGGCATAGATATCAAATACTTCACGGGCAACAAGGAAACGTTTTCTACGCGAGGACTCTTTAACGCCACGAATAGCACTGGTACGTTCGGCAATCTTAATGAGCGCAACACGCACATCATCAATCATCGCCACTAGCATCTTGCGTACAGTGTCGATTTGGCGTGCATTAGCGCCTAAAACAGTATGTTCTACACGCGGGTTGGCTCGGCTACCAATAGCAGCCATCTGTAGAACGCCATGAATCAATGAACCAATAACAGGCCCGAATTGATTCTTAACAGTATCGAGTTTTAGTTTATCTTCGCGAACACTACGATACAAAATTGCAGCAATAATGGACTCTTCATCCTGCTGCAGTTCAGCCATAATTTGAGCCATTTCAAGGCCCGTAAGATAACTATTATTAGATGTTATTTCGGCCTGGTCATGAACTTGTTTTGCAATATCGCAGGCAAGTCGCACCTGCTCTACATCCTCAATCTCTACTTGCTGTTGTAAACGCCACAGCCACAAATCAAGATCAACAGTTCCATCATCATGAATGGGATGATCATCACGCACTTTAACCATGGCTAATTGCCACTCCTCTAGTCACGACTCCGCCGCTTTTATTGCGGTTCTTTTTCTTATTTCACAGTACAGAAAAACAAAACTCGATAGCACACGGATTTTCTGTCACTGTAAAGAGTCGAATATTCTATTCATAAGACATAAAATAATGAGCAAGTTCCATGCTTTTTCAGCTTGCTCTATACACGATTATGAAAAAAGCCGCTGTTGCGGCTCTTTCATTATAGATTATATGGGGTCAAATACCCCGGTTGACAAGTACCTATCACCACGATCGCAAATTATACAAACAATGACGGCATTTTCGACTTGCTCGCTGAGCTGTATCGCGCCAGCTACTGCCCCACCGGATGAAACCCCACAAAAAATACCTTCTTGCGTCGCTAAATCTCGCATCGTAACTTCGGCATCTTGCTGGGAAATATCCAATACTTTATCGACGCGTGTTTCATCATAAATGCTAGGCAAATATTCCTTAGGCCAGCGACGGATACCTGGAATTTGAGAGCCATCTTCAGGCTGCAAACCAACAATATTAACTAACGGGTTTTTCTCTTTTAAAAACCGCGAGGTACCCATAATAGTTCCCGTGGTGCCCATGGAGCTTACAAAGTGAGTAATACGCCCTTGGGTTTGCTCCCACAGCTCAGGCCCTGTACCCGTATAATGCGCTACTGGATTATCCTGATTTGCGAACTGGTCTAACACGGTACCTTGACCATTTTTCTGCATATCTAAAGCTAAATCACGCGCAAACTCCATGCCTTGCTCTTTTGTCACAGAGATGAGTTCAGCACCGTATGCTGTCATTGCCGTCTTGCGCTCCATGCTCATATTATCAGGCATGATAAGCACCATTTTATAACCCTTAATTGCTGCAGCCATTGCCAAAGCAATACCCGTATTACCTGATGTAGCTTCAATCAGTGTATCGCCCGGCTTAATATCTCCGCGCTGCTCCGCCCGTTCAATCATACTCAACGCGGGACGGTCTTTAACCGAGCCTGCTGGGTTATTACCTTCCAGCTTACAAAGAATCACATTGCCACGCGAATTACCGCCAAGGCGTTGCAAACGGACCAATGGGGTTTTTC
>JAWUYS010000033.1:0-20500 GCA_034110685.1 Neptunomonas sp.
AACAATCGAACGCAATAATCGGGGCACATTCATGCACTTTTCCATCAATTCCTTCAGAACCGAAGAAAAAGGGACTACTAAAATGGAAGTTCTGTATACCGCTATATGGCGAAAAGAAAGAAAGTCCAGGGGGCGCCGTACCAGGTACAGTAAGCGATCCTCCAAGTGACCAGTAATTACGATCAATTTCAATGGATGCTGTGATTGGGCCTACATTGGGGTTTACAGTATCATCAATCCAGTTATAGATAACTCCAGCCGAGGCTCCATTACAAACGAGACAAAGTAGAGTGGAAACCACCGCAGGTTTCCAGTAGTTCTGTATTCTATTTTTTTGCAAACATTCCATTGTACTTAGGCCTTTAGCTGCTAAATTTATTAGAGAAAACTAATTTAAGCAATTTCAATGCCATACCTATAAAATCAACAGCTTATATAGTTATTAGCCATACGGCGGACATTAATTGTAAAAACATTCGACACTCACACCTAATCAGACAAATAATATTCCACCGTTGAAACCACACGAACCCGTTTTATATGTGGGTTATTCTTATCTCTGGCACTGATACTAAACTGCCCTTGTGAAGCTCGTTTAATTTTCCCTAAGGCGCTTTGTGAGTCGGTGGCAAACTTTTGAGCGACTTCTCGCGCTTCTCGTGTTGCTTCTTCAACCATCTCAGGTTTTATTTCATTCAAGCGTGTAAAAATGTACTCAGTTTGTGATTCGTAGTCATTCGTATTGAAGACAATACCCTGCTTACCTAACTGTGATAATGAGCTCATCACAGTACGTGCCGCTTCGATATTTTTAGAATAAACAGTGACTGTTTGAAAAGCTGTATATCGAAATGGAGCCCTGTCGTTATTGCCGTACTGTTGAGCTGATTTATCTGTAATATTGGGTGTAGCCACCGTTATCTCATTCGGAGCAATATTATTTTGTTCTAAAAATGCACGGATGCTCTGTGTTTTAGCATCGATATCTTTATACAAGCTCCCAAGATCATTATCCGCAACATTAAACTGTATCGGCCAAATAACAATATCGGCAGAATACTCTCTTTCAGAAAGCCCTTTTACCGTTACGCTACGATCGTACAACTTATATTGAATAGCAGCGTTACCCAACGTATAGCCAAGAACACCTAGCCCTAAAAAGATAAAAAGACCTAATAACGCGGCACTACTTCTATTATTAATCGACATTATCCTTTCCTTCATTACACCCTGTAAAAACAGTCGGACAAAGTGATGGAGAATAGGTTCCGTTTAAGCGGCTTCATGCACGCTATGCAAAACCAGACGGACTCTGCAACCCGCCTAGTTTTTCACTTGACTAATAATAAGAGCTAGTTGCAACAGCCCGATGATTTTATGGGCTTATAGTTTCTCTATTTGTTGTACCGTTTCTTCTGTCGTGCGAACACTGTTGGCAATCATTCTAAAGTTAACCATTGCCGCTTGATAACCATCTAAACCAGGCAACTGAGCAGCAGCGGTAGCATCAGATACAACCTGCACTTCAAAGCCTTGCTCCATCAACTCACGCATATGAGATTCTGTACACAGGTTGGCAGACATGCCGGCCAACACAACTTTATCCACACCACGTTTACGTAGCTGTAAAATTAAGTCATTTGTTTCAGGACCAAACACTTTATGCGGGCTGGTTACGACCGTTTTTCCATCATTAATATAAGGCTTATAACGTGCTAGCCAGTCAGCGCCCGAACCTTCAAACCCTTCCACAGATAAAGGGGCTTTGCGATCAAACATACCAATTTTGTGCATCAATACTTCCAAAGCGCCTTCATGCTCCCATTGATGATCATGTGGATAATAGTAATGCGGAGAAACAAATACCGGTAAGTCTTTAGACTTAGCCGCTTTTAACAAATCTTCGATATGCTCTACTGTGTTATTGGCGACAACGCTTTTGCCCACCACACCCCAAGTAACACCATCAGGGCTTAAAAAATCATTCTGAGGATCGGTAATAACTAACGCCGTATTTCCCGTGGTTAATTGCATCCCTGGATCAGGAAGTCCACCCGCATAACTCACGCCCGATAATGCTGCGCAGACTGTCGCAGCTAAGACTGTTTTTTTGATTATGTTCATCATTATCATTCCTTACCATTAAAAAGCTATTCACTTCAGAAGGAATCATTATGCGACGAGCCAGTAATACCTTTAATGCTTAATAGTGCTATATTTGTGTCTTATCGTATTTTTAAATGAGACTTAAAAACACAAATGGACATACTCAGTAACATCCTTCGTGTTATCCGCTTACAAGGCAGTGTCTACTTTCGTTCCTGCTTTTGCTCACCTTGGGGAATAGAAATCAGCCAAAACCCTCGAGCCTCATTTCACATTATTGTACGCGGCGAATGTTGGTTACAGATGGAGCATTTAAGCCAGCCAACACTGCTCTCTGGTGGAGATATTCTGGTGCTACCACATGGTACGTCTCACCAGATTTCAGACAAACCCGATAGCCTATGCCTTGCGGGAGAACAGGTAATCTCTGCCTACCAACAAGGAGAAGCATTGTTTGATGGAAATAATAATAACTTTGATATTGTATGCGGTTACTTCGAGTTTGATCAGCACTGGCCACATCCATTTATTGATGCGTTACCCAATGTTATCCACATGCGCCCAGAAGACCGGTACCAATTTGGCTGGCTAGATAACGTCTTAAATCAGATTATTAATGAAGCTGAAAATATACAGCCAGGGTCCGAAGTTTTAATTGATCGATTTACCGAGGTTCTCTTCATACAGGTCTTGCGTGCCTATATGCTGACTCATAACCACGAGCAAAACTACCTGACCGCCATATCCGACAAATTCATTGCAGGTGCTCTGTCATTGATGCACAACTCACCTGAAAAAGATTGGACAATAGAGTTATTAGCGCGCGAAGTAGGTATGTCTCGTTCCGTGTTTGCTAACCGTTTTAATGAATTGGTAGGACAACCTCCCATCGCCTATTTATTTGCTTGGCGTATGCAACTGGCTAAAAGACAGATTGAACAAACCAAAGCTCCACTCGCCGATATAGCAGAACTTGTAGGCTACAACTCTGATAGTGCTTTTAAAAAAGCTTTTAAGCGCTTCTTTGCACAAACACCGGCGTCATTGCGCAAAAATGCTAAGAAAATTTAAGGATTGGGGTGAACAGAAACCCCTAAAACATCAGATATTCGCGAGCGCAAACGAGGAACAAGGGTCTCTTCAAACCATGGGTTTTTACTCAGCCAAATATTATTTCTTGGGCTTGGATGAGGAAGAGGAACCACTGCGGGCCAGTATGATTGCCATGCTTGAACAGTAGCGGTTAGCGAGGTAGGTTTCTTTTCAAGGTGATATTTTTGAGCATATTGCCCCACCAGAAGAGTGACCTCTATGTGTGGTAGATGCGCTAGCAGTTTTTCTCTCCATGCAGGTGCGCATTCAGCGCGGGGCGCAAGATCACCAGACTTGCCAGTACCCGGAAAGCAAAAGCCCATTGGTAAAATGGCTATCTTCTCAGGATCATAAAAAACGTCTTTGGTGACCCCTAACCACTCTCGTAGTCGCTCTCCACTGGCATCATCAAAAGGGACGCCCGACTCATGCACTTTTCTGCCGGGCGCTTGGCCAACAATCAATACCTTCGCTTGAGGGCTGATCTGTAAGACAGGGCGAACACCATGCTCTAAATGTTCCGCACAAAGCGTACATGAGCGTACTTGCGTTAATAAAGACTCAAATGATGTCATTCGTCGCCCCCTCTATAAACAGCTACCAGTCATGCACCTACCTAGATTACTCTGCAGGAATAAGCAGGCCACGCTGTACAGCTGGACGTTCCAAGAAAGCAGCTAAAGCACGGTTAACATGCACAAAATCATTAATCCCTACGAGATCACCGGTATCGTAAAAACTGACCAAATTACGTATCCAAGGGAAGGTTGCTATATCCACAATCGAATACTCATCACCCAGCATCCAAACATTATCTGCTAACCTTTGATTAAGCACGCCAAGCAAACGTCGCGACTCACTTATATAACGATCACGTGGGCGCTTATCTTCAAAATCTTTGCCTGCAAACTTGTTAAAAAAACCTACCTGTCCAAACATCGGACCAATTCCACCCACCTGAAACATTAGCCACTGCATCGCCTCTGCCCGCTCATGAGGATTATCAGGCATTAATTGCCCTGACTTATCGGCGAGATAAATCAAGATAGCAACCGACTCAAACAACGCCAGAGGCTTATCAGATGGGCCGTTAGGATCAATAATGGCCGGGATCTTATTATTAGGATTGAGCGATAAAAATTCGGGAGAGTTTTGATCATTACTAGAGAAATTCACTCGATGAGCTTCATAAGGCTCGCCGATCTCTTCAAGCATAATGGATACTTTCACTCCATTGGGTGTGGGTAACGAGTAAAGTTGTAAACGCTCAGGGTAATGCGCTGGCCATTTAGCTGTAATTGCAAAGTGGCTGAGATCTGCAGCGAGTAAATCGGACATTACTTAATCCTTGTTACTTAATCATGAATATAAAAAGCATTAATTATCTAAAAATGCTGTTTTGAGCCTACCAACAAACCAAGCCCCTCGGACGAGGGTAATGAGCAACACCTAGCACTAACGGCTTCAGCTACCTCATGAGTAGCTGGCGTAAAGTATAGTTTAACTTCGCAATGCAGCCGCCCTTCTGCCTCATGACGAATATAGATAGCCATATCAGCAGGATAGCCGGCCTTTTCATAAGCTGCTAAAAATAGCGCCTGAATATGCTCTAGCGCCTCACCAGCTAACATAGCATCACCTAGGTTTTTTACTCGCCATGCAGACACTTACTGACTCGCACCAGAGGCTTTAACGCGAATATGCCCATTTTTAGCTTTATCTAAATCAACCATCAAGCGTTGTTCAGTCCAACCATGAACCTTGTCGTGTGCTTCAATATACACAGTGCTAACGCCTTCAGGGACAAGAACACTGTTTATGCCGCGTGTAAACGGCTGCTCGTCAACATGGGGATGGAATAGCACGCGATCACCCAGAACATTGCCATCTACATCGACCACACGCCAGTTATCAGCATAATGGTCCCACCCGGAATCATCATGTTTTAACGTGACATTAACCGCCCAATGGTTGCTACCGGCACTGCGAAAATCAGCCATTAGAATACTAACATCACCAGCAACGGCAACATTCATGGCAGCGAATAGCCCGCAACCAACAAGGTTAGCCAACCATTTCGTGTGATTTTTCCTTAACATACATCGCCTCAGACTATTTTTGAGTATCTAGCTCACTCACGTTTTACCTAGCCTAACTCTGCAATAAAGTTAGGATCAAAATGAGAGTTCTCGTTAATTCCCGCTTCTGCATAACCACGCGGATTACAAACTACCCGTGTCCCTTTAATAGTGTAATCAAAACTATCATGAGTATGTCCATGTACCCATAATGTCACACGATCGTCACCGAGCAACCATTCCGCCTCAGAAACAAAGCAAGCATTCAACGCAGAATCAGCAAAGCGCGGATGAATACTCTTAGGCGAAGGTGAGTGATGAGTAATTACGACCGTTGACCCCTGAAAAGGTTCTGCTAATTTATTATCAAGCCAAAGGGAATGTTCATTAAATTGTGATACAGAGTCTTGCGGTGTAAATAGTGCTCCGCTCATACCGTCAGCCGTTATTCGGCTAAAATCCCTGATCATCTGCATAGCCGAATCAATAGCGACGTCACGCTGCTTACCCGACTCACCGAACAACAAGAAATCGGTCCAAAGCGTTGTACCAAGAAAACGCACACCCTCTATTTCTAAAGCGTCATCGCATAAAACATGTACATTGCTATTAAGAGACAACTGCTTAAGCTCATGAATAGTGGCGGCAATACTGCTGCCATAAAACTCATGATTACCTGGTACGTAGATTACAGGTTTAGGGATTTTTTTAGCCCACTGTATAGCCTCTTTAGGACGAGCTATATCTCCAGCAAGCACGACTATATCGGCCTCCGTCACAGGAACGTCAAAGGGACTGGCACTTAAGTGTAAGTCCGAAAGAATATGCAGTTTCATAGATATAACTCTCTAGACATGATTAAACCCTCATGCAAAGTCTGTTCAAGTTCAATGTCCAAAAATAGACCAACCCGTATGTTGAACAAGCATTTCCAATGCCTCTGTTCCCAGCTTACTATTGCCAATATCGTCTAGACCTGGAGACCACACTGCAATGGATGCCTTACCCGGTGCTATCGCTAATATCCCACCACCCACACCACTTTTCCCTGGCAGCCCTACACGGTATGCAAACTCACCTGAACCATCATAATGACCACACATTAACATCAAGGAGTTGATACGGCGTGCTCTCTGTGGCGTTACAACCCTGACACCCGTACTAAGATTCATACCATCAGATACTAAAAATTCACCTGCATTAGCAAGCTGCGTGCAACTCATTGCAGTAGCGCACTGATGAAAGTAAGTGCCTAGCACATTCTCAACAGGATGCTTTATACGTCCAAACGATGCCATAAAGTGTGCTAACGAGGCGTTGCGGTCACGGTGAAGCAGCTCAGATTGCGCCACATTTTCATCAAAGAAAATACTCTCATCATTAGCAACAAACCTTATGAACTGAAGAATTTCGGCCAGTATTTCTTTTGGCTGATGGCCCATCATAATCGCATCGACAATCGCAATAGCACCGGCATTGATAAATGGGTTACGCGGCTTACCTGCTTCATGCTCAAGCTGAACAATAGAGTTAAACGGATCACCTGACGGCTCGCGCCCAACATGTGACCAAACCGCATCACCGATCTTGCCCAACGCCATAGTCAGGGTAAAAACCTTAGAGATACTTTGGATAGAGAACGATTTGTCTGCACACCCCGCACTAAACCGACGCCCATCCGGCAGCACAATAGCAATCCCAAATTGGTTAGGATCAATACTGGCAAGTTGCGGGATATAATCAGCGACTTGGCCTCGATCTTCTCTAAGGCCCATCCTTGCTGCGATATCGTCCAGAATATCCTGCATGCTTTTCTCACCTAGTATACAAAGAAATGTTTATATGCCTGCTAGCGGAAAATCTCCTCAATGACATCGACAACAATCTTTGTTCCTATTGTCACTAAAAGAACATCACCGGCAATGCGAATATATTCGTGGTTAATCGGTGGCACAGGTAAGCGAATGAGTAATTCATTAGGCAAACCGTAGTAGCGAGCATCATGATTAATTTGTCGCCCCTTTTGCCATTTTTTTACCTGCCCTGGTGGTAAACAACCGTTATTCTTTTTCGCTAACCCAGGAGGACAATGCCCTTTACGGGACTGGTGTCCATAATAATCCCTAACAGTACGACGCTCTTTATCTCTAAACCCCAAGGCTAAAGAAAATCTTTGATTATCACTTTTTGGACCAGACTTAATATAATCGTTGTCGGCATAATCGCTACGAGACTGTTTATGTGCTTTTCCGTTATGCTCTTTATTATGCTTCCCACCACCGGCCCAATCTGGCTTACCAGCAAAAACGCCGCCTGCCATCAGTGCCAATGAAAAACCAACTATAATCAAACGTGATTTACTAGAGAATACTTTCATAACCTACCCTTATTGCTAAAACTTAGGAGCGCTATTATTTAGCCACTAACGCTAAAACAGTAGAACGGTTAAAACCTTTTAACACCTCACCATTGATGAGGATGATAGGAACACCACCACCTCCTAACCGCTTATACTGAGCGTTTCCCTCCTCTGATTTTTCAATATCATACTCAAAGTAAGAGATCCCTTTTTCATCAAATAGTTCGCGTGCTTTTTTACAAAATGGGCACCATTGTGTCGAGTAAAGCACTGCAGTCTCTTCATGTGCAGCAGAAAAATCAGGAGAAGGGCTAAAAACATTTCGAATATCACGCCACTCATTCACAACAATAATGGCTAAAACAACAATAAAAAATTTCTTCATACATCACACTTCATTTTAAAAAACTCTGTATTTCAATCACTGTTAAAAAGCGCCATTTACCTATATCAATATCTAGACTTACATCACCAATTTTTTCTCTATGAAGCCCTACAACTCGGTTACCCACGGCAGCAAACATACGCTTTACCTGATGAAACTTACCTTCGGTAATGGTTAGCAACACCTCTCTCGGGTTAACGATATCAAGTACTGCAGGCAAGGTTAGCGATGTCTCACCTTGTAACTTAACACCATGTAAAAAGTGAGTGACGGCATCATCAGCAACCTCGTCACGCAACTGAACACGATATACTTTTGTGCACTGTTTTTTTGGCGTAATAATATCGAAAGACCAGCGCCCATCATCTGTCACCAACACTAATCCGGTGGTATCTGCATCTAAACGTCCAACAAAATGAAGGTCGTGTGACTTCTCTACATCCAAATAATTCAATAGGGAGGGGTAAGCTTCATCTACATTAGAGCATATCGTGTCTAATGGTTTGTGCATCATAATATAGCGTGATGCACGTGCCGTTAAGATCTTTCCATTTAAAGTAATTCTATTATTTTCATGGACTTGAGTCGCTTCATTTCTAATAACTTCGCCATTCACCAATACAACACCGCAATGCAGTAAGGTTGATACTTCAGGCCTAGTTAATTCTGTACTTTTACATATAAATTTATCGAGGCGCATAGATCTCCTTTCCGTCACGGGCTTTGACCACTCGAATATTCGGATTAGAGGTTAATATTTTCTGCGCCGTTTGAATTGGGATATTAGCCTCTCTTGCTACACCTGATGCTGTACGGTATTTGTATTTAGGGTTGGCTAACCCTACATGAAGAACCTTGTCTATATCGTCATCAGTCGGCTCTGGATCTTCATTAACCGGCTCTATTTGAAAATCATCCGTGGTTATTTTTGCCAAGCGCTCTTCAAGTAGGTCGATACGCTCTTTTATGGGATCCATATCCTGGTCAACATTATCAGCCAGATCATTTAACTCAATTGAGCGGTCTCCCCACGTTATCTTCACGTTTGAGCGATCCACCAGCGCCTTTAACTGATCCTTCATCATGAAAATCAGAAACGCAACGATGAGAAATAATAGAAATGGCCAATCGATAAGCTTTAAAACTAATTGATCCCAAGGAAAGGAAGATTGAGCTTGTGCAACATTTTCCATGATTACCTCCACTTTCTGGTCTTACCCAGAAAAAGCAGTCAATCCGCATAGTGCTTAATTTACTTACACCTTTTACTGTAACTCAGACGGTGCTTGATGTCAGGATGATTTCATACATAGCGGTAATGGGATATTGAGGCGAGTGCAAAAAACCTTTATACATAGGCGCAACCAACTCACTACAACATCATAAGAAAACACACATGTCAGAATCTACCACACCACAAAATGAAGTATTTTTAGCTTTCCAAGTCATCCCACGATTAAAAGAGGGAAACAACTTTGAGGTTGTCGACAAAGCAATAGCCATTGTAAAAGCTGCCGATGTGCCTTACCAAGTAGGTGCTATGGAAACAACAATGAAAGGCGAATTGAATCAGCTATTAGATATCGTAAAAGCTGCACAGCAAGCCTGTTATGACGCCGGAGCTTTAGAGGTTATTACCAATATAAAAATTCACAGCAAAACTGCCGCTGCGACAGATACCTTTTGTACTTATGACCGAGGTGTTACGGCAGCAAATCACATGTTTGTGGATAAATGAACACGGGCAGATAAATCAAGAAAATTCCTGATAGTGCACAGTTCAAGCACCCGTATAAATGTACTTGCTAAACAAGGCTATCAGGATCCCTTTTATGACGACGACAAAGGATATCGAAGGTTCAGCATTAGAAATGCGGCCGCATTCAAGCTTTAACAGACACGACCACCACGCAAAACCTTAAGCCTACGAGCCTGCAAATAAACACCTATATTCCTTTTTTGAGCTTACATTTCAAACAACTTAGTTTAAAAAAGTTGTGTGAAATGTAAGGAATGTAAAATACTTTCAACTAAACGCAAAAGCAAACGATAATTATTTTCATTAACAACAAGTTTTATGGAGATAATGTAAATGTACAACTCAGGGTTTGATTCTAGGCACGAGATGTCTTGGAAAAAAAATGCAGTGTCTTTAGCTGTGACGGCAATTGTTCTTGCCCAATCAGCAACGGTATTAGCTGAAGAAAACAAGCTAACCATCACAGGGCGTGCTAGCGCTGTTGATAGCATCATTAACCAAGACACACTGGATAACTTTCAGGCATCCGACCTAGAAGATGTATTCCAGCATAACCCTGATGTAAGTGTTGGAGGCGGTTTCAGTACTGGTCAGAAAATTTATGTCCGTGGTATTGAAGACACTAATTTGAATATCAGCATTGACGGTGCACAGCAAGCTGGCTACCTGTTCCACCATCAAGGACGGGTGAGTATAGAGCCTGAGTTATTGAAGCAAGTTGAAGTTCAGGCCGGAGCAGGCTTAGCGACAGATGGCCCTGGCGCGCTTGGTGGGGCGATACGGTTTATTACTAAAGATCCTGAAGACCTACTACGTAAGGGCGAAAAGTTCGGCGGTTTAGTTAAGCTTGGTTACTTTGATAATAGCAACGGCGTTAAATTGCATAGCAGCTTGTTTGGTCGCCTCTCCGACGATATCTCCATCCTAGCCTCTCTGACTCAACAAGATGCAGGTAATACTGTTGATGGTGAAGGTAACGAGCAAGGTAATACGAAATCTAAAATAAATAGCGGTTTGATCAAAGTTGTCGGACAGCTATCTGAAGATGAAACACTACGATTCAGTTATGACTTTCGCTATGACGATGGCACACGGAACCTCAGACCACACTTCATTACGGCAGGATGGAATCAAGCAAATAAACAAGAAAGCCATCGTGACACTGCTAACCTGCAGTACAATCTAAACCCTGCAGGCGATAATATCGACCTACAAGCGAACTTTTACTATACCAAGGCCTATATTACCCAGAAATCTCCAGGTAGCAGCCGCGATGGCGCGGGTGTTAAGTCTATCGGATTTGACTTACGCAATACTCAGCAGATAGATAATCACAGCCTTACATACGGTACAGATTTTCGTAGAGATACAGGTTATTACATCAATAGCTCAACACCTGGCTTTCAAGATGAAGTGTTAAATGTTGCTGGACTCTATGCTCAGGACCAAATTGCTCTAACTGAGAAACTCACCCTAAATACAGGCCTTCGATACGATCACTACAATATAGATGACAATCTCGGGCAGACCTTTAAGACTAATGGCCTTAGCCCGAATATCGGTCTGAATTATGCAGTTAACCAAGCATTAGATATTCACGGCGGATATGCACGCGCTTTACGAGGAGTTAACGTTAAAGAAGCATACATGTTAAATTTTGCAACCAATGATCCAAACCGTAAAGCTGAAAAAGCAGATAACTTTGAGCTGGGTTTTGATTACAGTAAAAACCGTATCAGCTTTGGTGCGACGGCCTATGTCAGTCATATTAATAATGCAGTGACCCGAGTGTCTCGCTCAGTTTATGGTAACCAAGGTGATGTGAAGAGCAAAGGTGTAACGGCATACGTTGGCTACAATTGGGATAATACTGATCTACATTTAGGATACAGCTATAACCGTCCAGAAATTGACGGCAAACCGCTAGATGATGGCGATATGGCTATTGGTACTGCCGTTGGTGATACTCTGACTGCCTCTGTGACACATATATTACCTGAGAAAAACTTAGAATTTGGCTGGTCTTCTCAAGTGGTTCAACGCTTGACCGAGGTACCTGCAGGTCGTAGTGAAAAAGCAGGTTACGCTGTTCACGATGCCTACGCTAAGTGGTACCCACAAGGCAATGAAGATCTTGCTGTCACTTTGACGGTTAAAAACATGTTTGATAAACAGTACCTTAGCCACGCAAGTTATGGTGTCAGTACTAACAGTGGTCAGGTGATTGGGTTAGCAGAAGCAGGCCGAGATATCCGGCTGACACTAGCAGCGCGTTTTTAATTATTACAGGCAAGATGGAGACAGCCCCCCTTCGCTGTTCTCCATTTTTTCTAGATCACCACCGTGACTATTTTGGGCTCTAGTTTATCAATAGTATTTATTAGTTCTTCAAGCTTAAGCTCTTTAGACATACTAAAAACACCTAAAAATCATAGCTATCATGAACATAACTTAATATGACATTCCTGGTCATACACCCCTTCCTTGAACTTAATGCTTTATATGATCAGTATTCGAAAAATAGCTTTTCATCCAGTCATATAGTTTATCTGCTGACACGTTAACCAGTGGAGCTTGCTCAAATTGCTCTGCAGGATCTTGCGCTTTGAAGGTAAATTGATAACTAACGATATCGGGCTGCTGATCATGCAATATAAGAATAATGCGTTTACCGCTTCTCAAACAATCAATAGTCATTACATCAGCTGAAATGCCGCTTTCGCGCATTTTCTGACTTACGCCAACAACAGGATCAATATCTTTAAAATCTTGCTTAATGCGTGTGTGAGCGTCAGTGGCATTATCGCATAACTGTTTTAAGTGCTTCTCAGTCAAGAATACTTCCTATAATAAAGAGCCATTCATATTTAATTATTAGTTTAAAAATCCAGACCAGAAATCATATTTTTAGCAACAATAATGGTAGATAAGGTTATTACCACCATGACAGTACTAATGATCCCTGTTCGATTTGATTTCAACCAACCCAGAACCCCTATTGATAGCACAAAAAGAAGAAAAGCAGAGGTCGCCGCTGATGTACTAAAGTTTCTTATTTTTCCAATTTGAACAAGTGCTTCATCAGAAAAATTCTCCATGCCAACCAGTCGTAAACTAATCGAAACATCTACATAGAGAGCGATTAAAAACAGCAAGGTAGTAACAATAAACAGCAGATAATTAGCAGTGGCAACTAAACGTTGATCTTTACCACGGATAATTTGCACAGCGATAGACAAAGAAAAGCCCGCCATTAAACTACTAATATACGCAACTTGTCCGGATCTAAGCTCAAGAATTTCATTTATCATAATGAGGCATCTTTAAAAAGTTCAGTTACATGGTATAACGTTTAGGTTTAAATAAAATCGGTTTAACTAATAAAAAAAGAGCTCCCAAATGAGAACCCTTTTAAAACTTATACCAACCAAGCCACTCTTCTAGCGTATTATTTATACCTTAAATGTTGTAACTAAGCTTTGCAAAGCCTCGGCTTGTTTCGACATCTCTTCACCTGCTTGAACCGTTTCGCTAGCACCCACAGAAGTTTGTTGAGCGACACTACTGATTTGATGTACATTTTGGCTAATATCTCTTGTAACACTCGCCTGCTCTTCTGATGCAACTGCAATTTGGCTCACCATATCTTGGATTCTCTGTACTGAACTCGCAATATGATTTAGAGACTCTCCCGAGGTATTAGCCTGCTCCATGGTGTCTTGTGCTTTTTGCTGACTTTGCTGCATAACACTCACAGCCTCATTTGAACTATTTTGTAGCGTATCAATAATACTATTAATACTGGCTATAGACTCTTGTGTCTTAGAAGCTAATGAGCGTACTTCATCAGCAACAACAGCAAAACCTCGGCCCTGATCTCCGGCACGAGCCGCTTCAATAGCAGCATTTAATGCTAATAAATTGGTTTGCTCAGCAATACCTGCAATCACTTCGGAGATAGACCCTATAGACTGGCTTTTTTCTTGTACGGAGACTATCACTTTTGATGCTTGGTTAATCTCTTCAGATAGCTGTTCAATCGTGGCTATAGTTTTTTGTACGTTGTCTTGTCCCTTAAGAGTAATATCCCCGGACTCTTCAGTTAAAACTGCACAATTAGCTGCATTTTCAGCAACTTCACTTACCGTAGCGGTCATCTCTTCAACGGCTGTAGCAACTAGCTCAGTTTGTTCATACTGAGCTTGGACATTCTGATTTGTCTGCTCTGCAATGGATGCCGTTTCAGTGGAAGTACTCGCTAAAGCCTGAGAAAGCATATGAATATCATTCACCAAGCCTTTAAGTTTGGTATTCATATTGATCATAGAAAGATACAGCCCATGTGCTTTGCCGCTGTTATCAAAGTTTGATGTTAGATCTCCATTAGCGATACGATCTGCTAGCAGTGCCATATCTTGTGGCTCACCTCCTAAAGGATTAGTCACAGAACGGCTAATCGTATAAGCCAGCAGACAACCAAGTACCGTTGTTAATAGCAAGCTAACTAAAAGCACTAGCTCGAGTGTATCTACCGCATTATTCAGTTTTACTTGATCGGCCTTAAGTAATGTCTTCTGAGATTGGCTCATCTCTAAGAGTATTTCTTTAATTCTTTTAGCTCTAGGAGCGGCTTTCGTTCCTAGCCAAGCATTAGCCTTATTCCACTCGGAGCTACTGCGTGAGGCAAACATTTCATCGACGTACGGACGAAACTCTGCACGTTGTTTCTTATACTCGTTCCAATGAGTTTTTTGATTAATCGCAAATAGGGCATTACTTGCATTTAATTTTTTAAACTGAGCTTCGTTCTTATCCCAAAGCGCTAAAAATTTTGCTTTGAATTTTTCGTCACCAGACAATAAATAAGCTCGAATATTCGCAAGACCTAAAGCAAAAGATGCCCGGCTATCGGCAAGCATTTTAAGAAGTTGTTTACGCTCGTAACTGGAGGTGTTTTCCATCTCTTTTTCAATCAGCTCAGTTATAGCACTTACTGTTTTGGAAGCTCTTGGTGCTGCTTTTGTTAGCAATATATCAAATGATGGAATATTGGCACTGGTATGAGCAATACTTTCTATTTCTTGTTGAGAAACTTGAAACTCATTAATCAACTGCTTCATTTCATCTAGCTTGGTGATATTGTCAGGCACTGTCCACTGTTGAGAAAAAGTATTCAATTCATCCAGCGCAGTGTGTAATTGATCCCAACCCACAGCTCGTTCTTTCTTAAATATATTGGCTTTAACGGGGTCGTTACCCAGAATGAGGTAGCCTCTCAAACCAGACAATGTTTGGCTAATAGCCCCGGATAATCGCTCTCCCGCCTCAACAGTGGGATACCTAATATCAAGCAATAACTTTTGCTTTTCTAAAGTGACTTCGAGCTGTTTATAAACAAATATAGAACTTAAAATTGAGATGATAATGAGCAAACCAAAGCCCAAGAAAAGCTTTGACTTTATGGTCATTTGAGATAGTAAAGACATCTGTGCTGCTCCATGAAACCCTAAACTAATAAGTTCCAGTTAACACTGATAAACTGAACTTGTATCCACTCAGTTTGGTAGATAATTGAACAAAGTCAATTTTAAATTGATACAGTAATTCCACGAATAAAAATTAGTATGACGGATGTAACTAATCAGGAATGACGGGGCCTCCCACTCTTATCCATTTAAGCTACATGCCTTTATATAGCGGCTATCCCAAATGTAAATTTTGCAGCTGCTGTAATAGCCATTGCCCTGCCTTACCCAACGCACGATTTTCTGTCCACACTAGATCAATGCCTTGCAGAATATCAGCTTGTTGATAAACCAAATCAAGTGCTATCAACTCTCCTGATTGCAGCCTTTCGTTGGCCACAGCTTCATGCAAAAATGCCCAACCGATATTAGCAACCACCAGCTCTAAAATGACAAATGGGCTTTCTGATAGCCATACCTGTGGGCTTACTGTGTAACGTTCATGAGTTTGGTTATCTGGGTCTAAACTGCGCCCGACAATTTGCCGATACTGTCTAAGGTCAGCATGTGTTACCTGTTTCTTTTGCGCTAATGCAAAACTGGGAGCTGATACAGGGATCACACGTGAATACCCTATTCCTCGAAAACTAAAGCCCTGCGGGTAATACTCCTGCTCAATCATTAAACCTATATCGGCCCGGTTACTGCGAACCAACTCAGCAACATCACCACTGCCTGGGTCAAGCAACTCCAATGCAATGTAGGGAAAAGTCTCAGAGAAACGCTCTAACACTGTTACTAAAATAGGCGATGTGACATTTTGCTCGATAGCAATACACAATGATGTTTCATCACTGCTGCTCAACGAGGCCGCATGGGCATTAAACTCATGATGGCTATGCAACACTGCTCTTGCCGATTTAAGCAATACTTTGCCCGCCTCTGTGAGTACAGGACTGCGGCTACTCCTATCAAAAAGTTCAACGTTTGAGTCAATTTCTAGGTTGTTAATAGCAGTGCTCACCGCAGACTGAACTTTGCCCAGCTGGCGCGCTGCAGCAGAAAATGAGCCAGCCTCAGCAGCAGCAACAAAACATATTAACTGTTCGATACTTGGCATATTACCCACACTCCTTTTATCGCGCACAAATAGCACAGACTGAAAACCGCGTGCCCAAAACAACCTATCTAAATAATAGATACTTACTAACTACAAAGCATCAATAATATCTTTAATATAGCAATCAGTTAAAACACAAACAGCGTAAGAGTTCAGGAGAGCACAATGTCATTGAACATTTCAGAAAAAACAACAACAGATATCATTACCCGTAGCGGTCTCGACAGACTACGTTACACCTTGTTGTTTGAAGCTATTCTGGTCGCCAGTTCAACGGCTTTTATTGCCCTTCTACTTGAACGCGACCTGCTAGAGGTCAGTTACCTAGTACTCGTTCTCAGTGCTATCGCCATGGTCACAAATTTCTTCTATAACTATGCTTATGACTCTATGGATGTCTATTACGGGCGCATTCCAACAGAGCGCTCAATAAAACACCGGATTTATCATGCTGTGGGATTTGAGCTTAGTCTGCTCTTTTTCACCCTACCATTAATCATCTGGTGGTTAGAGCTAAGCTTAGTTAATGCGCTGTTATTAGACGTCGGCATGATGGCAGCTGTCGTAATTTACACATTTTTGTTTGGATTGGGATACGATCGTGCATTCCCGATTAAACAACCAGAACCACTAATAATAAGTGCAGCTTAAAAATAGGCTATTAAAGCAACAACTCTCTAGAGCCCTTATATTACGGGCTCTAGAAGAGATGTGCATATGTAATGCATAGACTTATCCACAGCTTGCGTGCATAACTATTTTTTTGTTTTTTCTTGCTTTTCTTAACTGCGTGACAATATGCCACATTCCTAGGCACGTAAAAGCTCATTAGTATGCCCTCCCAAAAATGATTCATTCATTTGTGAGGGCAGTAATTTTGAAAATTCAACAACTCATCGGCATGATAGTACTCATTCCTCCTGTCAGTTTATCCGCAGGTGAGCTGTTGCCAACATCAGATACTGAGTATGTATCGATAGGTACCATTTCAGTTATTAACGGCACCTCTGATCTACAAGCAACCATCGGCGGAACACCGCTGAAACAATCTCCTTTAAACGCGCATGTGGTTACCAGAGAAGAGATTGAACGTCTCAAGTTTGTTGACCCCGATGAATTTTTAGACCGAATCCCAGGCGAAACTCAAGTACGTAACTTACGCATACCCAATGGCGGAAAAAGTTACACCATTCCCATGCTCGACGGTATTCCACTAGAGAGCCCTTATGAAGGAGCGACCCAACGACTAGACCGCGTCAATACATCAGATATTGAGCGTGTAGAAGTAATCAAAGGTCCCTCATCAGCACTCTATGGAAATAATGCCTTTGGTGGTGTCGTTAATGTCATCAGTAGAGAACCACCAAATGAGCCTGAAAGTAATATTTGGGCAGAAAGCGGTAGCTTCTCTCGCCAGCGCCTTGGCGTAAACGCAGGCGGGCGGGTAGACAAACTTGGTTATTTTATTGATGCAAATATAAGAAGAACAGATGGTCAACGCGATGCTGCAAAAAATGATCGAGACCAAGCCAGTATAAAGCTACTCTACGATGTGAATGATTCACTGCGCTTTACCATAAGAGCTGAGCACTTAGCCGAAGATACCGTCGTACGAGGCGATTTAACCCGTGCAGAACTTACAGATGACCCAGACCAAGCAGGAGGATTAAATTCTGCTACGGATTACACACAAGATTATATTTCGCTTAAAACTGAACAACACTTTGAAAATGGATCTTTAGACGGCTCGGTCGTTTGGCGTGAAAAATCTACCATAGGGCTATCTCGCTTCAGTGGCCCAAAAGATGAGGATGACTCTGCCATAAGCTCCAAGATCATGTACCGACATAACTTTGCAGAAGATAACGCCATTATCGGTTTCGAAAGCTATAAGGGTGAGCAGTTCACCAAAGCCTATGGCCGCACAGATACATCATTATCAGGCCCATATACAACATTCGAGAATGAATTAGCGCTGTATGCATGGTTTGCCCAATACCAAGCTTATCTCACAGAGAACCTGATACTCACCAGCGGTGTTCGTTACGAAGACATAACTCTTCAATCCAGCCTTTATGAGGATGACGCTAACTTTTCTGATATATCGCCTAAATTTGGCCTGACATATGATTTACCTGCAGGAAAAATGCTGTGGTTAAACATTTCAAAAGGCTTTTATGCCCCAGATTTAAAAAGCCTCTTTAACATTGATTCGGGTAATCCTGACCTCAAACCTGAAGATGCCACCAACATTGAAATTGGTTTACGTGGCAGCAGTGGCGACTTCAATTATGACTTTGCGGTGTATCACACAAGAATTAAAAATTATTTAGTGACACAAACCTTTGGCGAAGTCGGTAGCGAGTACTTAAGCACCACCAATGCAGGGCAAGTCACTGTTAAAGGCATTGAGTCTGTTATTGAATACGCCCCCTATAAAACCAACTGGCGTGTAGGACTTACACATACTTATGCACTCAATACGTACGATAGCTTTGTCAGCTCAAAAGGGGATTTTTCGGGTAATGATATGAACCGCTCTCCTAAGCACCACTTTAACGCGCGACTTGCATGGCAACCTATTAGGCATTTTGTTGTGGAGTTTGAAGGTGACTTTTATAGCACTTATTTTAGTGATGATGCCAATACACCGGCGGGGAAATTCAAACGTGACGAGCGCTTTAACATCAGAGTGACATACGACAAAAAGAACTGGTCTTTTTGGGCAAACACATTAAACCTCACCGATACGCGTGAAGACAGAGCCACTTACAGCCGCGGGCAATTGAAGTTTCGTACCGCCGATGGTCGTGCTTTTTATACCGGCGCTTCTTATACGTTTTAAGTGGCCAACGTCTGATGACTAATATAACCGCCAAAGAGTGCTCTTTATGTTCAAACAACAAGATTTAAATCGCTGGTTTTGGCGGTGGCATATTATTGCTGGGCTTATTACCTTGCCAATAGTCCTTTTACTCTGCATTACGGGTGTCATCTACCTTTTTAAAGAGGACTACAATAATTGGGCATACCAACAAGCCCGCAGCATTGCACCCACTGCTAACCAACGCCAAAACGGATACGTAAGCTTTGATAAGCAACTAGAAGCAGCCAGCCAGCATGCTAGCCGCCCTATTATGCAAATAACCCTACCCTCTTCAGAGAAGGAGGCTGCAAGCTTTCGTATTCAAGCCAAGAGGCACGCTCGACAACTCGTCTACGTAAACCCTTACACCGGCGAAGTAACCGGAGAATTCAACCAACATGACACGCTGATGTACACCATCAGAAAACTACACGGTGAGCTGTTACTACACACACCAGGCACCTTAGTCGTGGAGCTAGTTGCTAGTTGGTTTATCATCTTATTAATCACCGGCATCTATATGTGGTGGCCATTAAAGAAATGGTCGCCAGCAGGTCTGTTTAGCATCCGCACGCAAAAGGGCCAACGTATTTTATGGCGAGATATTCACGCGGTTGGCGGATTTTGGTTATCCCTCTTTATGCTCGTTATCATCTCGGGTGCAATGCCATGGACCGACATATTTGGCGGCAACCTAAAGCAGGTTCAAGCAGCCACTGATACGGGATTCCCAGCTACATGGCGCAAAGCCCCTAACGTATTATCCACAGTACAAGACAAAGCACTGCCACTAGAGAAAATAATCAATATTGCACAAAACCAAGGCCTTTCAGGAAAATTAACACTCTCGATACCCAAAGAAGCCACAGGCACCTTTAAACTTGCCAACCGCAGTTTTTGGTTACAAGACCAGCAGGTTATTTATCTTGATCAGTTTTCGGGAGAAGTACTTAAACGCCATAGCTGGAAAGAGGTTGGCATTCTCATGGATTTGCGCCAGATCGCCATGCGCTTACATCAAGGAGAGTACGGCAGAATCAGCTGGTATAGCGTACTCATCGTTAGCTTACTGTTCACACTCAGCTCAATAGCCGGGTTAATAAGCTACCTTAAGCGAAAGCCTAACAACAGCTGGGGGTTCCCTACTGTTCCTGCGCAATTTAAAGTAGGCAAAGCTCTACTAGGTATTATCTTAGCGCTTGCCGTATTGTTTCCTGCTTTTGGTATAAGTCTGGTAGCCATTGTGCTGGTAAGTCAGTTAAAACCTCTC
>JAWUYS010000034.1:0-17955 GCA_034110685.1 Neptunomonas sp.
GACTCCTGTGGTGCAAAAAACTGTTTCAAAACCGCTTGAACAGGCCCGTTCTCAAAGCAGCACTAGCGAAAATAAAGTAGTTGAAAAGAGCGCTGTTGAGGATGCGGCCAATCGTGATGACTCCACCCAGAGCAGCGCGAATGTTGAGCAGTCTGTACTTGTCATAGATTATCGAACGCTAAACTATCGAGAGCCTCCAGTGCAGCCTAACTATCCTCGTATGGCGACGCGAAGAGGTTTAGAGGGCACGGTAATGTTGGTGTTACATATCAGTTCTACAGGTCAAGTAGAGCGTGTGCTGATTGACACAAGCTCGGGATATTCGATACTTGATAAGGCCGCAGTGAAAGCGGCTAGCCAATGGTATTTTGTGCCTGCTATACAGGCAGGTAAAGCTGTGGCAGCACAAGCAAGTATTCCGGTGCGCTTTTCTCTTGTAGGAAGAAAATAATGTCGAATGCGAGGGTAAAAGCTAGTTTTTGGGTTGTGGTACTGATGCTGTTGCCGCTAATGATGTTGCTGTCTCTGTTAAATGGCTCCGCGGCTCTATCGTTGACCGACTTATGGAGCGGGAGTGATTTAACACGCCGTATTCTTTATGAGCTGCGCTTGCCGAGAATTTTAGTTGTCATGCTCTGCGGCGGTTTGTTAGCGATATCTGGTGCTGTCGTTCAGGCTTTATTTCGTAACCCGTTGGCTGACCCTGGTTTAATTGGCGTTGCTGGTGGTGCGGCGTTGGCGGCGGTTACATGGCAAGTGGTTGTGTCTGCTACCTTGGGTGCGGGAGTGTGGTTGTCGGTAGGTATGCCGCTGGCCGCATTTTTAGGCGGCATGTTAGTTACTTTTCTAGTGATACGTATCGCTAGAAACGCATCGGGGATCTCATCCCTAACGTTACTGTTAACCGGTATCGCCATTAATACAATTGCAGGTGCGGGTATTGCTGGACTCAAATACTTATCAGATAGCATGACATTACGGCAAGTGACGTTCTGGTTGATGGGGAATGTACAGGCAGCCTCTTGGTGGGCCGTTTTATTGTTGTTAATCATCAGCATTGTATTTGTGCCTGTATTGGTTCGCCATGCAGGTACACTGAACATACTCTTGCTGGGTGAACAGCAGGCGTTGTTATTGGGCGTTGATGTAGAAAAAACTCAGCGCCGTTTGGTTGTGATAACTGCACTTATTGTAGGCGCTGTGGTGTCTATGGTGGGCCTAATTGGTTTTGTGGGCTTGGTTGTACCGCATTTGGTTAGGCTCATTAACGGACCTGATAACCGCTTTCTATTACCGATGTCATTTTTAAGCGGTGCTTTGTTGTTGCTAATTGCTGACCTTGTAGCTCGCAATGTAGCGGCTCCAGCTGAGCTGCCTATTGGTTTGATTACTGCTCTGATCGGAGGGCCGGTGTTTCTCTTTATGATTACCTATCGGCAACGGGAGCGTAGTGCATGTTGAAAGCTGAGTCATTAGTGGTCAGTCGCTATGGGCGGTCCTTGCTAGATGATATAAATCTAGACATCAATCCCCAAGGGTTGCATGTCATATTAGGTCCTAATGGGGCGGGAAAAAGCAGCTTGCTTAAAGCCTTTTCTGGCTTGCTTAAAGCAAACGTTGGCAAGGTGTTATTAGGTGCTGTTGATATTCAAAATATTGGCATAAGTGAGCGCTCACTTATGCTGTCGGTATTGCTACAAGAGCAGCCTCTTGATTTTTCTTTTCAGGTTCAAGAAGTAGTTTCTATGGGTGCTTATTTAGCTGATAAGACATTACAGTCACCTGATAACGCAATAGTTGATGCCATGAAAGCCATGGATGTTATGCATCTCGCCGAGCGTGACTATACAACATTATCGGGTGGGGAAAAGCAACGGACGCATCTAGCACGCCTGTTGGTCCAAGTGACCAAAAAAACGGCGTATGTGTTGTTGGATGAGCCATTAAAAGCCATTGATTTAAAGCATCAAATTGCCGTTATGCAGCAGCTTAAACAGATGGCTAACGAAGGCAAAGGGGTCTTGTTAATTGTGCATGATTTGTCGTTAGCCGCGCAATTTGCCGACACAGTAACGCTGATGGATAAAGGCAAAATTGTGCAAACTGGCACTGTGAATGAAGTGATGCAGCCTGAAATGCTCTCATCGGTGTTTCAAACCCAGATTAATAAAACAGAAGCTCTTGGCCAGATACTCTTTTTTACACAGCCTAGCGCTCTGCCTAAGCGCTAAATTTGAAACTTAAGTCCTAAACCTTACATTCCAGATATTAAATGCTAAGGCTCTACCAACCCTTGTGCAATAAGCTGACTTACCACAATATTGATGGCGTCATCGCTATCAGTATCAATTTGTAAGCTATTTTTTAGCTCTGCATCCGTCAGTTTTTGTTGATGCTTCAATTGATTCTGCATAACAGAAATATCGGCATCTGAGGCATCTCCACCTTCTTCACTGCGCCTTGCTAGTCGTGCTTCTATTAGCTTTGGCTCGCAATAACAGCTGATAATACGCATAGGAATATCAAGGGAGGTTGCAAGGTCCATATAACTTTGGCGGGTGCGTTGTCTGATAAAGGTGGCATCAACAATAACGGAGTAGCCACTTTTCAATAGGGCTGTGGATAAGTTTAACAAGTGCTGAAAAGTGCGTGCGTTCATCTCCTGGCCATAAAGGTCCAGCTGCTCACCACGTAAGCACAGTTCGCGGTAAAGGCGCTTTCTTTCTACGTCAGAGCGTATTTTTATACAATCCAGCCGTTCAACCAATTGGCTGCACAGATAACTTTTTCCACTACCTGAGACACCATGCATCAAGAATAGCGATGGCTTTTTTTGATGAGCATAAGACTTGGTTAACTGTAGGTAACGTCTAAACGTCAGAATATCTGGCTTATCGCCAAGCATAGACACTTTAGCGCGTACCATTGAGCGATATGACTTATAGAAGTTGAGAAGGGTCAGCCCTTCGTAGTCTCCTGTTAACTCAAGGTAGCGGTTGAGGCAGCGATTGGCCCAGCGATATTGCCCCTTCACTTCTAAATCCATAAGAAGGAACGCAAGGTCACAAATGGTGTCTATCCAACGAAATTGAAGATTAAATTCAATGCAATCGAATAGGCGCAGTTGTCCATGATAGAGGGCAATATTGCCTAAATGCAGATCGCCGTGGCATTCACGGATATAACCATCTTGTTTGCGTCGCTTGATAGAGGCTTCTAATTTGCGAAACTGCTGGGATGTTCGTTGTGAGAGAAACTGCAGTTGTTGCCAATCATGTGCTTCTAGCTGCTGCTCACTGATGTGTTGGTAATTATCTGCAACAACGCTCCAGATAGTATCCGCCTCGCCCCACGGGCTGTTTTTTGCGACACGGGGCGTACGGGTATGAAAATGAGCGATCTGCTCGGCCAACATATCGATCCATGCCGGTTCAAATCGTTGTCGATCAAGTATAAGATCCAGCCGCAGTTCAGGATCAAACTGATACATTCGCACGGCGTATTCGAAAGGCTCGTCTTCGCCGAGTTGTGAAGCTTCAACTAATTGCGGCTTTTCAGGCGAACCAACGATGGCGATTAGCGTATCATAGATGTCTGGCGCTAAGCGTTGATTCAAACGTAGCTCTTCTTCGCAAAAGTAGCGGCGTTGTTTCAGCGTTGTAAAGTCAAGAAAGCCAAAGTCGACCGGCTTTTTTATTTTATAGGCATGCTCGCCGGTTAATAAAAGCCAAGAGATATGTGTTTCGATAACACGTATCGGCGCTTCTACCGGGTGAGGGTAAAATGAGGGGCAAGTGAGCGCTGTAATCAATTTGGCTAGCATGTAACCTTCGGTATCGTCTGAAAAGTTAAGGAATTATACGGGCTTGATGAACAAAAAGAGAACTCCAGCAAAAAAAACGTCTCGAAAAAGAACCGCAAAGCCGCAGGCTAAGAAAAGCCTATGGCGCTCTTTTGGCGTATTTTTACTAAAACTGACCTTAATTGGCGCTGTAATAGGCTCTATTGGACTGATATACCTTGATGCCCAAATACGTCAACAATTTGAGGGAAAGCGTTGGGCTTTGCCTGCAAAAGTCTTTGCTCGGCCATTAGAACTGTATTCTGGGCTAGCCATCTCTACAAAAGATGTGAAAGTTGAGCTTGCAGGTTTAGGTTATCAGCTCGTTTCTAAAGCAACACAGCCAGGACAAGCTGAAATAGCTAAAAGACGCATACGCGTTTATACGCGAGGTTTTGAATTTCCTGACGGATTGGAACGTTCTCAAAAACTGCTGTTAGATTTTAAGGGTGAGCAGTTATCCAGAATCCGAAATAGCAAAGGACAAACGGTTAACTTAGCCCGTCTTGAGCCGGTGCTGATTGGCGGTATTTATCCACAAAATAATGAAGATAGAGATCTGATTCGTTTAGATGAAGCGCCTACTAGCCTTACCGATGCGCTGATCTCGATTGAAGATCAGAGTTATTATGATCACTTTGGTGTGTCTCCTAAAGGTATCGCCCGTGCCATGTGGGTTAATCTTCGTGTAGGGCGCTTTGTACAGGGTGGCAGTACGCTTACCCAGCAGCTAATTAAGAACTTTTATCTGACATCTGACCGAACGTTGGCGCGTAAGTTAATGGAAATTCCAATGGCGATTCTATTGGACTTTCACTACAGCAAAGATGAGATTTTAGAAGCGTACCTTAACGAGGTTTATTTAGGGCAGGAAGGCTCTCGTGCCATTCATGGTTTTGGTTTAGCCGCACAATACTACTTCTCTCAGCCGCTGCAAGAGCTTAAATTATCACAAGTAGCACTATTAGCTGGGATGGTTAAAGGCCCTTCTTTTTATGATCCGCGTCGTCACCCCGAGCGTGCTAAAAAGCGCCGTGACTTGGTGTTAAGAGTGCTGCGTGACGAAGGTAAGATCAGCGAAGATATTTACCAAAAAACTATTAAAAAATCACTAGGTGTCGTTAAGCAAAAAAGCTTACTAAAAGGCGCGTACCCCGCTTATTTAGATCTAGTTAAGCGCCAACTTCGTGAAAGTTACCACGAGGAAGATTTACGCACAGAAGGGCTAAGAGTCTTTACCGGTTTGAACCCTATCGTGCAGGCAAAAGCAGAAACTGCACTGGTTAGTACCATAAAAAGTTTAGAAAAACGCTACGGAAAGCGTGCCGCCAATCTAGAAGGCAGCATGGTAGTGACAGACCCTCAAACCGGTGAAGTGCTCAGTATCATCGGTGGGAAGAGTACCCGGTATGAAGGCTTTAACCGTGCACTTGATGCCGTAAGGCCGATTGGTTCTCTAGTAAAACCCGCTGTTTACTTAACCGCCTTGGAAAATGGTTATTCATTAGTTTCACCGCTAAATGATGAGCCAGTCTCTGTTGAGATGCCTGGTGGGCAAGTATGGGAGCCGCAAAACTTTGATAAAAAATCTCATGGTGTTGTACCACTACACCAAGCATTAGCGCGCTCTTATAACTTATCCACAGCTAACCTTGGAATGTCATTAGGCGTTGATAAGGTGATAGACACCATGCAAAAGCTCGGTGTCAGCCGTGAGATGGATGAATATCCTTCGCTATTACTCGGCGCCCAAGGTTTACCTGCTGTTGAAGTCGCGACTATGTACCAGACGATTGCTGCTAATGGTTTTCAGATGCCGTTACGCGCCATACGTATGGTGACAGATAGCCAAGGTGTGGAGTTATCCAGATATCCTTTTAACGTGAAGCAAACGGTTTCTGCTGAAAGTGTTCATCTCCTGCAGTATGCAATGCAAGAGGTTGCACGCGAAGGCACCGCGCGTTCGGTTTATTCGCACTTGCCATCTAACTTAAATGTGGCGGGTAAAACCGGTACATCTAATGATCAGCGTGATAGTTGGTTTGCAGGCTTTACCGGAAGCCGCTTGGCGGTTGTATGGCTAGGGCGAGATGACAACAGCGCCTTACCGTTTACAGGGTCAGGTGGTGCGCTTAAAGTCTGGACTGCTTACATGAAAGCCGACAAACCTGAACCATTCCAAGCGCCCGTACCAGAAGGGGTGGAATATCTCTGGGTTGATAAAGAGACGGGCTACTTGTCGGATGAGCGTTGCCAAGGTGCTATCCCCGTTCCTTTTCAGAATGGCAGTAAACCGCAGTATCGAGTTGATTGTGGAGTGGAACCTGTTCAGAATAGCGAATCAAAACCACTTGACTGGTTTCGGCGTTGGTTTAGGCAGGAGTAATAATGAATTTTAATACACAGATGAAGCTAGTCGCTATGGGCGCCTTAGTCGTTTTGACGGGTTGTACTACGCAAGGTATTTACAATACACCTATTGAGGACCGTTCAACGACGCGCCCTCAACAGGAGAGTAACGGTGTAGTTACACCGGTAGATATCACCACAGGCGTTACGGTTACCCCTGTCGCTCCGTCACCGGTTTTTCGCCCACAACGTGGTGATAGCACCAGTGAAGAGAACAACGTAGGAACGTCAGTCCCTGTTGCCCCTAAAGTGGTTTTACAGTCTAAGCAAAACCCTGCCGCCGTTGCACTGCTTGCTACGGCGCGTAAGCAAACCAATAATGGCCAGTTGCGTTCGGCGCAAACGAGCTTACAGCGTGCACAGCGTATTGCCCCTAAAGACCCAGAAGTGTATTACTCCTTAGCCGACACGCACCGCCGTTTGGGTGAGTTTTTGCAGGCAGAGCAAGTCGCTCTTAAAGGGGTAGGTATCGCGCAAGGGCAGAGTACTAAACTGCGCCGTTTATGGCAGTTAATTGCTTCTATTCGCACAGATGCCGGTGACCTAGAAGGGGCTGATAAAGCAGCTGCCGTAGCAAGGCGCTATTAGTAGAAATGAAAATGGCTAGATGCCTGTAAAGGTTATAGCTATTTGAGAAAGGCCATTGGATGAGAATTCAATGGCCTTTTTTGTTGGGCATAAGTTCTCATCAAAAGTTAAATGCAAGCTTATGCTGTTTATCACATGAATTGAAACGCCGCACTTTACAGTGCGGTATTTTTTGTAGAGTCTGAATGCTTACAAGCTTGTGGATACAGTTTTCTGATTTTGAAACAAAGAGATAACTTCCCTCGTCGCTAACCCTAAAGCCACAAGGCTGATCGCCAGTAAGCCATCGCTGAACATTGCGTTTTGATATTCAGGTAACAGGGATAGTGTTCCGTAAACAGCAACCGATAAACCCGCTAACAGTGCGCCGACTAGCCCTAGCAGACGAATATTTGCTTGGCGGTAGCGAACAAAGGCGAGTAGCAGTGCCACGGATGTGAATCCTGCAAGCACCATTGAGTATTGCTCACCAAATTCGGCTCTACGTGCTAGCTCAAACATCGCAATTAATACCAGTACCCAACGGCCCCAGCCAGCGCGAGACCAAAACTTATTAAAACTGGTGGCCAGTAATAGAGAGGCAATCAGCGGAATTGCTAAATAGTCTTTCATATTGCTGAGCAGGCGTTGCAGGGTTTGGGAGTTTTGGCTTTGTTCGCTGATGAGTAGATGGCCAGCGGCGGACGCCATTATCAGCACGACGCATAACAACAATAGCAGCACTAGTGTTCTGTTATTGTCGGTCAGAGTTTTTGGTTGGCGAAACAACTGAGCTGCGTAAAAAACGCAGCTCAGTATGATTGCCAGATTAGCAAAGGTCGCCATCATTTAGGCTTTTTTAGCAAACGTATCAAATACACGCCCAGCTGCTGCAATGGTGCGATCCAAGTCTTCTTCAGAAATAGCCGCTGACATAAAGCCTGTTTCGTATGCAGAAGGTGCTAGGTAAACGCCTTCTTTGAGCATGCCTTGGAAGAACTGCCCAAAGCGTTCAGTATCGCAGGCTGTTGTTTGCGCAAAGCTGCTGATATTTTTTTGATCTGTGAAGAATATTCCAAACATGCCGCCAACAGCGGTTGTGGTAAATGGAATACCTTTTGAGATTGCCATGGCTTCTAGACCTTGGGTTAGGTAATCAGTTTTTGCTTCTAGCTGATCATGAATACCCGGTGTCGCTGTCAGAGCATTTAGCATGGCTAAACCTGCATTCATCGACAAAGGATTTCCTGATAGCGTACCCGCTTGGTAAACCGGCCCTAAAGGCGCGATCTGTTCCATAATTTCGCGTTTGCCACCAAAAGCACCAACGGGCAAGCCGCCACCAATAACTTTACCTAATGTCGTTAGGTCTGGTTTGATGCCGTAATAGGCTTGGGCACCGCCTAAGGCAACACGGAAACCGGTCATTACTTCATCAAAAATCAGAACAGTACCGTATTCGTCACACACTTCACGCAAGCCTTCAAGGAAGCCTTCTTGAGGTGGGATGCAGTTCATGTTGCCGGCAACGGGTTCAACGATGATGCAAGCAATCTCGCTGCCTACTTCTTCAAATGCTTGGCGAACATTTTCGATGTCGTTGAATGTGAGTGTGATGGTGTGTTCAGCGATAGATGCCGGTACGCCCGGAGAATTAGGCTCGCCCAGTGTTAGCGCACCTGAGCCTGCTTTTACTAGCAGTGAATCAGAGTGGCCGTGGTAGCAGCCTTCAAACTTAACGATTTTATCGCGGCCAGTATAACCACGCGCCAAGCGAATAGCACTCATGGTAGCTTCAGTACCCGAGTTGACCATACGGATCATCTCGATAGAAGGCATCATTTCACATACTTTATCAGCCATCTGAGTTTCGATTTCGGTTGGCGCACCAAATCCTAGACCGTTATCTAATACGCTTTTAACTGCATCAATAACTGCAGGCAGAGCATGGCCCAAAATCATTGGGCCCCATGAGCCGACATAATCGATATATTGATTATCATCTTCATCAAAAAGATAAGCGCCTAGCCCTTTTTTGAAAAATACCGGTGTGCCACCCACGCCTTTAAATGCGCGAACTGGTGAGTTTACACCGCCAGGGATGTGAGTTTGGGCTGCTTGAAAAAGATCTTCTGAACGTGTCATGCTGATGAACCTTCTTTATTCATTCCAGTTGAAAGCTTGGGCAAATGCCTCGGCTTGCTGTGTGATTGACTCTGCGGCAAAAAGTGAGTGCACTACGGCAATCATGTCGGCCCCTGCAGTAATCGTTTGGCTGGCATTATCCACAGTAATTCCCCCGATCGCCACTATTGGACAAGAGAGTATTGATTTGGCTTCGGCTAACAACGAAAGCGGTGCTGGTTTTGCGTTAGGTTTTGTTTTTGAGGGGAAGAAAGCACCAAAGGCTACATAGTCTGCGCCAGCTAAAGCGGCGCTGTTGGCCAGTGACAGTTGGTCGTGGCAGGTCACACCAATGATGGCGTTATTACCGAGTACTTGGCGTGCTATTTCTATTGCCGAATCTTTCTGCCCTATATGTACGCCATGCGCGCCGCATTGATGTGCCAGTTGTACATCATCATTGATTACAAATGTACGGTTGTGTGAACGGCATAGTTCATTGAGTAAACGTGCTTGGCGATAACGCTTTTCGGTATCAGAGGTTTTATCTCTGTATTGAATAACGTGAGCGCCGCCAAGAATCGCCTGTTGAACGTACGACAATAATGTCTGATCGTCAGGCATGAGAGTGTCATCGGTAATGGCATACAGGCCGTGTAGTGGATTCATAGAGTCTGCTTATGTGTGTAGTAATATTCAATCTGTGCGCGCGAGAGTATTCCCATGATCTCGCCTTGGTTACTGGTGATGCACAGGTTGGCGATGTTTTGTTCATTCATTTTTTGTAAGGCTTCATAAAGTGTCGCCCGAAAACTGAGTGTCACAATATTAAAGCGCTCAGCAGGAATTTCTAGCAAGTTAATTGGCTGCTGTGGTTCTGTAGTGGCTTCTGGTTGAAATACTAAAGCGGCGTTTTGTTGTACTGCCTTATCCTGGTCCACCTGAGCCAGGCGTGTTAAATGGTCTTGTAAGTCATTAGGCAGCATGATGGATGTTGCCGGTTGTCCTACTTCTTGTAAGAGAATCCAGCGAGGCGCTTCTGCCAACATCTCTTGTGCGGAGGCGGCGTTAATTAGGTGGTCAGTAGCAACAAAGTTTCTTTCCATTAAGCTGGCAGCAGCTGCTCGGGAGAGTGCTTGAGCGATGGGCTCTTGGCGGTAATCAAGTCCTTGAGCTTGTAATGATGATAGAAAGATAGAAGGCAAGTTAAATAAGTAACGTACGGTTAGATTACTGATGACGATAGCGATCATGCCAGGAAAGATGATGTTGGGATTGCCGGTGAGCTCTAGTAACGCCACCAGTGCCGCCAAAGGCGCATTTAGCACAGCACCCATCATGGCTCCCATACCCAGCATGGCATATAAACCGACGTGCGATACGTCCATGTCAGTGGACCAATCACCGATGATGCCGCAAATCCCGCCGATAATAGCGCCAATAAAGAGTGTTGGCCCGATAAGCCCTGCCGGAATACCTAAGCCCAGTATAAAAGGGGTAATGAGCAGCTTAACTAACAATAGCCCGCATAACAGCTGGATATCCAAACGCCCCCAGAGTGTTTCGGAGATGGTGTCGTAACCAATACCCATAATTTCTGGGTAAAGCATGGCGGCTAGCCCCGTGAGAACACCCGCTAGCATAAAACGTACAGCAATAGGCCAGTGAGCGAGCTTGTAGGCGAATAACATGATGTGATTAAAAGCCGCTGCACATAACCCGACAACAACGCCTAGCAGCATCACCCATGGCACTTCAGCCAAGGTGTTTATCTGAAATGAAGGTACATCGAAAACGTTTTCATGCCCTAAGATGCTGCGCATAACTATGTCTGCAGATACGGCAGCAACAATTACGGGTGTAAAACCGATGACGGTATATTCCAGTAGAATCACTTCCATCGCGAAGATGACACCCGCTAATGGCGTGTTAAAGCCTGCTGAAATAGCCGCTGCAGCACCGCAGCCAATTAATAAACGCAACGAATTGTTGGGTAGTCGTAGTCGTTGGCCTATAAGACTGCTACAGGCGGCGCCGAGAAATATCGAAGGCCCTTCACGACCCACAGAGTGCCCACTGACTAACGCAATAGTGGCGGATAAGAACTGCATGACGATACTTCTGCCAGGGATATGGCCCTGATAATAGGAGAGACGTTCAAAAAGATTGACCATGCCTACTTGTTTGGCTGCTTGTGGCCAGAGGTAGAAGATAGCTATGAGTAGGCAGCTCCCTACAATAGGCCATAAAAAATGCTGCGCAGTAGATAAACTCTCAAAGTTATCAGCTTGGCCTAGCCAATAGGTTAGAGGTAACTCTACAGCCATACGAAACAGGACCATTAGCAAACCGGTTATTACGCCGGATAGCATCCCCAAAATAACAAGTTGAGGCAGTGCGTCATAGTGAGCTAGGCGCTCCCGAAAATACTGCAATGATAAGTGGTATTTCTGCATTCAGTTTTTTAACCAACAGCTGATAGTTTTTACGACCCTTGAACGGTATTATAAGTTAACAGTTTTTGCATGCCGATGAGAGGTTAAAGTGATTAATGTAGGTATCGTAGGTGGAACAGGTTATACCGGTGTAGAACTTTTGAGGTTGCTCGCCAATCATCCCGATGTGGACGTGAAAGTAATTACTTCACGCTCAGAGGAAGGTGTTTATGTGGCTGATATGTTTGTGAACCTTCGAGGACATTATGATCTGCAATTTACCGTGCCGGATGCCGATACACTCTCTACATGTGATGTAGTATTTTTTGCTACCCCACATGGTGTGGCTATGGGAATGGCACCTGAGCTAATCAAAAGAGGTGTACGGGTTATTGATTTGGGTGCAGATTTTAGAATTAAAGATGTTGAGCTTTGGTCACAATGGTACAAGCTCGAGCATACTTGCCCTGATTTAGTTGAGATGGCTGTTTATGGTTTACCTGAAATAAATCGTGAACGGATTAAGACGGCCCAGCTTATTGCGTGTCCTGGTTGTTACCCAACGGCAACTCAGCTTGGTTTCTTGCCATTGCTAGAGAATAAGCTGATTGATCATCGTCGTCTGATAGCTGATTGTAAATCCGGTGTCAGTGGTGCAGGCCGTGGTGCAAGTGTCGGGGCTTTGCTCTGTGAGACGAGCGAAAGCATGAAGGCCTATGGGGTTCCTGGTCACAGGCATCTGCCTGAAATTCGTCAAGGTTTATCAGAGGCCGCAGAGCGCCCTGTCGGTTTGACGTTTGTTCCGCATCTCACGCCGATGATTCGGGGGATTCATTCTACCTTGTACGCGACGCTTAAAGATCCACAAGATGGGCTTCAAGCATTGTTCGAAGAGCGTTATAAAGATGAGCCGTTTGTTGATGTGATGCCAGCCGGTAGCCATCCTGAAACGCGTAGTGTGAAAGGCTCAAACATGTGCAGGATCAGCGTTTTTCGTCCACAAAACGATGACACTGTTGTTGTGTTATCAGTGATTGATAATTTAGTTAAGGGTGCTGCAGGCCAAGCCATTCAAAATATGAACATTATGTTTGGTTTTGAAGAGACTGCAGGCTTGTCTTTCGTCGGTCTTATGCCATGATACTTGACTAAATTGCTTGGTTAATTGAGAATAGGCTGATCAGATTTAATGATACAGAGAGCGATATGACAGAATCAGTGGCATTAAATGAGGCAATGGTATTTACAGATGCAGCTGCTGCAAAAGTAAAAAGCCTAATAGAAGAAGATCAGAACGATAATCTTAAACTTCGTGTTTTTATCACGGGCGGCGGTTGTTCTGGCTTTTCTTATGGTTTTACGTTTGATGAAGAGACCGCAGAAGACGATACCCAAATAGAAAATCAGGGTGTTCTTATGGTCGTTGATCCAATGAGCTTACAGTACTTGGAAGGGTCTGTAGTTGATTATCAAGAAGGCTTACAGGGTTCGCAGTTTAAAATTGAAAACCCGAACGCAACAACTACCTGTGGTTGCGGTTCATCATTTTCGATCTGATTTAGTATGAGTTTAAGCACAGCTGTTAGCTGTGCTTACTTTTATCTCATCTATTACGCTTGATAAATCCCGCCTAATATTCGCTCTTGAGCAGCACCTGTAACGCTTGGTAAATTACCGGATAGTTGTTTAATCGTTTGATGAGCTAACCAGCCAAACGCAGCAGCTTCAACCCAGTCTGGGTGTAGTCCTAACTCTTCTGTTGTACCTATATGTGAATGCTTAACTAGTGAGGATAATCTGGCGGTTAACGCGTTGTTATGCACACCACCACCGCAAATATAAAGCTCAGGGTTTACTAAGTTTTCGACATTAATTGCATCAGCGATAGATCGAGCTGTTAGTTCTAATAATGTGGCTTGGATATCAACCGCTGAAATTTGCTGGTGGTTGTGGATAACCTGCTCTAGCCAATCAAGGTGAAATTGCTCTCTTCCGGTGCTCTTGGGTGGGGCTTCCGTAAAGAAGGGTAAGTTGAGTAACTGCTGTAGCAGCTCTTGGTTTGCTTGGCCTGACGCTGCCCACTCGCCAGCTTTATCGTAGCTTGCGCCGCAGTGTTTATTAATCCACGCATCTAATAATATATTTCCAGGGCCGGTGTCATAGCCTGTGACCGTTTTTGAATTATCGGCAGGCAGTAACGTAATGTTGGACATGCCCCCAATATTTAAAATGATGCGGTTCTTATCTGCCGAGCGAAACACATTATTATGAAAAGCGGGTACCAGAGGCGCGCCTTGTCCGCCTGCTGCGATATCTCTTCTTCTAAAATCTGCGGTAACAGTGAGCTTGGTGATTTCAGCTATTGTGTTGGGATCGCCTATCTGTAGAGTGAAACCTGCTTCAGGGCGATGGCGAACCGTTTGTCCGTGACAACCCACTGCCACTATTTGGCGAGTATCAAAGGGGGCTGATTGTAAAAATTGATTGATGCTATCGGCAAATAAGCGTCCCAGTTCTATATCTAGTCGGCCTAGTTTTTCGATCTCATTATCAGTAGGCTGAGTAAGTCCTAAAATATCTTGGCGAACCTTCTCTGGAATAGTGAAGCACTGTGCTTTGATAAAACTAAGTTGCTCATCAATACGAACTGCAGCGACATCAATACCGTCTAGGCTAGTACCCGACATTACACCTATATAAATATCTGCTTTCATAAGTACTAATTAGCTCTGGCGTATTGGGTCGCAGCGTAGGTTTTTAACTGGTTTTTCATCTGGCTAGCGACTTCTTCAAAGGCTACCAGCTCTTTTTTAGGAACCGGTGAAGCATGCGGGAATTTAACCGTCATTGGATTTTTGTGCGCGCCGTTTACCCGAAACTCATAATGCAGATGTGGGCCTGTAGCGAGCCCTGACTTACCAACATAGCCAATAACTTGCCCCTGTTTTACACGGCTGCCTTTCTTTAACTTCTTATTATATTTAGACATATGGGCGTATAGCGTGGTGATATTACTGCCGTGCTGAATAATAACTGCACGACCATAGCCGCCTTTGTTGCCTTTCCAGATTACTTTGCCATCACCTGAGGCTTTAATCGGTGTGCCTGTTGATGCTGCGTAGTCGACGCCTTTGTGGGCACGTATTTTGTTTAGTACAGGATGTTTTCTTGAAAGGTTAAAGCGAGAACTGACGCGGGCAAAGTTAATAGGCATTCGCAGAAACGCTTTACGCATGCTGTGACCGTCAGGTGTGTAGTAACTGCTGCTTCCTTGTGAATCTGTATATCGAATAGCGGTAAGATTCTCACCATTATTAATAAACTGAGCAGCGACGATATGACCATCGCTAATTTTCTTTCCGTCTAGGAATTGCTCATTATAAATAATACGAAAGCTATCTCCTTTACGGATGTCTTGCGAGAAGTCGATATCCCAGCCATAAATCGAAGCGAACTGCATAATCATATTATTAGATAGGCCAGCACGCTCAGCGTCTACGAATAAAGACCCTTCAATAACGCCTTCTATATAGCGCTCTTTAGTAACAGGCGTGCGCTCGATTGTATTAACAGCAAACTTATTATCAATTAATTCAACAAGAAGCGTTTTTAATGGGCTGATTTCATACTTCAGCTTCTTGAGGCTGGCTTCTTCAATAAGAAAGGCAAGTGATTCACCAGGATAAAGCCGACTAAGTTCGTTGTTTTGTTTGGTGGCTTGGCTGATATTGTAAACATCGCGAGCGTTTAAACCTGCACGCTTAAAGAGAGACGTTAGGTTGTCGTTTTTTTGAACAGTATAAGAGATCCAGTTTTCAGTAGGCTGCACGATAGTGGTGGCTACGTCAGTTTTGGTTTCTTGTGTTGGGGTGAATGTTGCTGCATCACGCTGGCTCTCTGGTAGCGATGATGTTGGGCTGGCTAGGTCTAGCACAAGACTTTTGCGTATTCTTTGTGCGGTTTGGTCAACGCTATCTAGATGGGTAGAATTTTCAGAGATTTGGGTTGTTGGTAAGTTGTTTTTTGTTGCAGAGACTTCCTCAGAAGGCAAAAGAAGTAATGTAATACTTAGAATGACACCGCAAATGCTGATGGCTGCAAGGTGCACTGTTGGGAAGCGGCCTTTGATCTGTTGTAAAAAATTTGGCATGGCTCAGTTCTCACGATCCATTTATTAATCAGTGAATATAAAACAGTAATATACGATATTTTCTTAAAGTAGTATCGGCTGTAAAGTCAAAATATTGACATTAACAATTGAAATTTGTTCAAAACTCGCGCTATGGGTAGAATGTCGCATCAATTGAGTGCCGTATTAACATTTAACAAGGTAATGAACCGAAATGAGTGAGTTAACACTGTTACAGGATTTTAAAGCGAGAGGCCTTATAGCGCAGATGACCAGCGAAGAGGAGCTTGAAAATCATTTAAATGAGAACAGTGTGACACTTTATTGTGGTTTTGACCCAACAGCGGATAGTCTGCACATTGGTAGTTTGGTGCCACTATTAACCTTGAAGCGTTTTCAGCAGTATGGCCATAAGCCATTAGCGCTGGTGGGTGGCGCAACAGGTTTAATCGGTGATCCGAGTTTTAAGGCTCAAGAGCGTAAGTTAAACGACGATGAGACAGTAGCAGGCTGGGTTGATAAGCTGAAAGAGCAGGTCAGCGCGTTTATTGATTTTGACTGTGGTGATAACAGTGCCGTAGTGGTTAATAACCTAGATTGGACGCGTGGCTTAGATGTGCTGACTTTCTTGCGTGATGTCGGTAAGCATTTTTCTGTTAACCAGATGATAGCAAAAGAGTCCGTTAAGCAGCGTATTGACCGTGACGGCGATGGGATCTCTTTTACAGAGTTCACCTATATGATTCTACAGTCATTTGATTTTCAGCAGCTCAACAAAAGCCATGAGTGCACATTGCAAATTGGTGGCTCAGATCAGTGGGGCAACATCACCGGTGGTACTGAGCTAACGCGTCGTATGAATGGCAATCGTGCTTATGGCATGACGTTGCCATTGGTGACAAAGTCTGACGGTACTAAATTTGGTAAAACTGAATCAGGTACTATCTGGCTATCTGCTGCAAAAACATCTCCTTATGCGTTCTATCAATTCTGGCTTCAAGTTGCTGATGCAGATGCGTACCAGTTCCTGAAGTACTTCACGTTTTTGAGTGTCTCAGAAATTGACCAGATAGAAGCGGATGATAAAGAGCGCCAAGGTCGCCCTGAAGCACAAGCTATATTAGCGCGTGAAGTAACAAATCTGGTTCATAAAGAAGAAGGTCTTATTGCTGCACAGCGTATTACCGACGCACTGTTTAGTGGCAACTTAACAGACCTAAGCGAAGGAGACTTTGAGCAGCTGAAGCAAGACGGCTTACCGTCCTCAGCGCTTGATCTTGAAGCGCTGGAAGGTGGCTTGCTAACATCTTTGCTATCTGATGCGGATATGGGGAATGGTAAGCAAGTAAAAGATGCTTTGCAGCGCAATGCCGTTAATGTGAATGGTGTTGCTATAGGCCTAGACAGCAACAGCAAGGGTGTAGAGGTTTTTGCTCGCTCTGCCAGCATTCATCAAAAATACTTCCTCGTTAAGTTGGGCAAGAAAAAGCATCACTTGTTCTACCTATAAATAAAAAGCTTATTGGCTTCAGCTAATAGCCAGTTTAAGTTAGTAATTAAAGGCGCCCTCGTGGCGCTTTTGTTGTTTTAGGGCTTTTATTACAAATAAATGAGTTTTTTTAGGTTAGGGTGTTGACTCCTTTGGGGGTGTCTGTAGAATGCGCACCTCTTCCCAAGGAAGCCACCAAAAAGGGTGGGTGAGATGAGAAGATGCTGGTTTTTAAGTCCTTGATAATTAACATCTTTTCAGGGTTTTTAGATTGGTAGTTGGTGCCCGGTTTTGCAGCCAAATGAGTTTCAGAAAGTTGCAAAATAAAGGTTGACACCAGCGAGGCGTTCGGTAGAATATGCGCCTCACTTGAACGACACGTTCAAGCGCTCTTTAACAGATTGGTCAGATAATTCGTGTGGGCGCTTGTCAGGATGAAGCTACAAAAGCTTTATCAGGATAAGCAACCTAGCGAACAGAATGAAACATACGTTTTATAAAGTTTTTTAGTTAGCAAAACCTGAGCTAGATTTAGGTAGTTGTTAATACTTCGGTATTGATAAATTACCAATGATTATAAACTGAAGAGTTTGATCATGGCTCAGATTGAACGCTGGCGGCAGGCTTAACACATGCAAGTCGAGCGGTAACAGAGAGTAGCTTGCTACTTTGCTGACGAGCGGCGGACGGGTGAGTAACGCGTAGGAATCTGCCTGGTAGTGGGGGATAGCCCAGAGAAATTTGGATTAATACCGCATACGCCCTACGGGGGAAAGGAGGGGATCTATTTATAGACCTTTCGCTATCAGATGAGCCTGCGTGAGATTAGCTTGTTGGTGAGGTAAAGGCTCACCAAGGCGACGATCTCTAGCTGGTCTGAGAGGATGATCAGCCACACTGGGACTGAGACACGGCCCAGACTCCTACGGGAGGCAGCAGTGGGGAATATTGCACAATGGGC
>JAWUYS010000035.1:0-72441 GCA_034110685.1 Neptunomonas sp.
TGGCAGCAGCCTTATGCCCTGTGGCAAGAGATAAAAAATGCGAGCCTGGCCGTTATGCCGCTTTGTTCACACAATGCGCATTTAGAAAACCCGCAGCTGTTTAATCAACTGCTGTACGATTTTCTGACGCATGATTGATATCTCTAGCAAAGAAAACTCTGACTAAATAGGGACTGAGTAGAGATAATGAATGTGCAGGCTGTGACTGGTACAAATTTTTAATAAAAAAAGGCCCTCAGATGAGGGCCATTTTAGGGTTAGCCAGAGGCCTTGAACGCCTGATAACAAGCAGCTTTTACTATTATTTAGTCAGCGGCTGATAAGGAATCCGATAAAGCAAAGTAAATAGCACCGGCACAACAATCAGAGTCAGCACTGTAGCAAAGCCTAGACCAAACATAATGGTAACCGCCATGGACTCAAAAAAGACATCAAATAACAGTGGAATCATACCAAGAATTGTTGTGATAGCAGCCATAGCCACAGGCCTTACTCGACTAACAGCCGAGTGAAAGACAGCGAGATAGGGGTCTTTACCCTGTGAAAGTTCAAGATTGATTTGATCCACCAGCACGATGCCGTTTTTTAGCAACATCCCCGACAAACTCAACAAACCTAACAACGCCATAAAACTGAATGGCGCTCCCATGACCAGCAGACCAACCGAAACACCGATGAGTGCAAGCGGCACGGTAGCCCAGATAACTAACGGCGCCCGTATCGAGTTAAAAAGAAGCACTGTGATAACGAACATCCCTAAATAGCCTAGGGGCAAGCCACCAAACAGTGCCGCCTGAGCATCACCAGCAGACTCATACTCACCACCCCATTCCATTTTATAGCCCGGAGGCAAAGCAATTGCTTCTATGCCCGGCCGAACTCTGCCAAACAAAGTGGCAGCGGTTTCATCACCCAACACATCATGGTCAGCCATTACTGTAAGTGTGCGCTTACGATCTCGACGTATAATTAATGAGTCTTCCCAGTCGGTTTTAAAACCATTTGTCACTTGAGCGATAGGCACATAAGCATTAGCAGCCTGACTGTAAATCTGCAGCTCAGGCAGGCTATCGATAGTTAGCCTCTCCGACTGAGGGGCCCTGGCTATGATCGGAAGCAATTGAGTGCCTTCACGGTACAGCCCGACCTGCTGGCCAGAGAAACTTGAGAGTAACAACTGGTCAAGATCCTGCTTGCTGATACCCACTCTACGTCCCATGGCTTCGTTAAACTGAGGGCGAATCACCTTGGTTCGCTGTCGCCAATCATGGCGAATATTATGAGCTCCTGTGTCAGCTTGTAGTATCGCCATGGCCTGGCCTGCTAACTTGCGTAATTGGTCAGGATCGGGGCCAGTAAAACGAGCCTCGATTTTAGCGTCCGTTGAGGGCCCTATCTCCATCTGCTTAACTTTAAACTCAGCTTGGGGATAATTATTGGACATGTAATCACGTACTTTAGCCATCATAGAGCGAAGCGCTTCTCGATTTTCTACCCTAATAATCAACTGACCAAAAGCTGCATAAGACTTTTCCGGAGCGTAAGTCAGCATAAACCGTGGAGCGCCTCGTCCTACCGTAGTCGTGACCTGCTCTACAGAATCCTGCGTTAGGAGGTAAGATTGAATTGCTTCAATATCTTTCTGCGTTTCACGGATATCTGATCCCTGAAAACGCCAATAATCCAGATAAAACATCGGCGTATTAGACGGCGGGAAAAAAGATTGTTTTACTTGTCCAAAGCCCACTACCGCTGCGACAAAAAACACCACCATTAATAGTAAAGTGGAAACACGAAATCGCATACAAAAATTCAATATCGCTTTATAAGCGGTGAATATCACACCTTTATAAAGCTGCGTATCATCTTCTTCAATATAACTATCTGCGCTTTCTTTAAACATTAGATCGGCAAAAAATGGCGTTAGAGTGATGGCAGTAACCCAACTCAACAACAGGGAAATCAACAACACCCAAAACAAGCTGCCAGCAAACTCCCCGGTAGCATCAGAAGAGAGACCAATAGGGGCAAAAGCTGTAATAGCTATCACGGTGGCGCCGAGTAATGGAAGGTTAGTTTGGCGAGTAATATCCAACGCAGCCTGTAGCTTTGTTTGGCCCTTTTTTATGCCTATCAAAATACCTTCTGTGATAACAATAGCGTTATCCACAAGCATACCGAGGGCAATGATCAGTGCTCCCAATGATATCCGCTGCAAGTCGAGGGCAAAGAGCTTCATAAAGATAAAGCTGCCGAATACAGTGATCATCAAAATCAAACCAATCAGGATGCCGCTTTTCAGGCCCATGAACACCAACAATACCGCAATCACGATTGCTACAGCTTCGGCCAAGCTCAGCATGAAACCCTGCATAGAATTATCTACTTCTACAGGCTGGTTATAGACGCTCGAGACTTCCATACCGATAGGACGAACATATTCCAATTCGGCCATACGTTTTTCCAGCGCCTCACCTATCTCAACAACATTAACCCCACTGGTAAAAGAAATCCCCAGCAAAAGCGCTTGCTGGTTATTATAGTTGGTGATGTTTTGCGGTACTTCGGCATAGGTTCGGCTAACCTTAGCGACATCACCCAGATAGATCAGCTCAGAAGCTCCCGAGTTAGAAATCAGCAAACCTTCCAGCTCTTCAACACTTTGAAACTCACCTGTTGGATACAAGCGAATATACTCGCTTCCTATCTTGATACTCCCTGAATTAGACACTTGGTTTTGCGTCTGCAAAAGCTGGTAAATTCGATCAGGGGAAATACCCAAAGCAGAGAGCTTATTTCGGGCAATTTCAACTACTACTTGCTCCTGCTGCTCACCCGCCACGGTTACTTTTCCGACGCCTTTAATCAGCACTAATTCTCGGCGCAAGTAATCAACATAATCCTTAAGCTCTTCGTAGGAATACCCTTCGCCACTAACCGCTAACAAAACACCGTAGACGTCTCCAAATTCATCAATGACATTGGGGTTCATCACTCCGGGAGGTAAGTTAGGGGTAAGATCACTCACCTTACGCCTCAGTTCATCCCAGATCTGTTGCAGGTCATCTTTACGATAAGTACCCTTCATTTCGACAATAATTTGTGACAACCCAGTGGAGGATATAGAGGTTACAAAGTCCACATACGACAATTGTTGCAGCGCATTTTCAATCGGATAAGTGACCTCCTCTTCTACCTGTGCTGGCGAAGCACCGGGGTAGCTAGTCGTCACCATCGCCATTTTAAGAGTAAACTCTGGGTCCTCTAGTCGACCTAAGCCATTGTAGGAAACAATGCCACCGAGCAGTAAGATCAGAGCAAACATCCAGCTAGTAACTGGGCTTTTGATCGAATATTCAGTCAGTTTCATTTATAGCCCCTTTTCTCTGTTCCAGGGACGAACTTCCATACCTTCAGCAAGAAAGTGCACGCCAACAGAAACCAATTGATCTCCCGGCTGAATACCACTCAATACTTCAATACCCTGATCCCGTATCTCTCCTACAGTGACCTCTGCCCTGCTAACTTTCATCGTTTCTGGATCAACTTTCCAAATGTAACGGGCACCACTAGAAAGGGGAGTGTCTTCTGCTGCAAATACAGCACCTACAGGCAGCATAAAGTGACTACTGCTGACGTCAGTTACCTTCGTTAGATCAATTCGAATACTGGCAGACATTCCCGGAAGCACCGTAAATGCTTTGGGTGCAGGTAAAGAAAAAACAACTTTGTAGGTTAGTGTGGAAGGGTCGGCCTGAGTATCCCACTCTTTCACGGTGACCAAAAACTCTTTACCTGGATGGGAATCAAAAATCACGGTTGGCTGATATTGGGTATCTTTCTTAACGCGTGAGACTATGTTTTCTGGCATCTGAATTGAGATATCAACCTGATCCCGAGTTTGAAGGATTAGTACCGTCTGTTTGGCCTGGATATTTTCATGTTGCTCTGCCATTACTTTAGCAATGGTGCCTGTAAAGGGCGCGCGCAGGTATGTGTACTCTAGATTGGCTTTCTCCACGTTGAGAGAAGACAAGGCTACATTCAACTCAGCTTTTGCCTTATCATAATCAGATTGGGCTAATAATTTACGCTTCAGCAGTTTCTGAGCACGCTTAAACTGCGACTTAGCCAGTGCATAACGGGCCCGACGGTCATCTAGGCTTAACTTAAAATCCTTAGGATCCAGTCGTGCCAATAATTGTCCTTCCTTTACTTCATTCCCCGGTTTAACCAAAAATTCAATAAGCTGGCCACTCACCCTAAATGCCAGTTTAGAATCTGCATTTGCTTCTACTTCAGCAGGGTAGTTACGAAAAGTCTCACTGGCAGGATCTACTACCTGAAAAATTTTAGCAGGACGAACTACTTTGGAAGCAGGCTGCTCGTCAGTCGATTCGCTGCACCCCGCAAGAAAAAATAGCAATAATACAGCGACTGAAACCAGTCTTTTATCTAAAGGGGTGTTCGACAGAACAGGCATATTAAACCTCTTATTTGACTCAAGGTAGATCTAGCGAAGAGAGACTGGCTAGAAAAGATCGGACTGAAAGTGCAGAGCAGACAACGTCACATATAACGAGTACTACTCAAATTCAGTTTGATGGCTAGTTTTAGCGCTAAGTAATTAACCCGTGAAGCATACGGTTAAATCTGCTTAAATAATATTCACTATTTATTGCCAAGATGTTAAAAAATTTTATGACACTAGAGCAACTACGTACTCTCTCCCATATTGTCGAATGTGGTTCATTGAAGCTGGCAGCTGAAAGCCTGCATAAAACCCAGCCTGCATTATCTATGGCCATTAAAAATTTAGAGGCTGAGTACGGCTTTCAGATTCTTAACCGCCAGAATTACCGGTTGAGCCTTACTCAGGAAGGCACGTTATTTTACCGTAAGGCGCAGGAACTCTTACTCAACGCAAACCAGCTCCACTCTATGGGGAAGCACTTAGGTAAAGGTAATGAGCCTTTAATACGTTTTGCTTATGATCTAACCTCTCCGCATACGCTTATTCTTAAAGCATTGAAGCAATGCCAACGTCAGTACCCTGAGACTGAGCTGCATCTCCTTTGTAAGTCTCGCTTTGGAGCATTAGAGCTATTACAAAATGGCCAAGCGGATCTTGCGGTAGGCCCATGGTGGCCAACATTACATGGTTTAGGCGATTTAGACACAGTGGCTATTAGTCACTTCAACCTTTTACTCGTTGCTTCACCCGAAGTTTTTCAACCAGAAGAAGTTCAGTATGCAGACCAACTCAGGTCTCAATTCCACTTAATAATTGAGGAAAGCGGCCTGAGCTTTGACTCGGAAAATCTGATGATGATGACAGGGCTTAAACAGTGGAAAACTCAGGATGTAAACACCCTAAAACACATGCTGTTAGCGGGACTTGGCTGGGGCTTCATTCCAGAGCATATGGCCCAAGACGAACTGGCCCAAGGGACACTCGTTGCTCTGCAACCAAAAGATATGGAGCACACTATTAGTGGTGAAATCCGACTAATTCGCCGTCAAGAGAAAGCCTTAGGCCCGGTAGCTACAATGCTGTGGGAAAGCTTCGTCACAGCCAATGATGAGCTATCTGAACCGTCAAAGTAAGATGCTAATAATCATCAAGAACTCAGAGATTACAGAGACAATGCCTCTGTAATTTGAGTACGAATATTCTAAATAATCTGTCTAACTGGAAAATGACACCCGTATTTAGGAATACCCGTTATTAACGCCTTTCTAGCTTCTCTGCTGATGCTAACGTTTGACTAATCAGAGCATTAATTGTCATTGGCCCCACACCGCCTGGTACGGGTGTTAGTGCAGCAACTCTGTTTTCTAAACCGGCTTTCTCGATATCACCGATACCACCCGCATGGTAACCGGCGTCTACCACAACTGCACCGTCCTTAATCCACGCGGCTTTAATGAGTTCTGGTTTACCTACGGCACCCACAATGATGTCCGCTTGTGCTACCAACTCAGCAAGGTTCGTTGTACGCGAGTGGCAAATAGTGACTGTCGCATTGGCATTGAGCAACATCGCTGCCATCGGCTTACCCAAGATAGGGCTGCGTCCTAACACGACTGCATGCTTACCTGAGAGTTGAATATCATAGTGCTTTAGCAGAGTCATAATACCGGCAGGTGTTGCCGAGCCAAATGCCTCGCCACCCATAGACATCTGGCCAAAGCCTTTCGTAGTCACACCATCGACATCTTTCTCAATCGCTATAGAGTCAAAACAAGCCCGCTCGTCAATCTGCGCCGGTACTGGGTGCTGCAACAAAATCCCGCATACGTCTGGATCTTTATTCAGCAGATCAATTTTTGATAGTAGCTCTTGTGTGGTAGTGACCGCAGGTAAACTGATAAAACGAGAGCCCATACCCACCCGAGCGCATGCATTAATTTTCATTTGCACATAAGTTGCAGAGGAAGGATCATCACCCACTAAAATAGTCGCCAAAACAGGCTGTAAACCACCCCCATCCTGAAACTTTTTAACAGCGGCTTGCAGTTGTTGTTCACGACTCTTAGCCAGTGCTTTCCCATCCAAAATTAATGCAGACATCAATCAAACCTCATCATTGTTCTTGGGTTGTTTTCATATAGGGAAGCAACCATATAGCCCGGTTTCAGGGCCCCATAAACCGACAGCAACCTAGCATCAGTTTATGAGTTGGGCTATACAGTGCTTCTAACTTTTCAGGTGCAATAGCAGTAACGGCCTATTAACACTTAATCTTCTCCATGGACGGGTCATAGAACGAACGTAAAGATGGTTTTACTGAGTAACGTTCACATTCAACTTCAATTTCAAAGTCAGTGTTATCCAACCATTCTTTTGTCACGCCTTCAGCGTGCTCGACATAACCCATCGCCACAGTCGCACCTACCGTATGACCAAACATACCTGCTGTGGTACGCCCAACAATCTTGCCGTTGGCATAGATAGGTTCTTCGTGGTAACACAAGGGTTCTGGGTTCTCGAATAGAAACGCAATGAAACGTTTCTTCAACGGACCTTCAGCCTTCTGTGCTAACAACGCTTCTTTACCAATAAAGCCACCTTCTTTATCAAAATTAGAAGCAAAACCGAGACCCGCTTCTAAAGCAGTATCGACATCAGTAATGTCGTGCCCCCAATGGCGGTAGCACTTTTCCATTCGTAGCGAGTTCATCGTATGGTAGCCATATGGCTTGATAGCAAACTCTTCACCCGCTTCCATCACCAAATCATAAACGCTCGGCGCATATTCAGTGGGAATATACAATTCCCAGCCCAGCTCACCGACGTAAGTAATTCGTGATGCGCGGACTATCGCGTAACCCATCTCAATTTCCTGAGATGAGGCAAACGGAAAGCTCTCATGGGACAAATCAGCGCGCGTTAGTTTACTCAATGTTTCACGAGACTTCGGTCCCATTACCGTCACAACAGCGTAGGCAGAAGTCACGTCAGTGAACACCACCATCGCATCAGCGGGTTTGTTTCGGCGTAACCAGTCCATGTCACGGGTTTGACAAGCCACACCCGAAACAACCAGATAGCGATCATCAGCCAAACGTGTCACGGTGACATCCGCCTCAATACCACCACGCTCATTTAGCCACTGGGTATACACCATTTTACCGACGGCAACTGATACATTGTTGCTACAAACACGGTTCAGCAGCGTTTCAGCATCAGGGCCTTCAATCTGGTACTTACAGAATGAACTCTGATCAATAACGCCCACCGAAGTACGAACAGCTTCATGCTCTTCACGGTTATTATCAAACCAATTCTGGCGACCGAAGGAGAGTTCATACTCGGGCTTTTGCCCCTCTCTTGCGAACCAGTTAGCACGCTCCCAACCATTCTCAGAACCAAAGACCGCGCCTTGTGCTTTTAGTTGATCATGCAACACTGAACGGCGAACACCACGGGCCGTTTTATACTGTTTAAACGGAAAGTGTGTTTCATACAGCAGACCTAGTGATTCAGTCGTGCGCTCTTCCAGATACTTTTGTGTTCCCTGGAACGGCATATTACGACGGATATCAACATCCCACAGATCTTGTGGCGCATGACCTTTATGAATCCACTCAGCCAGCATTTTACCGGCACCACCCGCGGACTGAATACCTACTGAGTTAAAGCCCGCAGCCACGAAATAGTTACGCAACTCAGGCGCTTCACCTAAGTGATAGCGATCATCCGGTGTGAACGATTCAGGCCCATTGAAAAATAACTGCAACCCCGTACGCTCTAATATCGGCAAACGGTGCATAGCAGCTTCAAGGTATGGTTCGAGATGCTCAAAGTCATCAGGTAACGCATCGAAGAAGAAGTCTTCTGGTATGCCTTTCATACCCCATGGTTTAGCATGCGGCTCGAACATACCCACTAGCAACTTCCCAGCATCTTCCTTGTAATAGCAATAACCATCCATATCACGCATTGTTGGTAAACCGCGCGTCAGGTCCGGCATGTTTTCAGTAACAACATAAAAGTGCTCAGCAGCATGCAACGGTACATTAACGCCCGCTTTTTTACCGAATTCTCTGGCCCACATGCCTGAACAGTTAACTACGTACTCTGCATCAATATCACCCTGTTCGGTGATAACACCTACTGCTTTACCGTCACGCGTCTTCATATCCAGCACTTTTACGCCTTCAATGATTTTTGCCCCACCCAAACGAGCACCTTTAGCCAATGCCTGCGTGACATCAACCGGACTAGTCATACCGTCCATTGGCAGATGAATAGCACCCAACACATCATCAACGTTCATCAGTGGCCAAAGTTCTTTAGCCTGATCTGGTGAAATCACATCGCAAGGAAAACCGGCAACTTTTGCCATGGATGCGCCACGTTTGAGCTCGGCCAGCCGCTCTTTATTGGTAGCGATAGTCAGCGAGCCGTTACGAACAAAGCCTGTGGCCTGCCCTGTTTCTGCTTCTAACTTCTCATAAAGAGTGGCGCTGTAATTCGCCAGCATCGACATGTTATAGGTAGCACGAAGAGTAGGAACAAGCCCCGCTGCATGCCATGTAGTACCACAAGTCAGTTGGCGGCGTTCCAGCAGTACAACATCGGTAAAGCCAAGTTTGGTCAGGTGGTAAGCCACGCTGCAGCCGATAACGCCGCCGCCAACGATGACAACCTGAGCAGAAGTAGGTAGTTGCTTAGTCATTATTATTCTCCAAAATCCCGCGGCCCTGGCGCAGGATTAAGTTGGTAAAGTTATTAGCTGAATACAACGGTCTTGTTTCCGTGTACCAGAATACGGTCTTCCAGATGGTCACGTAAACCACGTGCCAATACAGTTTTTTCTACATCCTTGCCCAGACGAACGAGATCTTCAACCTTGTCGCTGTGAGTGACTCGTACAACATCCTGATCAATAATCGGACCTTCATCCAATTGCTCAGTAACATAGTGACAGGTTGCCCCAATCAGCTTTACACCACGACGAGAAGCCTGGTGATAAGGCTTAGCACCTATAAAAGACGGCAAGAAGCTATGATGAATATTGATCACCTGGTGACGGTATTTTTCACATAGTGCTTGCGGCAGAATCTGCATATAACGCGCCAGTACAATACAGTCGGCCTGATACTCTTCAACCAACCCTTCAACCTGAGCAAATCCCGGTGCTTTATCACCTTTATCGATCACAACATGGTGATAAGGAATACCGTACCATTCAACCAGCCCCTGCATATCGGTGTGGTTGGAGATAACGCAGCTAATTTCACAATCCAAGTCACCACTTCTCCAACGATCCAGCAAATCAGAAAGACAGTGGCTACCTTTACTCGCCATCAACACAACTTTCTTAGGCTGGCCACTGTCCACTAGACGAAAATTCATCTGGTATTCTTCAATCATCGGCGCAAATTTTTCGCGTAGCTCTTCAATTCCGAATGGTAAAGAATCAGCTTGAATTTCAAAGCGTGAGAAAAAACGATTACTGTCTTCATCGGAATGGTGCGCAGCTTCTGATATCCAACCACCATGACGGGTAATCATCTCGCCAACACGGGTAACAATACCAACCTGATCTGGACAATCGAGAATTAAACGAAAAGTACGCTTCATGATATTCATCCTTTAATAATGCAGTCACAGCAATTTTTTATGCCGGCATTATCTTGTTATTTTTAGAAACTTTTTAGATTTTAAAAAGAGCTAGCTCAGTGCTTTTTCAAGCTCAGGCAAGGCATCAAACAAATCAGCAACTAGGCCGTAATCAGCCACACCAAAAATCGGTGCTTCTGCGTCTTTATTAATGGCGACAATAATTTTGGAATCTTTCATACCTGCCAAATGCTGGATCGCACCGGAGATACCCACTGCCACATATAGATCAGGCGCAACGATTTTACCGGTCTGTCCGACCTGCATATCGTTGGATACGAATCCAGAATCTACGGCAGCACGAGAAGCACCTACCGCAGCGCCAACCTTATCGGCTATTCGCTCCAGCATGGGGAAGTTATCACCGCTTTGCATACCCCGGCCTCCAGAGATAATAATCCGGGCAGAGGTAAGGTCTGGACGATCAGAGATACTCTTATCTTCACTGATAAAACGAGACAAACCGCTCTCAGCTACTGCAGACAAGCTAGCCTGTTCTGCCTGGCCTCCGCTATCAGCCACCGCAGCAAATGCAGTACCACGAACCGTCATTGCTTTAATAGAGTCGCTACTACGAACGGTAGCTAATGCGTTACCTGCATAAATAGGGCGCACGAAAGTATCAGCATCAACAATTCCCACGATCTCAGAAATCTGTGCAACATCTAATAATGCAGCAACACGCGGCAACAGGTTTTTACCGGTTGTTGAGGCAGCACAAAGAATGTGGCTATAACCACCCTCTTTACACAGCTCCACTACAACAGGAGCCACATTCTCCGCCAGTTGGTTGAGCAAAACAGCGTCATCAACGAGGACAACATGATCGGTAACAGGCACTCCAGCAGCTTGATCAGCAACAGCGCCGCATGCATTACCCGTTACTAAGACAGTAATAGGAGAACCGGTTTTTTCTTTAAGCTCAGCGGCCGCCTGCAAGGTATTTAGCGTTGCAGCATTGAGGGTTTCGTTGTTGTGATCGGCAATCACTAGAATAGATGCGCTCATCTTAAAGTACCCCTGCTTCTGTTTTCAGTTTCTCAACCAGTTCAGCAACACTGCTGACAATAACACCCGCTTCACGCTCTGCTGGACTAACAACTTTCACTGTTGTCAGGCGTGGCGTTACATCAACACTCAGCTCTTCAGGAGAGATAACTTCTAGAGGCTTACGCTTGGCCTTCATTATATTAGGCAGCGAAGCAAAACGAGGTTCGTTTAACCGCAGGTCAGTTGTGATCACCGCTGGAAGCTGCAAAGCAATTTTTTGCAAGCCGCCATCTACTTCACGAGTCACCAATACCTCAGAGCCTTCACATACAACTTCTGAAGCAAAAGTGCCTTGCGGCATATTACCGATAGCAGCCAACATCTGGCCGGTCTGATTATTGTCGTTATCAATAGACTGCTTACCCAATACAACGAGCTGACATTCTTCTTTCTTAACGATAGCATTCAGAATTTTGGCGATAGCCAGTGGTTCAACTGTAGAATCCGTTTTAACTTGTACAGCACGATCGGCCCCCAACGCCAAAGCAGTTCGTAACTGCTCCTGACAGCGGTCATCCCCTACACTCACCACCAGTACTTCACTGGCCACTCCGCGTTCTTTTAAGCGAATAGCTTCTTCAACAGCAATCTCACAGAACGGATTGATAGCCATTTTCACGTTAGCCAGATCTACATCAGAATTATCAGGCTTAACTCGTATTTTTACGTTGGCATCGACAACGCGTTTTATCGCGACCAGTACTTTCATTGTGACCTCAGCATAAGTAAGTTGCTTCAAAACTAACAAATGAAATTATTATTTAAATTTTCATATTGGTATTTACATACATTTTTTTATTCATGTCAATTTACTTGTTAAATAAATATTCATTCGTATTTCAAGTTATTTGTTTATTTTCAAATATTTCTATCATCAACCTGTTAATAAAACTAACAACGTAGGAATTTTTCTCAATTGTCCCCCTCTCTAATACGGGGCAGTATCGATAGAAGTTCATTGAATTAGTGAAGTTCAAAACCGGCTTACTCAACGTGAACCGAACCCATAAAATAAGAATTCGCAAAAGCGATAATGTAGAGGTAATTATGAAATCGATCGTCTCTAACACGTTCAAAGTAATGGCTTTAACCACTTCAGTTCTAGCAGCAAGTTCAGCTCTTGCCGCCGACAAACCAGACACGGTTACTGTGGGTTACTTCCTTGAATGGCCGACGGCTAACCAAATTGCTCAGGTAGAGAAAACTTACGATAAGGTCATGGGTGTCAACATGGAGTGGCGTGCTTTTGACTCAGGCACTGCAATGTCTGCAGCGATGGCATCTGGCGATGTTGATATGGCTTACTCTCAAGGACTAGTACCTTTTACTGTCGCTGTTTCACAAGGACTACCAATCACTATGGTTGGTATCGCCGTCTCTTACGCAGAAAACGATAACTGTGTCGTTAGTACTAAGTCAGGCATCAGTCAGTCCAATGCTAAGGACCTGGAAGGTCAGAGAGTAGCCGTGCCATTCGGCACCGTTGCTCACTACAAAATGTTACGTGTGATGAGTCATCTGAACGTTGATAGTACTAAGCTCCGCCTACTAGACATGGCACCAGCCGATAGTGCTGCAGCTATCGCTCGTGGTGATGTAGCAATGGCCTGTGGTTGGGGTGGCGCATTACGCCGCATGAAAACCTATGGCCCGGTATTAATGACCGCCGCTGAACAAGAAAAACTGGGTATCCGTGTATTTGATGTTATTTCCACAAACAATAAGTTTGCAAAAAAACACCCTGAACTCGTTACTCAATTCCTTCAGGTTACCAACGACTCCAACAGCGCCTTCACTAAAAACCCTAAACAATATCAACCAATTATTGCCAAAGCTTCCGGCCTGAATTTAGAGGACTCTAATCAGGTTCTTGATCTTTTTGACTTTCCACTAAAAGAAGCACAGATATCTGATCAGTGGCTGGGTGGCGCCGTGCAGGAGTTCACCAAAGAAGTCGCTGATTTCTTTGTACTTCACAAGCAGATCCCAAAAGCGTTGCCAGACTATAGCGCTACAATCGACAGCAGTTTCTTTGAAAAAGTGAATTAATAATTCTCCAAATAGGTCTTTCGACCAGAGAGGCATCAGGACAGTAGATATGTGCTGGCTTGATGCCCTCCACTCTTTATTAATTCTTTTGTTTTAAGGAAATAGCTATGTCTGATCTAGTTGTTAATGACGTCTCCATGGTATTTGATACGCCTAGCGGCGAGCAGGTTCATGCACTTGAGAACGTCTCATTCTCCCTAAAGCAGGGTGAATTGCTGTCCATTCTGGGTCCTTCCGGCTGTGGTAAAAGTACTCTATTAAATATTATTGCAGGTTTCCTTGCGCCCACTCACGGCAGCGTTGAACTAGCATCAACTGAGATTCACGGCCCAGGGTCTGATCGAGGCATGGTATTTCAACAAGGCGCTTTGTTTGAATGGCTAACTGTTGCTGAAAACATCGGCTTTGGTCTATCAATGAAAGGCACACCAGCAGATGAGATTAAGAAAACAGTTAATCATCTTCTAGAGACCGTGGGTTTGCATGACTTTGGCGACAAAGCGACCTACGAACTCTCTGGCGGTATGCAGCAACGTGTTGCTCTGGCTCGCTGTCTCGCCAATGACCCCGATGTCATCTTAATGGATGAACCTCTAGGTGCATTGGACGCGTTAACACGAGAAAAGATGCAGGGCTTGGTACTCAAACTCTGGAAAGAAACCGGCAAGACCATCATTTTGATCACTCACAGTGTCGAAGAAGCCTTATTCTTAGGCGAAAGGTTATTCGTTATGGCTCCACGCCCAGGCCGAATCAAAAAAGAATATTCTCTGCCATTTGCTGAGGCAGGCCTTACAAAAGACCCCCGTGATGTTAAAGCCGATCCCGATTTTGGCGCAAAAAGAGAAGAGATCCTCAACATGATCTGGGAAATGGAAGAAGAGATTATGGGCCAGGCCGACGATTCAGGAGTCTAAATATGTCATTTATACAAACGCTTAAATACAAAACAGGCCTTAGTAAAGATGGTCTAACTAAACGGAAAACCGTCACCTTTGGAGACACTACTGCAGTAGGTAATGGTCGCTTCTGGAGTGTTATTTCTGTTATTACCCTATCAATGGCCTGGTACCTAGGCAGCGCACTTGAGCTAGTAAATCCAATATTCTGGCCCGCTCCTTCAGCCGTCTGGGATCAATTTATCAACATCTCGCAGGACGGTTACCGAAACTTTACTCTTTGGGAGCATATATGGGCCAGCCTCTACAGAATATTAGTCGGCTTTGCTCTAGGCTGCTTGATCGGAATTCCTCTAGGATTCGCTATGGGATTGTCCGAAATAATACGTGGCTGGTTTGATCCAATTGTAGAATTCTTTCGCCCGATTCCGCCCTTAGCCTTTATACCACTGGTCATTATTTGGTCCGGTATCGGTGAGCGCTCTAAGATTTTACTGCTATTTTTCGCAGCTCTTTGGATTATGGTTATTGCAGCCAGAGCGGGTGTCGGGAGTGTCAAACTTTCTAAAATCCATGCAGCTTACTCTCTAGGCGCTAGTAAGCGACAGATATTGATGCATGTAATCTTACCCAACTCACTACCAGAAATATTCACGGGTATGCGTGTCGCTATGGGTATCTGTTGGGGAACGGTAGTTGCCGCTGAGCTGGTTGCCGCTGAATCCGGCATCGGCTTTATGATCATGGCCGCCAGTAAATTCCTAGCTACAGATATTGTAATATTAGGCGTAATTGTCGTCGGGGTAATTGGTTATGCTATCGATATACTGATGCGCAAATTGGAAGATAAGCTAATCCCTTGGAAAGGCAAAGCCTAATAATAGTGGACAGCTAGTTATCATTAAGCAAAGTATTCCTGTGTAACATAAAGGAAAGATCGAGACTGTTGCGATCTTTCCTTTTTTAGTTAATGTGCAATAGCGTTTTATCTTCTGATATTTGGTGATGTAGCCAGCGGGCAAAATAATTAACCTTTGAATCAGACAGGCTACGTGATGGCTGTACTAGATACCAAGCACCAATTTCTGGCACTTGCAGGTTTACAGGCATCACCAATTTTTTATTGGCAATATCTCCACTGGCAAAAAATGATTGAACAATAGCCACACCCTTTCCGGCAATCGCCGCTTCCAATGCTAGTTGGTGATTATCATGCTCACTGACAACATTAACTTGGTTCTTAGTTAAGCCAACGCTTTTCAGCCAACTAGGTAGGTTAGAGGGTGATTCAACAACATTAAGAAAAGGCATTTCTAGTAACTTATCAACCGTTATCAAGCCGTCTTTTTCAAGTAATGAAGGGCTACACACCGGAATCAAGACCCCTTTAAACAACTGTTGGTAAATCAGCCCAGGCTCTGTTTTTTCACTATAGATAATACCGATATCCGCTGCATTTTTTTCAAACTCCCAGTCATAATAAGAGCTATAGAGTTCGATATGTATATCAGGAAACTGATCCCTAAAATAACCCAACCTAGGCACCAACCAGCGCGAAGCAATACCCATATAGACCTGTACCGACAAATCACCTTTATCAGGATCACCGAAAATACGGTACGTGCAGTTCTCTATGTCATACAAGGCTTGGCGAATTTCACAAGCATACTGAGCCCCAACATTGGTCAGTGCAATACTGCGCCCTAATCGCTCAAACAGAGGCTTTCCCAAGTCCTGTTCCATCTTCTTAATTTGATGGCTTATCGCTGAATGTGTCACATTCAACTCTTTTGCTGCCTGCTGAAAGCTGAGCAAGCGAGCCGTTGCCTCGAAGGCTTTTAACGCTTGTAGTGAGGGTATATGACGTCTCATGAGTCCAGCTCCGAAACCCAGAACAACCTGCCCTTGAGTTTCATATTCATGCCATTATTCATACTATTGTATCCCTCAGATTAAAATCAAAGTTTTGATCTATCTAACTTTCAGTCCATGAACCCAATAGCCAATCTCTAAAAATACGTGACGCATCAGATAAATCTTTATCACCTTGATAACATAAATAATAACTGCCTTCGGTGGTAATACTATCAACGAATGGCGCGACCAGTTGCTTCGCTAACACGCCCTCACGCATCAATTCATCGTACATCAGGCAGGCACCAAACCCATTGGCTGCCATCGTTACAGCAGTGGCATGACTATCCATATATTGGCGCGTCTGATCTTGTAAGTGATCAAGCTCCATTTTTTCTAGCCAACCACTCCACCCCTGTGGGGTTCCGATCACATCAAGCAGCGGCATACCTTCCAAATCAGATGGTTTTCGCATTCTTTTAGCATTAGCCATCGAGCAATAAGGCCGTAAAAGTGGGGTTACTAAGGGATGAGATTCAAACCCTGGCCAGTTTCCAGCACCGTACCGAATCTCTAACTCTGCCGTCGATATATCAAAATCGGTTGCCCAATTGGTGCCCAATTGACGAATAGTTATCTGCGGATATATCGTATTAAAGCGTTGTAATCGCGCGGCGAGCCACAACACACTGAATGTTGTGTTCACATTTACCTCAACCACAGCCTGGTTCAAGGGCGTGAATATCTGCGCTGCACCGGCATTCAATTGACGCAAACTGTCCTGTACTAGCGGTAAAAACGAGCGACCCGCATCGCTCAATTGAATAGCCCTATTCGCACGTACAAACAACTGCTGGTTCAGATGGTGCTCTAGTAACTGAATCTGCTGACTCACCGCAGATTGGCTCATATTCAGCTCTTGAGCTGAGAGTGTAAAACTGAGCTTTCGGCCTGCAGCCTCAAAGGTTCTGAGCCAATTCAGCTGAATATTATTTGTTAAAATATCTTTCATAAGTAGAACTTATCCATCTAAGCATTATTTATCGTTTGTAACTATCCGAACACATTCATAACATCGATAGATATTCATTTACAAGAGATCGAGTGGTTGTTTCCACTTTTTGCGACCGATGGGAATTAAATAATGGAAAATAAAACAGAAGTATTAATCATTGGCGGCGGCATTGCAGGTGTAAGTACGCTTTATCATCTGACAAAGATGGGTTGTACTGATGTGATGTTGACAGAGAAGCTGGAACTCACGTCTGGCTCTACATGGCATGCTGCGGGTAATCTGCCGCACTTTAGTAACAGCATTAATGTCATGAAATTACAGCAATATAGTATTGATCTATATAGCCGCCTGCAGGCAGAGACGGGTCAAGTTGTAGATCACCATCAAACTGGCGCAGTACGTTTGGCACACACACAAGAACGTTTCGATGAGTTCAAGCGCGTAGCGGCTATGGGTGAAATCTGTGGCCTAGATCTGGAGATCATTGATAATGCTCGCCTAAAAGAGCTTTACCCATTCCTTGATACCACAGGCCTTGTCGGTGGCTTGTGGGATAAATTAGATGGTCATATTGACCCTACCAGTGTGACTAACGCGCTTGCTGCAGGCGCGCGTGCTGGCGGAGCAACAATTGTTCGCCACAACCCTGTTTCTGCTATTGAGCAGCAAGAGAATGGCCGCTGGAATGTGACGACAGCAAAAGGTGTTATCGATGCGGGTGTCATCGTCAACGCTGGTGGTTTTCGTGCTCAGGAAATTGCTGACATGGTCGGCCACCAACTACCAATGAACATCATGGAACATCAGTTCATAGTTACTGACAACGTACCTGAGTTGGAAGAACGTGATCAGATGCTTCCGATGCTACGTGATCCAGATGTTTCCTATTACCTACGCCAAGAAGGTAAAGGTTTTATCTTAGGGCCTTACGAAAAAGGCGGTATTCCCTGGGCTGTTGATGGTGTTCCAGCGGCATTTGGCCAAGAGCTTCTACAACCAAGCCTTGACCGAATAGAAGATATTTTATGTACAGCGATGGAACAGGTTGGCATTGCGGCTAATGCTGGTTTTAAAACAGTGGTCAATGGTCCTATTACATATACACCAGACGGCCACCCATTGATCGGCCCTATTCATGGGTTTGAGAACTACTTTGTTTGTACAGGCTTTAACTTCGGTATCGTACAAGGCGGTGGTGCGGGTAAATTCATGGCTGAGTGGATTGTAAATGGTCATCCAGAACTTGATATGTGGGAACTTGATCCTCGTCGTTTCGGTGACTATGCAACACCAGAGTTTAATGTTGCTAAAGGTACAGAAGTTTACGCTAACGAATACCAATTAGGCTTCCCTAACGAATACGCAATGCGCCCTGCAGTGCGTGGCCAGAAAAAAGTCCCTATCTACGAAAAACAGGCTGAGAAAAACGCTGTATTCGGCGCTTACTATGGCTGGGAACGTGCTAGCTGGTTCGCTCCTAAAGGCACTGATCCAGTAGAAGAACATAGCTTTCGCCGTGGCAACTGGTTCGAAGCTGTCGATGCAGAATGTAAAAACGTAATGAATAATGTAGGCCTGCTCGACTTATCACCGTTCACTAAATTTGATGTTAGCGGCGATGCTGCTCATGCATGGTTAGAGTCAATTTCTCCTAACCGTATTCCTACGAAAATCGGTGGTACTACTCTAGCTCACCCTCTTACAAAAGAAGGTGGTGTTGCTTGGGAATTCTCTATCACTAAATTGCCAAACGGCAGTTACTATATGATGGCTCCTGCTGCTGCAGAACTACTCGTAGAAGATTGGTTAACACAGCGTCTGCCTAAAGACGGTTCGGTTAATTTGATTAATATTACGCGCAATTACGGCACGCTAGTGATTGCAGGCCCTAATGCTCGTAAAGTCTTGTCTAAAGCAACGGATGCCGATCTAAGTAACGAAGGTTTCCCATGGTTCACAAGCCAGGAAATCACTATTGCAGGCGCAACAGTACGCGCTATCCGCATGAACTTTGTTGGCGAGCTTGGCTGGGAGATCCATCACCCTATCGAGCACCAATCAGCTATCTATGATGCGCTTAATGAAGCAGGTGAAGAGTTCAACATCTCAGACTTCGGCCTACGAGCAATGGACTCTATGCGCCTTGAGAAAGGCTACCCAATGTGGGCTCACGATCTAACACTTGAGTACACATTGCTTGAATCCAACCTGGGCTTCTTCGCTAAGCTTGATAAAGCTGACTTCCAAGGTAAAGAGGCTCTTATTGCACAAAAAGCAGCGGGCGTTACACGCAAGCTAATGCTTCTTGAAGTGGACACTGATGTTGATGCATCTACGGGTATGGAACCGGTTTATCACGGTGACAAAATTGTTGGTGAAGTTAGCTCTGGTGGTTATGGCCACAGAACGGGTACAAGCCTAGCGTTAGCATTTTTGGATGTTGATGCTAAAGACAAAGAATTGACGGTTAAGATTCTTGGCACTAAATACCCAGCCAAACCAGTACCACAGTGCAACTACGATCTGAAAAATGAGCGCCTTAAGTCTAATGACTAAACTTTCATAACTGAAGTATCTCCTACTTCTTTTGCCCGGCTCCAGCCGGGCTTTTTTATGCCTAAAAAAAGAGATTAGTTTGCCAATAGTTACCGATCTTAGGTTGCAGCAACCTATATAAGACATGCTGGCTTTAAAAGAGAGGGGGAAGTAGACTAAAAAAGACCTGTGATGCGACAGAGGCTCACAACAGCACCACAGGCGAAAATGGATAAACTACATATTCGGGTAGTTCGGCCCTCCCATTCCTTCAGGAGTGACCCAATGAATATTTTGCGCTGGGTCCTTTATATCGCATGTTTTACAGTGCAAACAGTTCTGGGCATTGATCTGAAAACGCGGCCCCTCTTCTTCCTCTATTATTTCATACACACCCGCCGGGCAAAAACGCTGAGCAGGCTCAGCATACATCGACAAGTTAGTCGTAAGCGGAATAGAAACATCAGCAAGCTGAAGATGACAGGGCTGGTCTTCTTCATGATTAGTGTTTGAGAGAAACACCGAAGACAGTTTATCGAAACTAATTTTACCATCCGGCTTAGGATAACTAATCATGGGAAATTGTTTAGCCGGCTTTAACTGAGCATAATCTGCTTTATTATCATGCAGCGTGAAGGGCAGCTTTCCGTTAAATATATTCTGATCAACGAAATTAAATGCCCCTCCCATCATCGTGCCAAACTTATGTAATGCAGGCCCAAAGTTTCGGCTACGATAAAGCTCATCATACAGCCAAGATGCTTCAAAGCGCTTCTTGTAACCGCCTAGCTCTCTACCGCCTTCACAGCCCGAACTAAGCGCGGCAAAAATTTCTTCTGCTGCCAACATGCCGGACTTCATCGCTGTATGCGTTCCTTTTATCTTAGAAAAGTTCAACGTGCCAGCATCACAACCTACCAGCAAACCACCAGCAAAGGTCATACGTGGCAGAGCATTCAAGCCACCTTTGGTTATAGCTCTAGCGCCATAGGAAACACGCGTTCCTCCCTCAAGGTATTTTCTTAAGACTGGATGCTGCTTCATCGTCTGAAACTCATCAAAGGGGCTGAGATAAGGGTTGTCATAGTTAAGATCAACAATCAGACCCACCACTACTTGGCAATTATCTGTGTGATAGAGGAAGAACCCGCCACTGGCGTTGCCACTGAGCGGCCAACCAGTCCCGTGCAATACAAGGCCAGGTTGATGCAATGCTGGATCAATGTCCCACAGCTCTTTCATACCCAAGCCATAATGCTGGGCATCCACCCCTTCACTCAAATTAAACGTCTGATTCAACTGCTTACCCAAGTGGCCCCGACAGCCTTCAGAGAATACGGTGTACTTAGCATGCAACTCCATCCCGGGCATATAGCTGTCTTTAGGTTGACCGTCAGCCCCTATCCCCATATCACCTGTTGCCACACCTTTTACACTACCATCTTCTCTGAACAGCACCTCTGAAGCGGCAAAGCCAGGAAAAACCTCAACTCCCAGGCTTTCTGCTTGTTCCGCCAACCAACGGCAGAAATTACCCAAGCTGGCAATATAGTTACCCATGTTATGCATGGTCTTAGGTACTAGCATATTAGGTAACTTTTGCGCTGTATCAGCATCTTTAAGCAGAAACAATTGATCCTCTGTTACGGGAGTATTCAATGGAGCATTACGCGACAGCCAATCCGGGAACAATTCGTCTAACGCTCGGGTTTCGATCACCGCGCCGGATAAAATATGCGCACCAACCTCAGATCCCTTTTCAACTACACAGACTGTTAGCTCTGACGCGTTTTCCTGAGCCTGTTGCATTAAACGGCAAGCAGTTGCAAGACCAGCAGGACCAGCCCCTACTATAACGACATCAAACTCCATCGCTTCCCGCTCCATATTCTTCTCCTCAATCATGACTGTAAATAACGTATCAACGACCAACACTGCGACCTATTCAGCAGAGTCTGAAGTGAAACCAAGGTTACATTTATAATTATATGAAATTTCTAAGTCAAATTTTCACCAAATATAAATTAAATTAACAAATAACAGCTGAAGAAGTCAAAATATAAAATCTCATTAAAATTCATATTAAATGATTTATTTCAATAACTTATAAATATTTAAACAACTTTTTCAAGAATTTACTCAATCATCTATCAAATTTATGATGGTTAGCATAAACGTAGCTTATGCATTAAAAATAAAAAATATAAGTCGTTGTTTTATAACTACTTTAAAAATAATTGAATAAAAAACAAGCAAACTCACTTGCCTTAGAAATAACACCAAGGCAGTATTATGAAAAATAACAATTTAATTTCACGGAAAGCACAATGAATACAATATCTAATATTGACCCTAATGGCCTTCTTGAATACTCAGTGGTTTACACTGACCGCTCTCTTAACCATATGTCCCAGTCATTCCAAGGCGTGATGAACGACATATCTCGCACTCTTAAGGAGGTCTACCACGCACACTCCGCCGTTGTAGTTCCTGGTAGCGGCACATTCGGAATGGAGGCTGTTGCTCGTCAGTTTGCCAGCAATAAAAAATGCATGGTTATCCGAAATGGTTGGTTCAGTTACCGCTGGACTCAAATTTTAGAGATGGGCAGCATCCCTTCAGCTTGCACCGTCCTGAAAGCCCGTAAAACTTCAGATGCATTTGATGCACCCTTTGCTCCAGCCCCAATCGAAGAAGTGGTTGCCAAAATAAAAGCGGAGTGCCCTGATGTTGTATTCGCACCCCATGTAGAAACTTCATCTGGGATGATTCTGCCGAACGACTACCTGAAAGCAATAGCCGATGCTGTCCATTGTGTTGGAGGCCTTTTTGTTTTGGATTGTATCGCCTCAGGAACTATCTGGGTGGATATGGAAGCGTGTGGTGTTGATATTCTAATCAGCGCTCCTCAAAAAGGTTGGAGCGGATCTCCTTGCTGTGCCTTGGTCATGCTGAATCAAACGGCACGTCACCGTATTGAAAACACGCAAAGTTCAAGCTTTGCCTGTGACCTTAAGAAATGGTTACAAATTATGGAAGCCTACGAAAACGGTGGCCATGCTTATCACGCCACTATGCCGACTGATTCCCTTGCCCGCTTTAGCCAAGTGATGAAAGAAACCCAAGAGTACGGTTTTGATAAGCTTCACGCGGCACAACAAGAACTAGGTGACAAAATTCGCGCACTGCTCGCCAGCAAAGGCATCAAAAGTGTAGCAGCTGAAGGCTTCCAAGCACCTGGCGTTGTTGTTAGCTACACCCAAGATGAAGCAATTCACAACGGTAAGAAGTTTGTTGCACAAGGAATGCAAATTGCTGCGGGTGTTCCCCTTCAGTGTGATGAGCCTGAAGACTTTAGAACCTTCCGCCTTGGCTTATTTGGCTTGGATAAATTGTACGATGTCGACACGGCAGTCTCTCGCTTCGAGAAGGCACTGGATCAGATACTGGCTCGCTAAGTTACCAGATCACTTTTACCCCCTATTTACCTAACGGCTCAACGCTGAGTAGAGGCCTATATCTTGGCCTCTGTTCTTTGAGCAGCTAGCCAAACGTTTTCAAATAAAAATAAAAGGTTATCAACGATGAAAATGGTACCAAAGCTCACGCTTAGTGATGCGCAGGTCATTATGCAGGCCTGTATCGAAGAAGCCGAGGTTATCGGTGTCGATATGGATATTGCTATTACCGATGACGGCGGCAACTTATTGATGTTTCAACGCATGGATAATGCCCGAATTACCAGCATAGACATCTCTATTGGAAAATCATTCACAGCCTCCGCTGCACGAAAATCAACCCGTGCTTATGGTGAAATCAGCGTTCCTGGCAAACCAGCCTTTGGAATTAATACCAGTAATCAGGGTAAATTTTCTATCGTGGCCGGTGGCTTGCCATTATTTGCTGGCGACCAGATAGTCGGCGGCGTGGGCTGCAGTTCAGGTACACCTGATCAGGATGAAATTGTTGCGCTAGCCGGTGTCGATGCTTTTAAAGCACTCGCCTACCAGTAGTAACTTACCTTGCATTACCTACCTCGCTCTGGCGCATATATCCCCTAGCGAGGCCCGTTACTGTATTTCAGGAGAGATTGAGAATGTTTAATAAAAAAGATGGGATTCAAGGCTACGACGACCAACTGTGGCAAGCCATGCAACAAGAAGACACTCGCCAGGAAGAGCATATTGAGCTGATCGCTTCAGAGAACTACACCAGCTCTCGCGTCATGGCGGCACAGGGCTCAGCCCTAACTAACAAGTATGCTGAAGGATATCCTGGCAAACGTTACTACGGTGGCTGCGAGTATGTAGATAAAGTCGAGCAGCTAGCGATAGATAGAGCTTTGCAGTTATTTGGTGCCGACTATGCAAATGTACAGCCTCACTCCGGTTCTCAAGCTAATGCCGCCGTATATATGGCGCTATGCGCACCTGGCGATACTATTTTAGGTATGAGCCTAGCCCATGGTGGCCATCTTACACATGGCTCGAAGGTCAGCTTTTCCGGCAAAATGTATAATGCGGTTCAGTATGGTCTTAACGAAGCAACCGGTGAAATTGACTACGATGAAGTCGAACTTCTAGCGCATGAACATAAGCCAAAAATGATTGTTGCTGGTTTCTCCGCCTACTCACGCATTGTTAACTGGCAGCGTTTTCGTGATATTGCCGACGCAACGGGTGCTTACCTATTTGTCGACATGGCGCATGTTGCAGGCTTAGTAGCCGCAGGCTTGTATCCCAGCCCTGTTCCTCTGGCAGATGTCGTGACTACCACTACACATAAAACCCTGCGCGGACCACGTGGCGGATTGATCATTGCAAAATCAAACCCTGATCTTGAAAAAAAATTAAATTCAGCCGTTTTCCCCGGCGGCCAAGGCGGGCCACTCATGCACGTTATTGCTGCAAAAGCAGTAGCGTTCAAAGAAGCGCTTGAACCAAAATTCACAACCTATCAGCAACAGGTATTGGACAACGCTCAAGCCATGGCAGAAGTGTTTATCGAGCGTGGCTATGACGTTGTATCTGGAGGAACGGATAATCATCTGTTCTTACTGAGCTTAATCAAACAAGGCATTACCGGAAAAGATGCCGACGCAGCACTTGGCAGAGCTAATATTACGGTGAATAAAAACTCCGTACCAAACGACCCACAATCGCCCTTTGTTACCAGTGGTCTGCGAATTGGCTCTCCGGCCGTTACCAGTCGTGGCTTTAAAACTGAGCAGTGTCGCCAACTCACTCACTGGATCTGCGACATCTTAGCGGACATGAGCAATGACACAGTGATAGCACAAGTAAAACAGAATGTGACGGCACTGTGTGCTGACTTTCCTGTTTATCGATAATCATCACGTTTTGTAAATAGTGACTGGCTGCTCGACAGCCTGTCACTACCTATTTATTAAATGAATTAAGCTGCATCGCCGGTAACGGTGAGCACACTTATAGAGGTGACTCACCATGGCTATTAGTCTGTTTGACTTGCTAAAAGTGGGGATCGGCCCATCAAGTTCACATACTGTGGGCCCAATGAAAGCCGCCTTAATGTTTGTTGAAGATTTGAGAAAAAGTAAGCTACTCAGCAGTATTGCACGCATACAAACACAACTGTACGGGTCCCTTGGCGCAACGGGTAAAGGGCATGGAACAGGATCGGCTGTCATTATGGGGCTGGAAGGTCATGCCCCAGAAAGCATTAACCCTGATATTGTCGAGTCCAGAGTAGCAGAGGTTTACCAAACTAAACGCCTGAGGTTAATGGGTAGCAGCGATGTTTTCTTCAATACCGAAACTGACCTTATATTTCACCGTAAAGAAAGCTTGCCGTATCACCCTAACGGCATGACAGTAACCGCTTGGAATGCCGACGGTGAAGTATTGTCACACCGAGTCTATTACTCCGTTGGCGGTGGTTTTGTCGTTGATGAAGCGGCCGCGGGTGCAGATCGTATTATGGAAGATGCGACAGAGTTACCCTACCCATTCACCAATGGTAATGAGTTGCTCGCGATGTGCGAAAAGAACAATCTCAGTATCAGCGAACTGATGATGGAGAACGAAAAGGCTTGGCGTAGTGAGGAAGAGGTTCGCGCCGGTATTTTGCACCTATGGAAGGTAATGCAAGAGTGCGTGCAGAGTGGTTTTCGCAACGAAGGCATTCTACCCGGTGGATTAAAGCTTAAACGCCGTGCTGCAAGCCTTCACAAAGACCTAAAACAACGCACTCGTATGGATATGATCACGCCATCTTTAGGCGCTCTGGATTGGGTCAACCTATATGCACTAGCAGTCAGCGAGGAAAATGCCGCGGGAGGCCGAATGGTTACGGCTCCCACTAACGGTGCAGCAGGCATTATCCCAGCAGTATTACACTATTATGATCGGTTCTGCCCTAATTCGGATGATGAAGGCGTTATCCAATTTCTACTTACAGCCACAGCAATAGGCATTCTATGTAAGCTCAATGCTTCCATTTCGGGTGCTGAGATTGGTTGCCAAGGAGAAGTAGGATCTGCTTGTGCCATGGCGGCTGCAGGCCTAGCAGAAGCGACCGGAGGCACTCCGGCGCAAGTGGAAAATGCTGCCGAGATCGGTATTGAGCACAACCTTGGCTTAACCTGCGATCCGATAGGAGGTTTGGTACAGGTGCCCTGTATTGAGCGTAATGCGATGGCCTCAATGAAAGCGATTAACGCTGCATCTATGGCGCTTCGCGGAGATGGTACTCATTTTGTCTCACTGGACCATGCGATCAATACCATGCGGGAAACCGGCTGTGACATGTCCGATAAATATAAAGAAACATCAAGAGGAGGATTAGCCGTTAACGTTATCGAGTGTTAACCCTTTCACCATGCTCTACCCCTTTGTCTCACCCACATTTTACCCGGTGAAAGCCGGGTCTTTTTCAAGTCTACATGAATGACTCAGTTAGTAATTACCACCCGTTAGTACCCACTGCACAACCGCTTCCTCTTTATTAGAAGGGTTACGTACCCAATGAGATTCATTGCCGGTCAGGGAAAAACTATCTCCAGCGGCTAATAAAAAGCGTTTATCACCAATGCCCAGCTCGAGCGAGCCTGACTGTACAAATCCTGCCTCTTCATCTTTTCGTTGGCGAGACTCCTGACTTCCAGCACCTGGAGCAAACGTCGTCAGAATCATTTGTAGTTGACCACTCAATCGAGGTGATAACAGCTCTTCCCGAATACCTGTTCCAGAGAAGTTAAGACTTCGACGAGCATTCCTTCGCACTACATGGTTCAGCTCATCCATTGGCGCTTCATTATCAGTGTGGAAAAACCAGCTAATCTGCACCCCGAATACTGCGCTGATCGCTTGCAAAGTCGGAATGGGTAACGAAGAGACTCCGCGCTCTACCTGACTGACATAACCGACAGAGCGGCCAATTTTTTCTGCCAGTGTAATCAAGGTAATACCTTTGGCTTTACGCAGGTCGCGAATCTGCCGTCCAATTCGCAAGCTTTCTTTCTCCATGGAATCCTTTCTTTGCTTTCTTATAAAATGAAGTAAATTTCAATATCTCTTTATTTATTGTATCAGATATCATTATTGTGAATATAAGCTCGAAATATTCACAGCGTTAATAAATCAAATAGCAAAAATATTTACGATGCCTTCAAAATTTGCTCGCCAATGCACTCCAGAGAATCAACCACTAGTGTCGGTGTTACTTCCCAATCATCGAACAATGCAGATTCACTTCGCTTAACCCATGCCGCTTTCATACCAAAATTTAAAGCACCAATAACATCAAAAGGGTTGCTGGATATTAGCCAACTTTGCTCTTTGACCGAAGCGCTACGTTGTAGAAAGTAATCATATACGGCGGGGTCTGGCTTGAAACTTTTTAGATCATCAACGCTGACAATACCGAGTAAGTACTGCTCTGTACCAGAAGTTTGCAGTAGTTTTCGAACGGCAGCTTCAGTACCGTTGGAAAATGCGTAAGGGCGGAATTGATCCTTATTCAACGCCGCTAATCCATGCAGAGTATCCTGAAAAGCAGGCAGCTCAGCATACAGTGACAGCAGTTGTAACTTTTGCTCAGCACTCATATCAAGCTGATGCAATTTGCAGGCATACTCGAGCGCACTTCGAGTGCATTCGGAAAATGGAAGGTAGCTTTTCATCAAACCTCTACGAAAAGAATATTCCAACTGCTTTTCACGCCAAGTATTAGAAAAAGCCTGCGCTTTATCATCGACCAACTCTTCAAGCTGTGTCAGCAATCCGTGAGTATTAATCAGGGTTCCGTATACATCAAATGCTAATGTGATCTCCATAATTGCCTCTGGTAAATCATTTGGATACTGGCTGCTAGTAGCACTGTAGTGCAATTCAACATCAAGCAAAGCTAACCGACTGTCACTAATACAGAGAACACCAGCCTAATACAAATACCTGTGAGTCGTCACCTGATGATTATAAGCACTAGAAAGACTTCCCCCCGATAAACATCGGGCTAACCTAGTCTCGCTAATCTCAACATAAAGACGAATCATTTAAGTGCTTTATGTGATTCACCAAAAGAGTGCTACCTTGCATAAACGTTGTTGCAATTATCTAGCATCAAAATAGATAAGTTCACTACTTGTTGCTCATCAATTTTTCATTGTTAAATCAGCTATATGCTGTCTGATAAACATGAATAAAATCCTAGGAGCCTCGCATGCCTACAGATGTAGAAATAGCCCAACAGTTTACGCCAAAGCCTATTACCCACATCAGTGAAGCACTGGGCATTGAAGAGCAATATCTTTACTCTTATGGTCGTGACATCGCTAAGGTAGATTTAAAAGCACTCACAACACCCACCCAAAAAAAGGGTCTGTTAATTCTGGTTTCAGCGACCACTCCCACCCCCTCCGGTGAAGGTAAAACCACAACTACGATTGGGCTAGGACAAGCATTCACTCAGCTGAATGAATCAGTATGTATGGCGCTACGCGAACCCTCTCTTGGCCCCTGTTTAGGCATGAAGGGTGGAGCAACGGGCGGAGGTTATAGCCAGATAATGCCAGCAGACCGAATCAACCTGCACTTTACGGGCGACTTTCACGCCATCACCAGTGCTAATAACTTACTCTCTGCGGCACTGGACAATCACATCTATCAGGGTAACGCACTCAACATCGACCCTCGCCAAATTGTATGGCGCCGCGTCATGGACATGAATGACCGCAGCCTGAGAAAAATCGTACTCGGCCTTGGCGGTAAGATGCAGGGCATCCCTCGCGAGGGCGGCTTTGATATTACCGCGGCCTCCGAAGTCATGGCCATGCTCTGTTTAGCCAATGATGCTGAAGATTTACAGCGCCGCTTAGAGCGAACCTTAATTGGATTCACCTACCAAGGCGACCCTGTCTATGCTGAGCAATTAGACATTACTGGAGCAATGATGGCGCTGCTTCGTGACGCTTTACAGCCTAATTTAGTGCAGAGTTTTGAAGGTACGCCAGCCTTTGTCCATGGTGGGCCTTTCGCCAATATCGCTCATGGTTGCAACAGTGTGATCGCCACGCGCATGGCGATGCACCATGCTGACTGGACAATCACAGAAGCGGGATTTGGTTTTGATTTAGGTGCCGAAAAATTCTTTGATATTAAATGCCGAGTCGCCGAATTAGACCCAGACGCTGTCGTACTGGTCACGACGGTACGAGCATTAAAAATGCATGGCGGGAAAAATAAAAACGACTTAGAAAACGAAGATCTTGTAGCAGTAATGCAAGGCCTAGAAAACCTAGATAAACATATAGAGAGTGTAGAGATATTTAATAAGCACCCTGTCGTTGCCTTGAATCGCTTTTCTACTGACACTGATGCTGAAATTGCCATTATTCGTGCACGCTGCGAAGAACATGGCGTTTCTTTTGCCGAAACAAACCACCATGCAGAGGGAGGCAAAGGGGCCATTGAACTGGCTAAGGTCGTTATGGCGTCTGTCGAAAAAAATCGCCCCTTCAAACCACTTTATGAATTGGAGTCTAGCGTCTTAGAAAAAGTACGCGCCGTATGTAAGGCCATGTACGGAGCAGATGATGTCGCCTTCTCAAAAGATGCAGAAAAAGATCTTAAGCAGGTCGAAAAACTAGGGCTCACACACCTTCCCGTCTGTATTGCAAAAGCACCTAGCTCATTATCCGACGACCCCGCTTTACACGGTAGACCACGAGATTTTGAAGTCACCGTTAGCTCCATCCAAATTAATGCTGGAGCGGGCTTTTTAGTTATATTAACCGGCAAAATCATGCGTATGCCGGGGCTACCCAAAAAACCTGCAGCCAACAGTATTAAATTATTAAAAAGCGGCATTATTGAAGGGCTAGAGTAACGACGTTGTAGCCCCCCTAACCTAATGCCAAGAGACCTACTAAGAAGTGCTCTTTATCTGCGTCTTGTCAGCATTAGGTTAGTTTCCCTCCATCAACATGGTCGCATTGCTCTCTGCATGGCGCTTTAAGTGCTGCCACACCTTATTCACACGGGCTAGTTTTTTCTGCTCAGGGTGTACGGCTATCCAAAAAGTCCGCACAACACTCGTTTGCTGGGGTAAGACAGAAATTAGATTTGGGTGCCTTCGTGCTAAAAAGTGAGGCAACATCGCAAGTCCCAGGCCTTCACGCACTGCGACCGATTGTGTGACAACACTGGTACTGCGAAAGCATGGGTTTGAATTAGGTAGTAAGCGCTCTAAATAGGAGAGCTGATCACTAAACACCAGATCATCGACATAACCAATCAGTGGATGGTTATAAATATCTTCTGGCGCACTAATCACCTCTGAGCGCTCAAGATAGTCACGAGATGCATACATACTAAGACCATAATCACAGAGCTTTGAGACCACGAGTGAGGTATTGGGTGGTTTTTCAATCGTGACAGCAATTTCTACTTCCTGATGAGACCACTTCACAAAACGCTGTAAAGGCAATAGATCAATAATGATCTGGGGGTTTTGCTGGCAAAAGCGAGCCAACTCAGGCGCAATAAAATCATTGCCAAAAGCCTCAGTGACACCAAGGCGTACCTTACCTTGGTTCTCTAAGTTTTTGCCTTGCAAAATATCATTGGCAGCTTGAGCCCGCTGGTCCATATCACGGACAGTTTGCAACAGTAACTGGCCATGCTCTGTTAGACTATGACCGTCGGTGCTGCGGTCAAACAACTGCGTTGCCAACTGGTCTTCCAAGCGGTGTAAACGCCGCGAGACGGTCGACGCATCTATACCTAAACGCTTAGCGGCTTGTGAAAGCTTTTCAGTACGTGCGACTTCTAAAAAAATTTTTAAATCATCCCAATTCATAGCTATTCTCTTTGCGATCATAGTCTTGCAATTATGCAAGGCTGCATTGCCATACTGTCTATTGTTAAGAAGATACCCTGCCGTTATCCTCGATATCAATATAAATACACTGCTTGCATAAATGCAGCTTTAGATGCAGTGCAACATAAATCAGATATCTGTTAGCGATGTCTCTGGAGGTAATAATGAGCATTCCCCAAGTAGCAATGATTATTAATGGCGAAAAAGTTGAAACCACCAGCGGCATTTGGGCTGATGTGCTTAATCCAGCAACCCAAGAAGTCGTTGCCAAAGTACCGTTTGCAACACTTGATGAAGTGGATACTGCTGTCGCTAGTGCCAAAGAAGCATTCAAAAGCTGGCGCAAAGTATCAGTCGCTAAACGCCAGGCGATTATGTTGCGATTCCAACAATTGGTACGCGACAACACTAAAGAACTCGCTGAGTTAATTAGCCTAGAACACGGTAAAACACTACCTGATGCAGAAGGTGAAGTTGGCCGAGGACTGGAAGCAATCGAAAATGCCTGCCTAATTACTAAACTCCAGTTGGGCGAGATCGCTGACAATGTTGCGGGTGACGTTAATGTATACACGCTCAACAAACCACTAGGTGTTGGTGTTGGTATTACTGCATTTAACTTCCCGATTATGCTGCCTTGCTTTATGTTCCCGATAGCAATCGCATGCGGTAATACATTTGTTTTAAAGCCTTCTGAACAAGATCCTACTTCAACCATGCGCTTAGTTGAGCTGGCGATGGAAGCGGGTGTTCCAGCTGGCGTATTGAATGTAGTGCACGGTGGCGCCGATGTTGCTAACCGTCTTGCAGAGCATCCTGATGTTAAGGCGCTGTCTTTTATCGGTTCAACTCATGTCGGCACATCTCTTTATGAGCGTGCCAGCAACACCGGTAAACGTGCACAGTGCATGATGGGTGCAAAAAACCACGCGGTTATTATGCCTGATGCCAATAAAGACCAAGCAATTAACCATATGCTGGGTTCTTGTTTTGGTGCTGCAGGTCAACGCTGCATGGCCAACGCCATTGTTATTTTGGTAGGCGAAGCACGCGAATGGCTACCAGAAATGGTTGAACGCGCTAAGAGCATGATCGTGGGCCCTGGCAGCAACCGCGACGCAGACTTAGGACCACTCGTTTCTCCACAGGCACAAGCACGTGTTGAAGGGCTTATTGAGACAGGTGTTCAGCAGGGCGCGTCATTATTACTCGACGGCCGTGGTGTCGCTGTTGAAGGTTATCCACAAGGCAACTTCGTCGGCCCTACCTTGTTTGCTGACGTCACTACTGAAATGGATATCTACACTCAAGAAATCTTCGGTCCTGTGATGTGTGTAATGGGTGCTGATGATCTTGAGAGCGCTACTGATATTATCAATGCTAACGAAAATGGTAATGGTACTGCTATCTTTACTAACTCAGGCTGGAGCGCTCGCTGGTTCGAAAATAACGTAGATGTAGGGCAAGTGGGTATCAATATCCCAATTGCAGTACCAGTTGCCTATTTCAGCTTTACAGGATCACGTGCATCTAAACTAGGTGATTTAGGACCTAACGGCCAACAAGCCGTACAGTTCTGGACTCAAACAAAGACAGTATCAGCTCGCTGGTTTGAGCCTGGCACAACGTCTAATAAAGTCCACACTACTATCTCTATGAAGTAATAAGTCGCTTTTCTTGCCAGCAAACACTGTTGGCAAGAATACATGACAGCGGAGGGAAACCTCCGCTTTTACAAACCACTAAAAACACGATCCTTTGATACCGAAAAAAAGTATCAGCCTTAAATGCTTTTATATTTTCTTTCTGGCCTACCGACACTCCCGTAGCTCACCTCTGCAAAAAGTTCGTTATTGCTTACTAAAAACTCCAAATATCGGCGCGCAGTGGTTCGACTGGCACCAATACGCTGACCAACCTCCTCTGCATTGAGTGGTTCACAACCTGAACCGACAACGTTTCTTACCTTATCTAAGGTAAGCGCATCCACCCCTTTTGGTAAACGAACACCTTGTACATCACTCGCCTGCCCGGCGCTACTATGAGGCAAGAATGTATCTACATCGCTTTGCACAATAGACTGCATCGCCTGAAGCTTTTCTAAATGTTTCAGGTATCGCTCTAAGGTTTCTTGCAAGCGCTCAAACACCAATGGTTTAAGAATATAATCAAACACACCACCATGTAGGGCCTCACGAAGCGTATCCACTTCTTTTGCTGCGGTGACCAAAATCACATCAACATGGCTGTTTTTACTGCGTAATTGGCGTAACAAATCTAAACCAGTACCGGACGGAAAGTAGATATCTAATAGCAATAGATCTGGCTGCAGCACTTCAAGCAAGTCTTCTGCATCTTCTAAACCATGAGCAATGCCTATCAATTCAAAGCCTGCTATTCGCTCGAGAAAACGCTTCTGTATCTCGGCTATTTGCGGATCATCTTCAGCTATTACAACGCGTATTGGGTTCATACTGTATTCTTATTTTTAGGTATGTAGATAATAAAACGACTTCCTTTTTCGTCTCCTTGTTCAAGCGTAATGGTGCCACTAAGGCTTTTTAGTAAACCTTTCACTAGATGTAAGCCAATGCCATGCCCTGCTTCTGCTTTACTGGTAAAACCTTTCTCAAAAATTTGTTGTTGCTGTCCCTTAGTAATGCCGACTCCCTGATCTTCAATTTCAAATATCAGGTCATTACCCAGGTCTGTCATACTGATCATTACTTTGCCGCCAGAACCTTGCTGTAACAAGGTCGCTTCCAAGGCATTGTCGATCAAGTTACCAAGAATACTAACTAACTGCTCTCGTGGTATGTGGCTAGGCAACTCCGCCATATGGCTATCGGGGTCAATGACTAACTGTAAGCCAAGCTCACGAGCACGGTTATATTTTCCTAAGAGAAAGCCCGCCAATACCGGGTCAGGCACAGCATCTAACAGTAAGCTAATAAGCTCTTGATGAGCCTGCGTCTCTTGGCCAATAAACGCTAGCGCTTCACTCTTAGCATCAATCTGAATCAGTCCCGAAATGGTATGGAGCTTATTTGAATACTCATGTGCCTGGCTGCGCAGGTTGTCAGCATACTGGCGAATACGTGTTAATTTTTTACTCACCAAATCAAGCTCATCTTTGCGACGAAAACTTGAAACAACACCCGTAATATTCTCACCTTGATGCAGCGGTATACGATTCACTATATAGCTATCGTTGCGCAGCCATACTTCATAGTCAAATTGAGGCTTACCGGTACTCAGCACCTCTAACATACCACTTTCAGGCAGTATTTCTTCAATTGACCTACCCGTTAATTGCGTACCGTCAGACAAACCCAGTGTTTTAATCGCATTGCGGTTAAACGTGGTAATTTCACCCTGGTTGTTAATCGCAATAATGCCTTCACGCACCGATTCTAGCGTCGCTTTCTGCTCATCAAACAAGCGGGCAATCTGCTCGGGCTCTAAGCCAAAGATCGCTCTTTTAAAGTGATTAGAAAACCACACTGCAATAATCGCACTGAGCATAAAGGAGCTAACAATGACAACAATAAGTGTTAAGCGATAACGATTAATCACCTCTGCCACTCGATCTAAATGGTAGCCTACTGAAACAACACCAATCACCTTTTGCTCATCCGCAGAATAGATAGGCGCTTTGCCACGCATAGACCAACCAAGGCTGCCCAATGCTTTAGAAATATACCCTTCACCTTGTATTAAAGCCTGCGCACCATCATCTCCATCATCATCTGACATCGACAAACCAATCTTTGCAGGATTGGGGTGCGCTAAACGTCGCCCTTCTCTATCACCAATAACGACAAAACGAGCCTGGGTTTTTTCTGCTAATAGCATGCTAATTGGCTGCAAGAAAACGATATCTTTTTGTTCTACTGCATTGATCAGCTGAGGCATAACCGCGATCGTTTTTGCGACATGCAATGCACGTTGTCCAATTTGTTCTTCCAGTGATTGATGTAGGTATTGCACCGCAAATAAACCAATTAATCCCGTCTGTATCAAGGCCATTAACCCTAAGACTAGAATCATTCGGTTTTTCAGTTTTAAGCTGCGCAGTAATTTCATAACCTAATCCGACAAGCCTCTCGTTTATATAAAGCTATAGATCAAATAATAGACAACTCCACATCAAAACACCCGTGAACAGTATGCACAAAATGATTTTAAAGTTTTAAAAATCCTTTAAATTCATAAACTTTAATACCAGATACCAAACAACTACCTTGCAGCTATTACAAAAATAAAGATAACAGCACTGAGGTATCTTCCATGTTTTACAAACCTACATTTTGCAAAAGCCGTACTGGCCTAATAGCCACCGTGTTAGCGACCTGCCTGAGTGCAGGCGCTTCCTTTAATGTATCTGCCATAGAAAGTATTCATTTTCTTATCCCTGGTGGTGCCGGCGGGGGTTGGGATTCAACTGCTCGTGGCACAGGGGAAGCACTCTCTAAATCAGGCCTTGTTTCTACAATTTCTTATGAAAACATGTCAGGCGGTGGCGGTGGCAAAGCGATTGCTCACCTAATTGAGACCGCCAAGCAAAAACAAGACACATTAATGGTGAACTCTACGCCAATCGTCATCCGCTCACTGTCTAAAGTGTTCCCTCAATCATTTCGGGATATGACCCCTATTGCTGCCACTATCGGCGATTTTGGCGCTTTTGTTGTTAAAAAGGACTCTCCCTACACTAGTTTTACCCAAGTAGTAGAGGACTTCAAAAAAGATAACCGTTCTGTAAAAATTTCCGGCGGGTCAGCACGCGGCAGCATGGATCATTTAGTGGCTGCTATGGCATTTAAAGCCGCTGGCGCAGATCCATCTAAAGTACGCTACGTTGCTTATGACGGTGGCGGAGAAGCAATGGCAGGATTACTGTCTGGCGAAACCGCAGTCCTTTCTACAGGCTTTAGCGAAGCACTGACACTCTCTGCTGCTGGTGAAGTGCGCATTCTGGCTATGACGGGAGAAGAACGTAATGAAGCAGACCCAAGCGTACCTACTCTGAAAGAATTAGGTTATGACGCCTCTTTTGTGAACTGGCGCGGTTTCTTTGCAGCGCCTGGCATTTCTGACTCCCAGAAAAATGAGTTTATCGACTCTCTTGAAAAAATGTACCAAACCGATGAGTGGGAAGCCGTTAGAGCCCGCAACGGCTGGGCGGAAAGCTTTAAGCCGGGTACACAGTTCGTAAGCTTCTTGGAACAGCAAGAGCAAGAAATAGGCAACTTAATGCGTGAGCTAGGCTTCTTGAAGTAGCACCCCACTCACACAATTAACAAGTCATTCAACACCGCCTTGGAGCCATGGCCGCTGCCAGAAAACAGCGGCTAACCCAAGGTCTACTTTGCCCCACAAAGCGGAGAGTTCCGCCGTCCGGAGTACCCCATGATTTTTACCAAAGACCATATTGGTGGGCTTATCTTCCTGTGTTTATCCGTTACCTACGGTTATTACACTGGAGATATTGCACTGCTGCCAGGGGATGAATATGAGCCGTTCCACTCGCAGACCCTGCCTTACGCACTAGCAACCCTTGGCGGGCTACTCTCTCTGGCGCTACTCATTACTGCTAAATCAGATCTCAACAACAAACTGAGCCTGCACGGGTATGACTTTGTGCTGGTATCCAAGCTGCTATTACTTGTCGTTCTATTTGCATTAGCACTGGAGTGGCTAGGCTTTTTATTAGCCACCGTATTTTTCTTAGTAGGTGGATATTGGTTATTAGGTGAGCGTCGCCCAAAAATGTTGCTGTTAGCGTCGGTGCCCTTTGCTATTGGTATCTGGTTTGCCCTCACACAATTGCTGGATGTCTACCTAGCACCAGGGCAACTCTACACTCAACTGTTCGGAGGATAAGCACATGTTAGATGGAATCTTCACCGGCCTATCAACAGCTGTTATGCCTTTTAATCTAATGATGGTTGTTGTCGGCTGCTTTGCTGGAACATTCATCGGTATGCTGCCAGGGCTTGGGCCTATCTCGGCTGTCGCCTTAATGATCCCGATTACTTATGGTATCGATCCATCATCAGGCATCATTCTGATGGCCGGTGTTTATTATGGTGCCGTATTTGGCGGTTCAACCTCATCCATACTTATCAATGCTCCGGGTTGTGCCAGCACCGTTGTAACATCATTTGATGGCTACCCTCTCGCTCAGCAAGGGCAAGCGGGCAAAGCATTAGCGCTGGCCGCTTATAGCTCCTTCATCGGAGGCACTATTGGCGCAATAGCATTACTTATTGCCGCACCGGCTTTGGCTGCAGTATCTCTAAGCTTTCAATCAACCGACTATTTTGCGCTCATGGTTTTAGGTCTGACTGCCGTTGCTGCTTTTTCAGGAAAAGGGCAAGTCATCAAAGCCATGATCATGACTATTTTTGGCCTAATGATAGCTACTGTCGGCACGGATAAAACCTCTGGCGTTCCCCGTTTTACTTTCGGCAGTGTTGATTTAATCGACGGCATTAGCTTCCTTCTGCTAGCAATGGCAACGTTTGCACTCGCCGAAGTGGTAATGACCATTCTCAATGGAAAGCACAAAGAACAAGACTCTCAGCTAGACATGGCTCAATTAGGCAGCATGAAGCTGAGTAAAGAAGAGATATTACATGTCGCACCTACGGTAGCCCGATCATCTGTGTTTGGCTTTATTGTTGGCGTTCTTCCCGGCGCAGGTGCAACTATTGCTTCTTTTCTTGCTTACGGGCTTGAGCGAAACATTGCATCGGCTAAAGAAAAACTTAAATTTGGTAAAGGCTCTTTACGAGGCCTAGCTGCACCAGAAACGGCCAACAATGCAGCCTCAACAGGCTCATTCGTCCCCTTGCTAACGCTAGGGATTCCAGGATCGGGTACCACTGCAATCATGCTAGGCGCGTTGATTGCAGCAGGCGTTCAGCCTGGGCCTCGCTTGTTTGTGGATAACCCTGATGTATTCTGGTCCGTCATTATTTCTATGTACTTTGGCAACTTGGTACTGTTGATTCTTAACCTACCATTGATCCCTTATATATCTAAGTTATTGACTATTCCCCGTCCGATACTCATTCCACTCATATTGTTCTTCTCAATCACCGGGGTCTATCTGGTGAGTTTTAACACCTTTGATATCCACATGATGGTAATTATTACAATAATCGCGCTCTTGCTGAAGCTATTAGAATTCCCCATGGCTCCTATGCTGCTTGGTTATATCTTGGGGGGACTCATGGAGATAAACCTCAGCCGAGCGCTAGTAATCTCAGACGGTAGCTTTGCTTTTTTGTGGGAGCGACCACTGACACTAGGCATCATCATCGTAGCCATTCTAATTCTTTGTTTACCCCCCATTCTGGACCGACTGCGTAATCGAAAATCTATTCGTGGCCCAGAAGTAGCCGTCAATGAAGGTGAGGGCTAACAGCTCACCGACAAACTTATTACCACCAACTAACCCTGACCTCACAGCATTGATATTCAATGCTGCGGGCTCTCTTGCCTGACTTCCTTACTCTGTCCATTTTGGCTTGAGATAAAGGCAGTCAAATATTTCAAAATAATAATGTGTAAAACTTCGGAGATCTCAATGAAAAAAATAATATTAGTTGCCGCTATTGCCAGTGTTACCGCCTTTAGTTCTGCTCAAGCTGCCACTGTCTATGAAGGCAAAGGGCTCAAATATGAGCTTAAAGGAGACTTTCAAGTTCAGCTACGCCAGAAAGTTGGCAAGGATAAAGATCTCGATATCGAATTCGACGACCTTGAACTGAAAAACCGCGTTACCTATACCTTAAATGACAACATGGCCGCTTTTGGTCAGTTAGATTTCAGTTTTGATAGAGCCGCCAATAACGGTGGTGATGGCGCCAAGCTTGAAGAGGCATACCTAGGCTTAGATTTTGGTGCTGTGGCTGTTCGTGTCGGTAAACAAAATTATTCATCTGATGAATTCAGTGTCGAAAAAGCGTATGAAACTGTTGTTGAAGACGATATTTTCGACTTAAACGATGATGCTGGTGATGATGTTATCCGGGTTGATGCAGAGTTTGAAAACTTCTTCGTGTCCGCCTCCGTTGACTTAGAGGCTGCGGGTAATTCAAACAGTGACAACAACGAATCTTTTGATCTGTTTATATCAACTTCTGTGGATAACTTGAACCTGGCTGCAGCTTTTCAGAACTACCAAGCTTCCGGCGCTGCCGACTCTTTAACATCTTGGGGAGTGCAGGCAGTCTATGATGCTGGCTTTGCTACGTTCGGAGCAGATTATGGGTCAATGGAAGACACCGCTAACGTTTATAACCTAGTGACTACGTTCCCGGTAAGCAACACAACAAAAGCAGCCCTTGGTATTCAAAGTGTTGATTACGAAGATAAAAGCAAAAATGATGCGACGGGCTGGTACGCAAACGTCACTTATAAGTTCCCACAACAGAAAAACTTCAGTGTATTTGCCGAGATTGGCGATACGGATGAAGATGACAGTAGCATTGGCTACTTGGCAGGGATGCAACTTAAGTTTTAATAACGTGTAAACCTAGCCTTGAGAGACCTCCTCCCCTTCGGGTTTCTCAGGGCTAAATAAAAAAACACCCGCATGACTGGTCACAGTCTGCAGGTGCATAAAAGAGCATCGAGTTGTTAACGCTAACTATCCAAATATCACCCCAGGCAACCAGAGCGCTATCTGTGGAAACGCAACCACCAGTGCCAATCCGAGAACCTGCAAAAAGATAAACGGGATAACCGCTTTATACAGGTCATATATGGTAATTGAAGGAGGCGCAACCGATCGCATGTAAAACAGATTGTACCCAAAGGGGGGCGTGAGATAGGCCGTTTGCATACTGATAATAAACAGTACTGCAAACCACACCGTATCAAACCCTAGCTCCTGAACAATCGGTACAAACAAAGGAACCGTAATAAAGACAATCGCAAAATCATCCAGGAACATACCCAACACGAAGTACGTTACCAGCATCGCGATAATGACCCAGTAAGGCGAAAGATTCGAGTCTTCTACCAGTTCAGTAAGCAGAGACCCAGCCCCTAAGCCGATATAGACTTTACTGAAGAATACCGCCGCTACGGTAATCCAGATCAACATGCCCATTAGCTGCGTAGTGCTCATGAGCACTTCTTTAAGCATTTTCATATTCAATGTGCGATAGATTGCCGCACAGATAAGCGAGCCTGCCGCACCGACAGCGGATGCTTCTGAAGGCGACGTGATACCACCAACAATAAAGCCCAACACAGTACCGATAAGAATACCTGGCAAAATCAAAGCCTTAAGTGCTTTAATCTTACCAAAACCACTCACACGCTCTTCCAGAGGAATTGAAGGCGCTTTTTCCGGATTCTTTTTCGCAAACAGGTAGATATAAAGCATGTAGATACCTGCCAACATCAGGCCTGGCATCAAACCTGCTGCAAACAATTTACCTACCGACTCTCGGGCAAGAAATGCGTATACGATCATCAACACACTAGGAGGGATTAAAAACCCTAATGCACCACCCGCCATAATAGTACCGGTGACTAGCTTCTTGTCGTAGCCTCGTTTGAGCATCGCAGGCAATGCAATAATGCCTAAACTGACAGTTGCTGCACCTGATACCCCTGCCAACGCAGCGATAATCGCGCAGACAATCACAGTACCCATTCCTAAACCACCAGGAACGCCGCCCATGAGTTTATTAATCATTTCAAACAGGTCATCGGTGATACCGGATCGCTGCAGCATTAATCCCATAAAAATAAACATTGGGAGTGCTACCAGCAGGAAGTTATCCATCGCCCCGAAAGCACTGTGAGCCATTAATTCGAGGCCAGCAGGCCCCCAAAGAAAATAAGCGGAACCTGTGCCTACGGTAAGCAACGCCCAAGTGAGCGGAGCCCCCATCGCCAGCAGGACCAGCATGGAGCAAAACATGCCTGCGGTAACTAATAAAGGATCTAGATCTAACACGGATACACCTTCGTTTTTACAGTATACATCTGCCCAATTCTTATCAGTGTCTTAGCCAACCAAGGTTCTCTGAAAAAAATCACAGATATAAAAAACTTACAGAGCTATCAACCCTTCCAAAAATCAGCCAAGTATCACACTACTTCGAACTAACTTTCTTCTTCCAATTGCATACCTAGAGCAACAACCAAGCTGCGAATCAAGCCTGCTATGCTCTGCAACATCATTAGGGCGATGGCCAGAGGGAGAACGGATTTAAAAGGGTAAATAATGGGTCCCCAGGTGCTCTTTGAAGAGACCTCTTTAATTGCCCATGATTCCGCAGCATAATTAAAGGTGATCACAAAGAAAACGCCGAATACAACCAAGCCAATCGAGCCGGTTATCACATCCATGATAGCTCTGGTGCGAACTGAGAACAGGTTATAGATCACTTCACTTTTTACATGGCTGTGGTGTCTATGAGTATAGACACCTGCCAGTATGCAGAAAGTACCATATAACATCGTGGTACTTTCATGCGCCCATGAGGTAGGGCTGTTAAACAAATAACGTGCCGCCACCTCATAGCCAAGCACTGCAATCATGGCAAGACACATCCAGGAGACGGTCTTGCCCACCCACTCAGATATCCTGTCTTGAAAAGCAAGATATTGAGAAAGTGTTGACATTAAGCTCTCCCAGTAGCCTTGGCAGTCGCAATAATCGCATCAACCGCTTTGCTGTTACGCTCAGATTTTTTAGCTTCTTCTTTCCACACGTCCATGGCTGCAACCGTCAACGCTTTAGAGTCTTCAGCAGGTAAAGAAGAGAATTCGAAGATGCCTTCGCCGTTCACATCAAGACAGCCGTTAACATTCCAAGCATGCATGTTAGTTGAATGCTTAGCGGTAGCTAGCTCAATAACTTTTTGTTGATCAGGAGACATAGAGTCCCACTTTTTCTTATTGATCAACATACCATCAGCATAACCAGGGTTGATCATGTTTAGGTAAGTGTAATGTTTAGCCGCTTCATGCAGTTTAAGCGCTTTATACTCCAAAGAACCGCCATAGATAACACCATCAATCGCACCGGTAGACAATGCAATATAGAGCTCTTGGCTTGGTAGATATACAGTTGGAATACCGAACTTTTCAAGAATCGCAGCGACAGTTGCTGTTGCACGAATCTTCATGTTTTTTAGATCGTCTAAGCTTTTAACTGGCTTAGTCGTGAGTAGGTCATATGGACCACCAAAAACAGGACCTAAATAATGTACACCTTTTTCTGCATACGCTTCAGATAGCAGATCACCAAGACCTTTAGCTTGGTGTAGGTACATAGCTTCATCATAGCTAGTCCAAGCGCCTGGAATACCACTTTCAATTTTAGCGATATCTAGCTGACCAGCCCAGTAACCACCATAGCCCTGACACATATCCAACGTACCTTTAGATACGGCATCTAGCATCTGGTCATTTGCCACAAGTTCACTACCACGGAAACGTGTGATACGAACGCTTTTGTTAGAGCTTGTTTTAACATCGTTTGCAAAAGCTTTATACAGATCATCAGTTTCTGTGCCGTATAGCGTTTGCATTCTAAGATTAACTTTATCACCTGCCTGAGCAGACGTTGCGGAAAGGGCCAATGGCGCAGCAGCAATACCCGTGGCAGCTGCTTTCAGTAAGTCTCTTCTTTTCACTATCTGATTCCTTTTTTCTTATATGTATTGATAGCTTGTTTAGGTTCGAGCACTAGGAACGGTCTAAACTAATTCTATCTATGCTCTACCAGAAGCTCTCTGATAACGTCTCTACCTACTACCGGGTAGCTGTGCAGTATTTTTAACACCGTTTGGTGTAAATTAAAAGCTACGTTTGCATGCTGTTTTGTAAAATTTAATAGCTTCAACCAGAGTGCATGACAAAAACTCAAGCACTTAAGATAAAGAAACAATGAACTTAAACTGACATAAATCAGTGTTTATATTGAATAATATATTAAATAATAGTGATAAACACTTATTTCACAACCTCTGTATTTCGCTGTTCTCATCTACTTTGATGAAAATCACATACACAACCAATGTTTAATATATCGAACATAAGACAATTATGTTTTAACAATCATCAAAGATTACGCTCATATCCACGGCTTCTTCAGCGCACTCTACCCTTCTGGATACCCAAGTGACTCAGCTGCGCTATCAAGCGGCTCTACATTACCGACCTCTAAATCATTCCGTGTCCACCAATATGTAAAACCGTTATCCAGCATCCATTGTGCCACGCGATCTAATGTTGACCACTCACGACAATCACCACGCGCACTGTTTAAGCGCAATGGTAAACCATCAACATAGACAATGGCGGCCCAAGCAAACGGATGCTTATCAGGATCGCCGAAACCACCGCCCTGCTTATTCCTATAGACTCGATAAGCTACTGCATAATCACCCATCCGTCCTTGATCTCGTACAAAGGAAAGTTCGGCTTGGGTAATCTTTCCTGCTATTTGGAGGAAGGCCTCCAGACTCTCATTGTCATACATCATGATTCATACTGTTGCTTTTTCGGAGAGATGATTTTACATTATGATCCATGTTGTAAGGCTCGACAACCGGCGAACACGAAGTATCTATGCTCTTCAGGCGGGTTTCACAGAAGCCATTAATAATAAGTATAATGAAGGACTCTTGATGAAACTGGGCAATAAAACGGCTGTTGAACTCGTTGCAGATCTGCGCGCTCACCGCATCTCGGCGACAGAACTTCTCGAAGAAACAATCCAACATGCAGAACATGTCGCACAAGCTTATAACCCATTTTCTATCAAACTCTATGAGCGGGCGCGCAAAGCAGCGGCTCATGCAGACGAGCTATTAGCCAAAGGCTTAGGAGGCCCGCTATGCGGCCTACCCATTACCATAAAAGACTCACAGTGGCTGGAGGGTGTGTCCTGTACTAATGGCTCGCGTACTCAACAAGACTTTGTTCCTCATGCTACCAGCGCTGCAGTTCAGCGCCTGGAAGAGGCAGGAGCTGTCATCTTCGCTAAAACCACTTGCCCAGAGTTCTGCTTAACCGGTACAACCTCATCACAGCTATACGGTACAACCTCTAACCCTTGGAATACCGAACGCACCTGTGGAGGTTCTTCAGGTGGCGCTGGTGTAGCTGTGGCGGCAGGGGCAGGTACCTTATCCCTTGGCGGTGATGGCGGTGGCTCGATTCGTATCCCCGCTGCATTTTGCGGCATTGTGGGTTTCAAACCTTCTTTCAAAGCGGTGCCGCGTGAACCTTGTTTTCCTTCATGGAGCACCATTGTTTCCTACGGCCCTATGGCCCGCAACGTAGCAGATGCGCGTTTAATGTTTTCTGTGGTCGCCGCTAATAATGAAGATAAAGCCTATTTAGATGACCTCTCAGCACATGCACACCACCCTTTAGTGCTCGCGGGACAAAAAATAATTATTTCTGAAGATTTGGGTTTTGCACCCATCGATGATGATGTTCGTCTGACCTTTCGAGGGGTAGTGAGAAAGCTGGAAGAGGCAGGAGCAGAAATCGTTTACGACCACCCTCACCTACCATCATCCGTCATTGCTTGGGCAACGTCTGCTCACTACGACTCATGGAGTTTTCAGAAGAAAAAAGAGTCTCCCTTAAAAGGCTTAGAGAAAGGCACTCTGGACACATTGCACTTTGGCGCAAGCCTGACAGAAGATGAATTTAACGCAGCAGAAGATCATCGTGAGGTTATCCATACCGCCTACACAGCCATGTTCGAAAGAAATGCAACGTCGTTTTTTATAACTCCCGCTCTAGGTATTGAAGCGTTTAAACACACCCGCCGTTATCCTAAATATGTAGGATCAACCAAAATCACTAACCCATGGCTAGACTGGGTGTCTTTTCTCTATGATGCCAACCTCACCGGGATGCCAGCATGTGTAATCCCGATGGGACTCGGTGATGAAAACCTCCCTTTATCCGTTCAAATAGCAGCTCCCGTTGGGTATGACGCCTCGGTATTAGATATCGCAGAGCAGCTTGAAAGTATTATCGGTTGGGACAACTCTCCAAAAGACTCTTTGAAAGAGAAGCTGACTGAGCTAACGCCGGAATAACAGTCGCTCTACTAATGCTCAATTACCAGAGCATTAAATCAGCCAAGCAAGAAGTACGGAGACAGTATCTTAGTGAGAAACCTGCAGTTTGACGTGATAAATGAAGCATTCCCAAGTGATAAATTTAGCCAGCTATTTAACAAAAACTGGCCTGCTTATCGTGCTTGGTATCTGGATGAAGGGGAAGAAGCCCGCCCTAGTTATTTGGAGTGCATTTCTGCATTACAAGAGTATATGCCAGAGCTTTACCCTCTCTATCAAGACATTTTAAAACTACTGAATTGTGATGATCTGCAAGCCAGATTTATTAGTTTGTATTGCCCACCGACCTTCTATTCTGCCTGCTCTCAACTTATCTATAAAAAGGAGCAAACAGCACTGATTCGTAATTATGACTTTCCTGCATTTTTATGCGAAGGCACCATTTTACGAAGCAAGTGGTTCGACAAACAAGTCATTGCGATGGCAGATTGCGTGTGGGGAGTGTTGGACGGTATTAACGATGCAGGCCTAGCGGTTTCTATCAATTACGGGGGGCGTTTAGTCGAAGGCAAAGGGTTTGGCATTACGCTTGTCGTTAGATACATGCTGGAAACATGCCTTAACGTCGAGGATGCTATTGCCGTACTAAAAAGAGTCCCTGTACACCTTGACTACAATATTGCTTTGCTCGACAAACATGGTAACCATGCCACTGTGATGATCGCTCCAGACAGAGAGCCATTGGTTACCCAAGAGTCGACATCCACCAACCACCAAGATCCTATTGAAACAGGCAAACCCCTGTTTCTTGAGGACTCAGGCACCAGGCTGGAAGCACTTAACTGGATTAATGCCAACCATGAAACCTCTTTAGCACACACGGTTACACAGTTTTTACACACACCGTTATATCGCCCTCACGACAGCAATGCTTCAGGGACTTTATATACAGTAGTGTATAAACCAGCAGCAGGGCAGGTTAGTTACATTTGGCCACAGCACATCTTAAACCTAACATTCGATCACTTCCCCGAACAAACACTGGATATTAAGTATGCCTAACAAGAGAAGCCTCTACTTTTTAAAAAACATAAAGAACACTGACGGAGTTGCATGACCTCTTTGATAATAAAAATAAAATCATTACCGACCCGTATTTTCAGATCTGTTTTCCCACAAAAAGTAGGCACAGAACTGGAAGAAAATACAACACTTGCACAAGATAATAATAATGAGGACGTAATTATGAGTACGCCAGAAAAGCTTCGCGGTTTATCCGACATTTATCGTTTTTTCCGTAAGAACACCACACCTATCTACTTTGTTTCACCGACGGCCTATAACATTCTTGGCTTAGGGCAATGGATTCAGGGTTTTAAATATATTACCCATTTCGACTCGTTTGACGGTGGTCACTTTCGCGTTACCAACCCAGAACAGAACACTGAAAGAGAATTTCAGTCGATGGAAGATATGGTCAATTACCTATTAAGCCATAAAGAGTCTGTTGACCTATTCCAAAGAAACGGCGGTAAAGGAAAGATACTGACCGTTATGTTCGATGAAAAAACAGAGGAAATTGCCAAGCAACTAGGTGTCGATATTGCACTACCTCCTGCAGAACTACGTACTCGCTTAGACTCTAAGATTGTGACCACTCAACTAGCCAACGAAGCAGGCGTTGCTAGTGCTCCCAATATTGTTGATGTTGAAGCATCCAGCTATCAAGAACTGCGCGCCTTAGCCGCCGAAAATAATCTTGGAGAAAAGCTGGTTGTACAAACCCCTTATGGTGACTCCGGCAAAACAACCTATTTCATTAGCAGTGAAGCTGACTGGAATAAAGTAGCCGATAAGGTTATTGGCGAAAAGCTCAAGGTGATGAAATACATTAATCACATCCCCGGCACCGTCGAAGCCGTTGCTACCCGTTGCGGTACTATGGTTGGGCCATTGCAAACTGATATCACCGGTTACCAAGAGTTAACACCTTATAAAGGCGGCTGGTGTGGTAATGATATTTTCCCTGAGATCCTACAAGGAGCACAGCGCGATAAGATCATCGGCATGGTTAAGGCTATGGGAGACAAGCTCTACGAAACAGGTTATCGCGGCACTTTCTGCTTTGATTACCTAGTCGATACCGATGACGGCGAGGTCTACTTGGGCGAAATAAACCCTCGTATCAGTGGCGCCAGCCCACTTACAAACCTAGTGACATCCAAATATGGCGGCATCCCATTAATGCTGTTTCATCTACTTGAGTTTATGGATGTCGACTTTGAAATTGATGTAGATGAGATTCAAAAACGCTGGTCAGACTTTGGTAGTTGGACACAACTTGTACTCAAGCATACAACCGATGAAGTACGTTCAATCACAAAAGCGCCGCAATCAGGCATCTGGCGCATGCTCGATGATGGCAATATAACCTTTGTTCGTAGCAGTATCGACTGGAACAATGTAAGTGACGGTCAGGATGCATTTTATATACGGGTTTATAATGCCGGTGATTATGCGTACCTAGGCGCCGATATGGGAATCTTAGTTGCACGCGGGCGCATGCAAACAGATGACCGCCAATTACTACCTCGCGCTCATCAATGGGTAAGAGCCATTAACGCAGAGTTTGAATACAAAGCACTGGATGAATTAGAAGTCCCATACATTCCAACTGATAATGTTCGCAAAATGATCTAATTACCGATCAGTCAGGTTCTTTTAACCCAGTCCTTTAGAGCTAGTCCTTTGGCCGCTTTCTCAGAGAGCGGTCTTTTTTTGTACATTTCATACCCTTTACTTTTAACGCAGAAAACCTACACCGACCTGTTAGCAATATAAGCACCTCACTTCATGTTCTTTACATATCTATTTTAATTCAATATATTAGATAGATCTAATTTAATAACATCTAATTTATTTATTCCATTCCTTAATAGTGAGAACTGATATGAAATCAATCAAACACATTGCTGCAACATGCTTAGTTGCTGGAACTTTATCCATCACAGCGGTACAAGCAGAAGATAGCACCACGCAAGCTGATCAGGCACTCATAATACTTACTAGCTCATCATTGCAAACTCAAGGAATGGCGATGGTTTTAGGTAATGCCATGCAGGCAAAAGGAGTATCCGTCGATGTTCTTTTGTGTGATACAGCAGGTGATTTAGCACTAAAAACCACCACAAGCGCAACCTTAAAACCACGTAATGTTACACCAGAGCAGCTTATGCTTAAGTTACAAAAAAGTGGGGGTAGTGTCAGCGTATGTGCTCTTTATCTACCAAATAACACCCATAATAAACAAGATTTACGTCAAGATGTCAGTGTTGCTACACCGCCACAAATGGCAAGCATGATGTCGTCAAAAAATGTGCGTGTGTACAATTTCTAACGTGTTTAAAAGTGAGTTTTATCATGAAAAATATCATCATACGTACCTTACTTGCTACGCTACTCATTGCACCATTGAGCGTGGCGAGTGCCGATGAAATAGGCATTAGCCCACAGGACACACAAGCGTTAATCAAACAAAGTAATAACATTCTATTTATTGACGTCCGTGATCCAGTAGAGATTATGTTTATTGGTTTTACTGACGAAGTAGACCTTAACATCCCCTACTTAATGGTCGATCGCTCACAATGGGATACACAAAAAAAGCGCTTTCGTCTTTATAAAAACCCTGACTTTATTAGCCAGGTAAAAACAGCATTAATAGCGCAAGGCTTAGATGAAACTGCCACTATTATTACCATGTGTCGCTCAGGAAGTGAGCGAGGTTTACCCAGTGCTAAGTTTTTGAAAGAGAACGGCTTTACTAATGCGCACTATGTTATTAATGGTTTTCAGGGCGCAAAAGTAAAAGAAGGAGAAAAAACCGGCTTACGAGTTAAGAACGGCTGGCAAAATGAAGGCCTCCCTTGGAAAGCGAAACCCAACCCCGCAAAAATATTCAGAACAGATAGGTAATCACTGAACGGGCGCTGCATTCAAGCGCCCGTTTTCTCTTAGCTACTTCTCTGTATCGACATACCATCCGCCAACTTTGTCATATACGTCGCATTAAAAATGACATAAATGACACCTCAAACTTAAAAACTTATCGACTTGCTACCCCCAAGCCACTAATAACGAACTTTAAGGTACTTTTTTGTACTAAAAGAAACTGGCATAGCTTGTGCTAATACTTGAGTAACCTACTCAGTTTATTGCTGAGCAGCCATTGTTCACTACTTCCGGCATAAGCCAGATTTACATTTGATAAAAGGTCATTTTGCATGGTTTCCGAAACAGTTGTGGAGCTCTCCCGCTGGCAATTCGCCCTAACGGCGTTGTATCACTTTTTATTTGTACCCCTGACTTTAGGGTTATCATTCATGCTGGCCATCATGGAATCTGTTTATGTGATGACCAACAAACAAGTCTACAAAGACATGACCCGCTTTTGGGGTAAGCTCTTTGGTATCAACTTCGCATTAGGCGTGACAACGGGCCTAACGATGGAGTTTCAATTTGGTACGAACTGGGCTTATTACTCACATTATGTTGGTGATGTTTTTGGTGCACCACTGGCCATAGAAGGCCTCATGGCTTTCTTTTTAGAGTCGACCTTTATTGGTTTATTCTTCTTCGGTTGGGACCGCCTCTCTCGGGTACAGCATCTTTCAGTAACCTGGTTAGTTGCTATCGGTTCCAACTTCTCTGCTCTGTGGATTCTTATCGCTAATGGCTGGATGCAAAATCCGGTCGGTGCTTATTTCAATTTTGAAACTATGCGCATGGAGATGGATAGCTTTACAGAGGTGATTTTCAACCCAGTTGCGCAGGTCAAGTTTGTACATACCGTGTCAGCAGGCTATGTCACTGGTGCCATGTTTGTGCTGTCGATTAGTGCTTTTTACCTGCTGCGTAACAAAGACGTAGGCTTTGCAAGACGCTCTTTTGCGATTGCCTCAGCCTTCGGCTTGGCTTCTATTATGTCAGTCATCATCCTAGGTGACGAAAGTGGCTATGAAGTCGGTGACGTACAGAAAGTTAAATTAGCAGCCATCGAGTCTGAATGGGAAACACACCCAGCGCCAGCAGCGTTCACGCTAATTGGGCTACCAGATCAGGAAAACCAAACCACGGATTACGCCGTGCGGATTCCCTACTTACTTGGCTTGATAGCTACCCGCTCCATCGATACAGAGGTCACTGGCATAAAAGACTTAATCGCTGCCAGTGAAGTGCGTATCCGCAACGGAATAATCGCCTATGGTTTGCTACAAAAACTACGAAATGGCGAGGACAATGCAGAAAATCGTGCGGCTTTTAGTGCAGTAAGTGATGACCTCGGCTATGGCTTGCTATTGAAGCGCTTTACCGAAAATGTTATCGATGCAAGCGAGAAGCAGATCAAAGCAGCTGCTCGGGACACTATTCCACAGGTAGCACCTATTTTCTGGGCCTTCCGTATTATGGTGGCTTCTGGTTTCTTGATGCTAGTGATCTTTGCGGCAGCGTTCTATTTCACGGCTCGCCGTCGTGAGCATAAAACACCCTGGTTGTTAAAATTCTGTCTATTCGGCCTGCCATTCCCTTGGATTGCAATTGAAACTGGCTGGTTTATCGCTGAGTTTGGCCGCCAACCCTGGGCTATTGGGGAAATTCTACCGACCTACGTAGCGACATCGAACCTCACTGAAGCTGATTTATGGATGAGTATCGCAGGCTTTGCCAGCCTCTACTCACTATTCCTAGTTATCGAAGTTTACTTAATGGTGAAGTATATCCGCAAAGGCCCAAGTGCATTAGAAACCGGCCGTTACGACAACGAACAGCAGGGAGAACTACAGCATGTTTGATTACGAAACTCTGCGACTAGTGTGGTGGCTACTTGTTGGCGTCTTATTGATTGGTTTTGCTGTTACCGACGGCTTTGATCTTGGCGCAGCCATGTTGCTACCTTTACTCGGTAAAACGGATACTGAACGCCGCGTCATTATTAACACCATAGCGCCACACTGGGACGGTAACCAAGTATGGTTTGTGACAGCCGGCGGTGCACTTTTTGCCGCCTGGCCACTTGTATACGCCACAGCCTTTTCTGGCTTTTATTGGGCAATGCTATTGGTATTATTTGCACTGTTTTTTCGCCCCATCGGCTTTGAATATCGTAGTAAAATGCCTAGCCAACGCTGGCGTAATAATTGGGACCGAGGCCTGTGTATAGGCTCTTTTGTACCCGCTTTAGTATTTGGCGTAGCCTTTGGGAATTTATTCTTAGGTGTACCTTTTAGCTTTGATGAATTTACCCGGCCAACTTATAGTGGGTCTTTTTGGGCACTACTCAACCCGTTTGCTCTGCTGTGCGGCCTAACCAGTGTGGTCATGCTTATTTCACATGGTGCTACGTGGTTACAAATGCGCGCGGGAGGCGAGGTGCAAAACCGCGCCAGAACAACAGCAGCCTTAACTGCGCCACTGCTAAGCCTATTACTTATCTTTGCAGGTATCTGGCTAGTAACGGCGATCCCCGGATACGAAATTAGTAGTGCCGTTATAGGCGATGCCAGCTCTAACCCATTAAGTAAAACGGTAGCTCGCACCGATGACTGGTTTGCAAATTTTGCTACTTACCCACAACTCTGGTTACTGCCCGCTTTCGCAGTAGTCTTACCTTTATTAACGAGCTTACTGACAAAGCTAGCGCTCTATGGCTGGGCGTTTCTAAGTAGCGCGCTATCAATAACGGCCATTATTTTACTGGCAGGCACCACGCTGTTTCCTTTCTTGATGCCATCATCGTTGGACTTAGCCAGTAGTTTAACGATGTGGGACGCAACATCTAGCCAACTTACGCTAGAAATAATGCTGTGGGTGGTCATCTTTTTCGTGCCGCTGATTTTGGCCTACACCGTTTGGAGCTACTACAAAATGTGGGGCCGTGTTGAACCAGAAGCAATCGAAAGCAACAGCGTTTCATTTTATTAATAGGAGATCAGCATGTGGTATTTCGCTTGGGTTTTAGGGGTTTTACTCGCCTGCAGTTTTGGCATTATTAACGCCATGTGGCTAGAAAACCAAATGGACGATGAAGAGTAAAGCAGTGCACATAAGCAACAGTAAACTGGTATTGGCCAGTTTACTGTTCCAATTTGCGATACAAGGTACGCAAACTACAGCCGGCAATATCGGCCACCAGCCCCTTATCCGGGTAAGTTTGTAGCAATGTGTGTAAATATGTTTGCTCTAACTGTTCTAGGCTCAGTTTATTCTCAGCTAAAAGCTGAAAAGCACTTTCTGGCGTTGCCTCTAGACCATCATGCAGTGCCACATTTTTTACCGGCAATAGGTGCAAGCTTTGCTGTATAACATCGACATCTATTTGGTCATCATTACGCAATACAACCGCACGCTCAAGAATGTTCTTCAGCTCCCGGATATTACCCTTAAACGCCTGCTGGGAAAGCAGCGCTTGCGCGGCTTCGGTCAGGCTCAAAGGTTGATTCTCAGCGATGCGCAACAAAATGCTCTTTACCAGCAATGGCAAGTCTTCTCTTCGCTCCGCCAATGCTGGCAAACGAATTGGAAAAGTACTGATTCGGTGATAAAGGTCTTCACGAAACTCGCCTTGCTCAACCATATCCAGCAAATCTTTATGCGTGGCACATACCAACCTGAAGTCAGCTGCGGCCGGCTTACTGTCTCCCACAGGGCGAAAGGTTTTAGTTTCAATCAATCGCAGCAGTTTAACTTGAAGATGCAAAGGAACATCACCTACCTCGTCAAGAAACAAGGTACCACCATGAGCCGACTTCACCAGGCCTGTCCGCGTGTACGTAGCTCCAGTAAAAGCACCCTTCATATGACCAAACAACTCACTTTCGAACAGAGTATCCGTCAAACCAGAACACTCAACTGTGACAAATGGCTTGTTTGCTCTAGGGCTTGCCGAGTGAATGGCTTGAGCAGCCAGCTCTTTACCCGTTCCCGAAGCCCCCATCAAAAGAACATTGGTATTGGTTTTACCTACGCGCTGAATCAGATCAACCAGCCCGTTAAAAGCCTTACTACGCCCAATCATCTTATTGGCAATCGGTTCAGCGCTCACCTCAAGAATCGGCTTCATGACTTCGATAAAGTAAGCACGCTGCTTTTCATCAACAATAGGGATAGTTTCTATTCCAACATGCTCTTTGCCTTGAGGCGTATTATGAATATGCAGCACACTGGCACGCTTACCGGTATCGCGTGCTTCTTGCATTGGGCATGTTTCACCCTCCAGATCGCAAGGACGCTGGTAACCATGCGAGAGGTAATAACATTTTGCAGGGCCACGACCATCCAACTCACCAAAGCGAAAATCATAGTTACTATTGGTAGCCACCACGTTGTAATCAGCATCTACCAAAACCGCAGGGTCGTTGTAGCTATCCAATACATTGCGCATTGTTTCCAACCAGCTAGCATTGGTCATAGTCGTGCCCCGTCAATTTTGTCTTATGTATGACGATAATGACAAAAAACATAGCGTTCTACCAGAAATCTTGCCCTAGCAGGCAAAGTACAAGCATTCATCCGCGTGTACTGGCGTATCTACATAAGACTTACATAAGAGTTATTTAATATGAAGAACAGCACAGCACTTTTATGTGACAGCCCCGATGCTAAAACGCTATTGCTTAACGCTGGTAAGATCGCGAACCGAGAGAGCTTTTGGCTCACCGGCATTGGCATAACCCAAACGTTATGTACTATTGTTTTTGCAGCCATCATTGCTCTGCTCATTAATAGTGCGGTTTACCTGCAACAAAGTATTTGGCAGCAAACTCACTGGTGGTGGCTATTAGCATTAGTACTCAGTATTAAAGCGCTTTTACCATTAATTCAATCTCGATTGGCCGATAAAGCCAGTACCAAGATACGCCACGCTTTACGCACTGCTACATTCCAACATTGCCAACAACATCACATTCACTTATTCCCAACCTTTAGTGCTGCTGAGCTCAGCAGCTTAATCAGTACTGAAATTGATAGCACTCGAGATTACTTTGCAGAGTTTCTCCCGCAGCAACGACTAGCCGTACTGGCTCCTTTGTTAATTATCATTGCTTGCAGCAGCATTAACTGGCTGGTGCCGCTCATTTTTGCACTCACAGCGCCACTGGTTCCATTATTTATGATCATCGCTGGCCATAAAGCAGCAGAGGCCAGCCAACGAAACCTTACACAACTAAACCGTCTAGGAAACTTGCTCGCTGATCGCATAAAAGGGCTCAACGCTTTGCAGTTAGCCAGAGCCACCGTTCACGAGCAAGAGAGTGTCTATGAGCAGTCCGAGTCTTACAGGCGCTCTACTATGCAAGTGCTACGGTTAGCGTTTTTATCGGGGACGCTACTTGAGTTCTTTAGCGCTATCAGCGTCGCTCTGGTCGCAGTCTATCTAGGATTATTGTTTCTTGGAAAGTATCAAATAGGTACCTGGAGTGACGAGATATCACTAGGGCACGGTATATTTTTACTGATGCTAGCGCCTGAGTTTTACCTTCCACTTCGCCGCTTAGGCACGTTATACCATGCACGCGCTGATGCCATAAGCGTAGCTGAGCACCTGTTGCGCTTATTTAGCAATAACCCATCTAACGACAATACTCCTGCAAAACATCCACCCACAGCCAGCCAGCAGAAAAGTTTATCAAAAAAAATCAACACCATTACGCTTCGCAACCTACAAACAGCACGACACGGCCAACTTCTAAATAAACCGCTGAACCTAACGCTAACACCCGGGCAAAGCGTTCTATTGCGCGGCCCTTCTGGTATAGGGAAAAGCACCTTGCTGGATACGTTAGCAGGATTTTTACCGATAGCAGCAGGCCAACTGCTCATAAACCAGCAGGCTAGCGACGTGTTTAATCATACTCAATGGCAAAGCAGAATTGGCTATATAGCACAGCAACCAGAATTGCTGTTTGACAGTATTCGTCACAACCTTTGTCTGGGCAGAGCATTTACTGATGAGCAGTTATTTGCCGCACTTAAGGCTGCACAAGCTGATGCTCTGGTAAGGGAGCTTCCTAAGCAGCTGGATTATCAGATCAGTGACAGCGGCGGTTACTTATCAGGAGGACAGGCGCAGCGTATTGCGTTGGCACGTATATTTTTGCACCAGCCAGACTTGCTCTTACTGGATGAGCCGACAGCCAATTTGGATGACGAGACCGCAGACCTATTTTTAAAAGCACTGCAACAGTTTACTCAACAGGGTGGCATGCTGATCATGGCGAGCCACCGCATCAGTGATAAAGCATTTTTTCAGCAAGTCATCACCCTACATAGCAAAGAGGAAGCCACTGATGCCTAGATTAGTAGCACGCTATTTCAGCTTGTTGTGGGAACAACGCTCAATGGCAGTTATCGGACTATTACTAGCAACCATCACTGCTATCGCAGGGATTGCTCTACTGACAGTATCAGGTTGGTTTATTAGCGCCACAGCATTAGCAGGGCTGAGTATCGCAGGAGCCCACAGCTTTAACTATTTTGCTCCAGGCGCTATTGTCCGGGGGTTATCGATAACACGTACCGTGGGCCGCTACGGTGAACGGGTCACGACTCACGAAGCGACTTTACGCGTAATATCCAAGCTCAGAGCAGAACTGTTCAAAACAATAGCCAATAAAAATTGGCAAGAAAACCCACTCAACAACCACGATACCAGCAGCCGCTTATTAGAAGATATTAAACATGCAGAGGCTCTGTATTTGTCCGCACTCGTTCCAGGCTTTGTGATGCTCCTGTGCTGCCTGCTGTACCTTTTTGCCATGGCCGTTTTTTTACCTGCTAGTAGTATTTGGTTAGTGCCCTTAGTACTCATCTCAATCTTATTCATGCCTTGGCTATATCTGCGTAAAGTACTTGCACCGCAAGACAAGCTCCATCGAGAGCGTAACCAACAATGGAGCACTGCCAGCTCTATATTCAACAACCTACGCTTACTAATCCTGCATCAACGTCTTGAAAAAACAGGCACTACGCTACTGGATCAAGCAAGTATTGCCGACTTCACCGAAAAACAAACCAGCCTTGCCCGAGAAACCGTACTTTCAATCAATCAAGTAATTTTAGCCATACTCACGCTCGTTGTTCTCTGGCAAGGGCTGCTCGCTTTATCAGCAGAGCAGATTGAAGGCTCGCACTTATTTATGTTGCTGTTGCTGACGCTAGGCACACAAGAAATCATCTTAAACGGCACCAGTGCATTGGCAAACTTTGGCCTGGGGTACGCCGCATTAGAAAGAATTGATAACCTCTCGCCCTCTCAAAACCAACCTGATAATGAATATAAATCTAGGCAATTTATTGATACTAAAGAGATTTCAGTGCAACTCTCTAATCTGAACTATCACTATCCTCAACAAGCATCCGCAGTCATTTCGCAACTCAGCGGCACATTAACCGCTCCCCATTGGTATTGGTTAACAGCGCCTAGCGGGCATGGGAAAACAACATTACAGCACTTGCTAACAGGGCGGCTCACATCTAACTCTGGAAGTATAAATATTCACGGTAGCCATGTTGAGCAAATAAACAGCATGCCTCAAAAAATCGACCTGTTACGTGGCACCGTGCGATACAACCTCTGCTTACACCAGACACATACTGATGAAGCCCTTATTGAAGCATTAACGCTTGTAGAATTAGATGATTGGCTACAACAGCTGCCCGATGGACTCAATACCTGGCTTGGCCATAGTGAGCGTATGCCATCAGGAGGAGAGTTAAAACGGCTCGGCATTGCTCGCTTGCTGCTCCAAGATAGCCGCATATTATTACTAGACGAGCCTACGGCAGGTATCGACCAACCACGAGCCGCACGCATACTCAATAAACTACATCAACACTGGGCAGGAAAGCTTGTTATCATCAACAGCCATGACTCATCACTGATGAGTCGCTCGGACAAAACCTTTAATTTTTAATTCTATAATGCTCGACACCACCGTAGTCAGAGCCTGAACGAACAAAACCTAACCTATTGTTCAAGAAGCTGTATTTCTGTAAATACCCACGAATAGTACGAGTTATCTCAATGTAAATTTTTATAACCTGGTCTATAGTCAAAGAAGCAACGGAGGCTTTTTATCACATACTAGTTATACATTTTTGCGTGTTAGTAGCGCAGACAATTTTGAGCGATGTTGGAACCATACTAGAACGATGAAAATAATATCCGATCAGAAACTTATACGTCTTATCAAAGTGGCTCCGGTTCTGGTCGTTGGGATTTTTATCGCATTGCTAAGTACTGTCATCATTTATAACAATCATACGAAAGCAAAAAGTGATATCGCCTCACTACGCGATAACTTTATGAATCTTCAAAAAGCAGTTGCTAAAAGCCAAGTCGATCAAGTTTTTCAAGATATTCAGTTCGAAAAAAATCAAACCAAAAGCACCCTTAAAAATGATATTAAGCAGCGTGTTAATGAAGCCTATGCGATTGCTGAAAACATTTACCAACACAATAAAGATAAACCGGAAGCCGAAGTAACCCAATTAATAACCGACAGTTTACGTCGGATATCCTTCAATGGCGGTCGTGGTTACTTCTTTATCTATAAAACTAATGGCATCAATGTGATGCACCCACTGCTCCCTCAAATGGAAGGCACATCAAAATGGGATCTAAAAGATATAAGAGGCCGTTATATCGTTCGGGAAATGGGGAAGTTAGTAAAAACCAATGGTGAAAGCTTTTACCACTGGTGGTTTGTTAAGCCGCAAAATAAGAATTACGAATTCGAGAAAATCGGCTTTGGAAAGCACTTCGCTCCTTACGACTGGTTTATTGGCACAGGTGAGTACCTGATCGATGTCGAAAACGATATAAAAGCACGGCTCTTAAAAAGAATTAGCAATATCCGCTATGGCGACAATGGTTATGTTTTTGTGATTGATTACCAAGGTAATTACCTCTCGCATTTCAAAAAATCGCTTGTGGGTACCAATAACCTTGATGGAAGAGGAGCTAATGGTTTCCCCTTTGTTAGAAAAATTATTCAAACAGCGCAGCAAGGTGGCGATTATGTTGAATACATCGGTTCAGTGATGCCCACTACAGGCCAACCTGCAAAAAAAATAAGCTATGTAAAAGGTATCACAGGCTGGAACTGGGTCATTGGTACTGGCGTGTATATCAAAGAAGTTGAAAATTACTTAATGAAGCGAGAAGCCATTGTTCGCGAACAAAATAAGGATGAGCTGCAAAAAATATTATTACTCAGCTTTTTAGCAACGCTCATTTTAATCTTAGTATTAGTCTATTTAAGTCGCAGCATTTCCAGAAGGTTTGAAAAGTTTCAACAACATATAGGCAGCAATATTGATGAATTGCAGCGAACTAAAGATCAACTTCACTATGTTGCCCACCATGACGCTCTTACTCAACTGCCAAACCGCCTATTATTGAAGGAACGAATCACACAAGGCATAGAGCGCTCAAAACTTAACGGAACTCAGTTCGCTCTAATGTTTGTTGATCTTGATGATTTCAAGAAAATTAACGACCTTTATGGACACTCTACCGGCGATGAATTACTCCAAGCCGTCAGTCATGAGTTTGAAAACGTATTACAGACAGGCGACAGCATTACGCGATTTGGTGGTGATGAGTTTATTTTTTGCTTTCCTGAGTTACAAGATTTACGAGCCGCTGAGAGAAAAGTAGAACGCATTCAGAGTATTTTTAAAAACTCATTCTCTATCGCGGGAAAAGTCATTCACTCCAGTTGTAGCATCGGTGTGACTATGTACCCTGATGACGGCGATGATCCAGAAAAACTGATCAGCAAATCAGATATCGTACTCTACAAGTCTAAAGCTCGACAAAAGGGAGGGTTTCTATTTTTTAACACTCAGATAAACCAGCAAGTACATAAAGACTTACAAGTAGAATCAGCACTTCGGTTAGCATTAAAAAATAATGAAATTAGCGTGGTTTACCAACCGCAAATTCTTATCCAAAGCGGTAAGATACATGGCGTAGAAGCACTCGTGCGCTGGCACAGTGAGCAGCTAGGACAGATTTCTCCCGTAGACTTTATTGGTATTGCCGAAGATACAGGACTCATTCATGAGATCGGCATGTTCGTGTTGGAGCAGTCCCTAGCAGATATTAGCGGCTTCAATCGCGACCAGAAGCGGCCTATTGCCCTCTCTGTAAACCTTTCTCCACGACAGTTAAATGCACCCCTATTTGTAGAAAATCTCGTTGCTGTCGTTTCAAAACACGAAATAGATAACACACTGATTACTTTAGAAATAACCGAAAGCCTTCTCATTGAAGACTTAGCCTATGCATCACCGATATTGCAAAAATTAAGGGATCATGGATTTAACCTATCCCTAGATGATTTTGGTACGGGCTATTCATCACTAAGCTACTTAAGCAACTTACCTATCAATGAAATAAAAATAGATCGCTCATTTGTTGATAAATTATTAACTAATAGTGAAAGTGATAACTTGGTCAGAGCCATCATTGCTATTGGAGAGTCATACCGGCTCACGATGGTAGCGGAAGGAGTTGAGACAGCAGAGCAACTCGCGCAGCTAAGCAACTACCACTGCCACATTGCTCAGGGTTACTATTTTGATAGACCCTTATCTTTAACTGACTTATCCCACAAATACCGCGCAAAGGTGAGCAGCTAAAAAGAAGCTGCTTTTAACTTTTCTTTTCTAAACTTGAGCTAAGCTCACTGGAAACCTTACCCGCCTAACCATGCCCATTTGTTATCCAGTACATTAATTTGGGGTTAGGTAATACACAACCAACAATTAATGACTACAATACACATACTGTTCAGCCAAGATACATGAGCAATGAAATCCGCATTTGCTGCGCCGCAACATTGTACGTATAGTAATTGCCGCACATAGCAATATTGCTCTGAACTTTAAGAAAGTCAGCACACCCAAGAAAAATCTCTAAAGGAAGCAGAGAAAATGGCTAGCATTGAACGTAAATTTTCAAACGATGTAAGGTTAATTTCAACTACTGATTTACGTGGAAATATCATTTATGCCAACCCCGAATTCTGTGAAGTTTCTGGCTACTCCTCTGAAGAACTAATCGGCCAACCTCACAGCATGGTAAGACACTCGGATATGCCACCTGCTGCTTTTGCCGACCTATGGGCTCATCTAAAAAGTGATCAACCATGGATGGGCATGGTTAAGAACCTTTGCAAAAATAAAGAGTATTATTGGGTACAAGCCTATGTCATGCCGCTTTTTGATATTAACGGTAAAAAAATTGGTTACCAGTCGGTACGTACACGCCCAACAGATAAGATGATCGCACACGCTGAGAGCGTATATGCCAAAATAAATAACAACCCTAACATCAAAATACAACGCACCAATACGGCTAACAAACTCACTATTATTACCAGCATCTTAGCCGCTCTATTAGTCATCACTCACTTCTCGCCTATAGCCGCATTTCTACAACACTCTCTGATTATAGTTTTCGCATTAATGCTAGTTGCAAGCATTGTCTGGCTCACTACGCCTTTCAGAAAAGTATCCTCCTTCGCCGACGAAGTTTATGACAATAAGCTTGCACAGTGGGTAATGACAGATAATATGAATGAGTCTGGAGCGGTGGAGTTATCACTATTAATGATGAGAGCCCGCTTAAGAACAGTGATAGGACGAGTAGAAGACAGCATCAACACGCTGGCTGATGTCATGCAGCATACCAATGAGTCCATCGACCAAACCACCTCTGGTATTCAACAGCAAGATCAAGAAAGCGATATGCTAGCAACGGCCGCGAACCAAATGTCGTCAACCGCACATGAAGTTGCCAGAAACACCGCGCAAACATCAGAAGCAACACAAAAAACAGCAGCACTGGCTAGAGCCGGAAAAAGCAAAGTGGATGAAATGGTATCTGGCATCCAGCTACTTGTAGAAGATGTACAAAACGCTAGCCATGCATCTTTAGAATTAAAGAAAGAAGCAATCTCAATTGAAGATGTTGTCAACATTATTAACGGCATTGCTGACCAAACCAACCTCTTAGCACTTAATGCCGCTATTGAGGCTGCACGGGCAGGAGAGCAAGGCAGAGGCTTCTCAGTTGTCGCAGATGAAGTCCGCGTACTGGCGCAACGCACTCAACAGTCAACGAGTGAAATAAGACAAACCGTTGAATCAATCCAAGACAAAGTAGACGTTACTGCACAAGCCATGGAGCGCTGTCACCGACATGCGGCTACCAATATTCAATGCGCTGAAGAAGCAGGTGATGCTTTTCAAAAAGCCAACCTAGCCATGATCGAAATTACTGATCGAAGCACTCAAGTTGCAGCAGCCTCAGAAGAACAAAGTGCAGTTTCAGAAGAGGTCAGTCGCAATATTCACAATATCAGGAATATCTCTTCTAACAACCTAGCGGCTGCGGGCAAAACTGCCGACGCATCTAAAGACTTAAGCCAACTCATATTGGACCTTAAGTCTACTGTTAAAGCGTTCTAAACATCCTTCTCTAATATTACCTTCTAAGGTTAATAAATACCTTAGAAGGCGCCTGCCTCTTGCCATTCAATAAATAATCTAAACAGCGACTAATGTCCTTTCACAACAGAGGGGATAGTTTGCTATATTCAAATTAAGAAGTTTCTAATAAATACGGATAATCGTGCATGAGCAACGTTTTACTGATTGTAGATGATAGCCGCGTATCAAGAATGATACTTTCTAAAGTTTTCCAATCACTGGTATCAGACTGGACTATTATCGAAGCACAAAATGGCCAAGAAGCCATTACTCTAGCCTCTGAACACCAACCATCATTAGTCATAATGGACCTTAATATGCCTGTACTAAATGGACTTGAGGCAGCATTAATAATGAAACCACAAATGACGACATCAACCATCATCATTCTGACAGCTGACATCCAAGCATCTAACAAAACTAAAATTAACGACCTGGGTATCCACTTCATTGAAAAGCCCATTACAGAAGCCGTCGTACAACAAGCGCTATCATGTTGGAGAGCCGAGCATGCCTGATGAGATGAATGCTCTAGAACTAGACGCGTTACAAGAGATTTTTAATGTTGGAGTGGGTCGAGCAGCCTCTAGTCTAAGTAAGCTGACTAACGAGCCTGTTTCTATGTCAGTGCCGGTTATCCATATTCTTTCACCTCAACGAGCTGCTGAGTTTTTAGACCTTCGCCACGATCAAAACCTTACCAGCGTTTCTCAGCAGTTCAATGGAAGTTTTTCTGGCCGAGCTTTATTGATCTTTCCTAGTACCAATAGCTTAGAGGTAGTGCGCCTCATGCTTGGCTCCGACACGCCGGTTGAGCAACTATCCGAAATAGAACAAGATGCGATGAGTGAGGTCGGTAATATTATTCTAAATGCGTGCTTTTCTATCATCGCTGAAATGCTGGATGAACGCTTCAAATGCCAATTACCAACATTTTCAACTGGGTATATTACGGATATTCTTAAGCCCTCAATGTCAGAGAAACAAGTGTTAATTCTACAAATAAGGCTTGGGCTAGAAAACCATAAAATCGAAGGGTTTCTTGCATTTCTTTTAGGGAATGAGTCACAAGCCAGTTTACATAAAGCAATAAAGTTATTTCTTTCCAAAGTTGAGGCTTAGTTGATGAAGCTGTACCAAGAAGTCTTAGAAAATCTACATGCAGGCGTGCTAGTTATCGACCAAAACCTTTCGATTGTTTTTGTAAATCACTGGTTCAAGAGAGCACTCAGAGTGTCGCCAGCGGATATTCTTGGTCAATCATTTATTGAACTCTTTCCTGAAAGCAATGATAGTCGACTACATTCTGCTATTACAGACGCCCTTGTTAACCACCTTTCTTCTTTATTGTCCCCCAGCTTGAACCGTCGCCCTTTTCCTCTTTTTAAAGGAGAAGGAAAAGCAGAGCCCATAGAGCAACTCATTCGTATATTGCCCATCCCATTTAATGAAAATCAAACGTGCTGCATGATTGAAATCACGGATGTTAGTAATATGGTGAAGCGAGAAAAAGCACTGAGCAATCTCACAAAAAGATTTAGCAACCTTGCTCTCACTGATGAGCTCACAAATATTGCTAACCGCCGCCAATTTAATATAACGCTAGATAAAGAGATTCACCTTTCCGCTCGTGATACAAAACCCTTGTCACTTATTTTTTTAGATATCGATTTCTTTAAATCTTATAACGACTCATTAGGGCACTTAGCAGGAGATCGTTGCCTAACCAGCGTCGTCAATGCGTTACTTCAAAGAATACGCCGTAGTGATCAAATATCACGTTATGGCGGAGATGAATTTTGTATTATTTTGCCTGACACCAATATTCAAACAGCAGTAGATACCGCAGAAAACTTGCGAGCAATAATCCACGCATTAGACATGCCCCACCCCAAAAATGAGATCGCATCTTGTGTCACTATCACCATTGGTGTTGCTTGCTGGGATGAGGCCAACAATGAGAGTGCTTCCAGCTTTATTTTGCGCGCTGATAGTACTCTTTACAGAGCCAAACAGTCAGGCCGCAATAGTGTTTTAGGGCATTACCATGATACTTGGATAACACCCTCGCCTACTACGACATTAGAGCCTTAAAAAGAAACAGACGAGGAGCAGGTAATTGCACTGCGAACGCTTAAAAAGATACCTGTGTATAAATACTTTACTTTATACTCACCGAATATCGTTACCTATTAACTCCTCTCTATTTAATCCACACTTAAACCGGAATTAGTAACCAATGCAGTTGGAAGATATTAATAAAGCCCGTTATAACAAGCACATCAAAATCACATTTATTGCTATCTGCATTTTTATGCTCGCCATCTCTTTAACGGTTTCCTCCCTACTCATCCATTTTTGGGGAGGTCCTGAAGGAGAGAACCTACATTGGAATATAGCGGGAGTCATCATCGCGGCTCTTTTGCTCGCGAAAATACTCATTACTTACAAGCAGCACCCCTTTCTTTACGAAGCCGTTTACATGCGTAAAGTAAAAGCTGAACTAAATCGAATCTACCGAAAGCAGCGTAAAATTAAAGAAGCGGCGGCCGAAGGTGACGCACGCGCGATGGCAATATTAGACTTCAGTTACCGCGCCTCTAGGCATGTTTTCGAATTAGACAACAACACCATCACACTCGATGATCTCACTAAAAACCAAAATGATTTACTAGCACTGCAGCAGAAATTCAATATCGAAGATTTAGCACCTTACCAACCTGAATGGGTTAAAGAGTATTAATTCTGCATTTTTAGCACGAAAAAAGTAAAAGGAGAGTGATATGGATACACCAAACGCGCTGATCAATGAGTGGAATGTACTACAAACCCAATCAGATTCTTATGAAAAACATTCGCTTTATATCAAACTGTTGGCTATTACACTTTCGGCCGGAGCTGCTTTATTAGCGCAAGCCAATTTATACATTGCTATTATTCTCGCAATTTTATGGCTACAAGATGCTATTTGGAAAACATTCCAAGCAAGAATTTCTGATCGTCTAATTAAAGTAGAAACAGCATTACAAGACACTAGTTCGGCTAATAACCTCCCTCCCTGCCAGTTAAATTCAGAATGGTTAGCGCAGCGTTCAGGATTTATGGGGCTGATAAAAGAGTACTTATGCCAAGCAGCTCGCCCAACTGTTGCTTACCCCTACATTCTTTTAATTGGTTTGATCCTTTGTATATAAAGAAACACTAAGCCAAGATCTTGAAAACTCGACACGGGTACTTTTGTTGGCACTGATTCAGCTTTATTCTGTCACACTAGAGTATTGTTATCATTTGGGATAAAAAACATGGGTTTGGGCTCCAAGTTAAAAAATCTTATAGGCGAAGAGCTGCTGGATGATATCCAGCATCAACTTAAAGAAGTGGCAACCCAAGGCTTAGACAAGCATTTAAAAATTGCCGTAACAGGGCTGAGCCGTAGTGGCAAAACCGTCTTTATTACCTCTCTGGTACATCACTTACTAGAAGCAGGACAAAGTCGCTCTTTACCTTTTTTTGAAGTTGCTAGTGAGCAGCGAATTATCAGCGTTAAAAACCTCAGCAACTCATCAGAGAGCCCTTTTCCCTTAACACAATCGATTCAAGCATTAGGGCAGGAACCGCCAAGCTGGCCAGAATCTACAACAGGCTTATCAGAAGTAAAACTCGCTATAAAATACAAACCCGCCAGCCGTCTGAAACGCTTAGTAAATGATACCGCCACGCTGTACCTCGACATTATTGATTATCCAGGAGAGTGGTTACTAGACCTTCCTTTACTTCATTTGAACTTTGAGCAGTGGTGCAATAAGCAGCAAGAACTATTCTTGCTTGAACCTCGAGCAACCCTGGCTAAAAACTGGGTAACTGCACAAAATACGATCGACTGGTGCGCCCCCGCTGATGAGCAGCTATTGTCTGTTTTGAGCGAAGAATACACAAAGCTTTTACACCTACTTCGCAATAATGAAAACGCTTTAAGCATGATTCAGCCGGGGCGCTGCGTTTTACCAGGCGATTTAGTATCTAGCCCCTTATTACAGCTATTTCCAGTCCTGCAACCTCCCAGCAATCTGGAATCTATCCCTGATGGGTCGATGTATCAGCTATTACAACAACGTTATGAAGCTTATCGAGAGGAGATCGTCAAACGTTTTTATCGCGAGCACTTCTCTCGCTTTGACCGACAAGTAGTTCTCGTTGATTGTCTCAAAGCATTGAATCATGGCAAGCCATGTTTTGATGACATGAAACTAGCCCTCACCGATATACTTCAGAGCTTCAACTATGGACCGTCAGGCTTCTTACGCCGGCTCTTTAGCCCTCGTATTGATAAAGTTCTTTTTGCTTCTTCTAAAGCGGATCATGTAACGTCAAATCAACACCATAATTTAGACAAGTTTCTTGAGCTAATCATCCAAGATGCACAACGAGATATTCGCTTTGAAGGCATCGATACCCGTTGCATGGCGCTCGCATCTATCCGCTCAACGGAAGCAGCTGAAGCGGTGCTCGATGGCCAGACAATTTCTTGCTTGAAAGGCGTCAACAAAAAAACAGGCGAAACAATGGCGTTATTTCCTGGTGAAGTACCGACTGAACTACCGACTGAGCTCGACTGGAATAGCAGCCGTTTTCGCTTCCTTGATTTTGCACCTCAAAAGCTCCCACAAACTGACTTAAAGCCTGCGCACCATATTCGTCTAGACCAAGCACTGGAGTACTTAACAGGAGACATATTCTGATGAGCAAACAGACCGAATGGAAAGAGCCAGTTTTGATAGACCCTGACAAATTGCAAAATAAGATGGCCAGCGAACAGGAAGCACCCAAGGCACAAGAGATTCCTCTGCAGTCAGTATCTGTGGTGACAGAAGAAAACAACGACGCTCTGCAAACTAACAAACAACCCGGTACAAACAAAAAACGCAGCCGCTGGACAACTGTATTTACAGCCTCCATTACCCTGCTGTTATCGGCAGGTGTTATTGGTGAAATATACCGCCTTATTGACTGGGGATTTGCTATACACCCGGCACTGGGTATCACCTTTAGTACATTAACCGGAGTAACCATTATCAGCGGTCTATTCTGGGTATGGCAGGGTTTTAAAGGACTACGTCAACTCAAAAAAACCGAAGAGTTACATGCTCAAGCAGAAGCATTACGAGGCAAAAAAACTCATGGGGAAGCACTGTCCTTACTCAAGAAGCTAGATGCGTATTACGAAAACACGCCTATCAATAAGTCCTTTAAGGATGCCGTTCGACAAGTAGACTCCGCCTATAATGATGGCGAAATTATCAGTTATATCTCCCAACATGCCTTAAAAGAGCAAGATGAAGCTGCTCGTCAATGCGTTCACCGCTTCAGTGTACAGTCAGGCATCATGGTCGCTCTAAGCCCTTACGCAACATTTGATATGTGGCTAGTCGGTTGGCGGAACCTGAAGATGCTACGCGAAATAACAAACATTTATGGCATCTCTGCTGGAGCCACCACACAATGGAGCCTACTGAAAAAAGTACTACATAATATCGCTTTTGCGGGGCTGAGTGAGATGACGATACATGCCAGCTCGCATATTTTAGGCAGCTCGTTAACCACAACTATTTCAGCAAGGGCAGGGCAAGGTATAGGAGCAGGTTTGTTTACAGCACGTTCAGGCTTACAAGCCATCAAGCTTTGTCGCCCTCTTCCACAAGAGCAAAGTGAGCAACTGCAATTATCCTCCGTGACGCAATCCATTCTGCGTGATATCAAATAATATAAGTAGATACCACTAATAACCTAGCTAATTACTAAGTTATTGACTCTCATCAACTATGCGATTAGCTTGTTAATATAGTATATGGAGCTTTATTTTCTGAACGGAAACTGAATGGCCGGATGGATAACTTTCACAGGCTCACATTACAATCTATTTGCTCTGGTTCGCTAGTATCAATAGCCACCGATACCTCTGTGCCAGACATTGTCCGCCTAATGAGAGAAAAGCGGTTAAGTTCTCTTATTGTGCTCGACTTATCAGAAAAACTGGTCGGAATAGTCACCGAAAGTAATATTATCCACGTGGCCGGCTCTACAGATATCAGTTCGCTATTAGCAGCAGATATTATGACATCTCCTGTTATATCAGCGCCCTCTGATATGCTATATCACGAAGCTTATCATCTACTCGCCCAGCATGACATTCGACACTTAATTGTCGTCGATAATAAAAAACAGCCTATAGGCATCGCCACACCGACCGACTTTATTCATCATCTGGGTATTGAGTATCTGATGGAAGTGAAATATGTCGATAATGTCATCGACAATAAGCTTCAATTTATACCTGAAAGCGCCAGCCTTAAAGAAGCATTTCAGTCATTTTCAAAAAACGAAGCCAACTGCCTTCTCATTGGTTCACGTACAAACGTGCAAGGTATACTGACCGAAAAAGATATTGTACGGTTGCTGGATGAAAAGATAGATATCAATATTACAACTGTCCAAGCGGTAATGAACACACCTGTTTTTAGTGTTAGCTATGGCACCCCTTTAAGCGAAGCTCGGGCACAAATGATTGCCCAAAGTTGTCATCGCTTGTTAGTAACAGATGAGCACGGTTTTGCCGCCGGTATTATTACTCGAAAAGGATTAATCAGCGGTATTGAGTCACGCTATATAGCACTATTACAAGAATCAATTCTCAAGTTAAATCATCAACTAGAGGTTGCAGAAAAAGAGATTCAAGAAAGCCACTTCGCTCAAGCACTAGAGCATGTAGCTGCTCGCATGCTAAGCGCCACAGACATCAATACCCTGTTATCTGAGTCTATTACAGACCTATGTAGAGTACTCTGCGCAGACCGCGTAAGCCTATTGCTGGCGAACGACACTGAGCTCTCATCTGCCACGATTCTTTATGAAAGCTGCTCTCCTGACTTTCCCGGCGCACTTGCTCACTCAAATCAGCTGCCCTTTACAGACGCCATGAAAGAAGCTGTGCAGCAAACAATTGAACAACAGAATATCTTCATTGACCATGACTCTCCTACCTCGCCTCTACACAGTACTTATCAGCAGTGGAAAATCAAAACGCTATTTAATGCGCCTCTTCGCATCCAACAGACAAACCCTGCTTTTCTATCTGTACATTTTTGCAAAGAAGTGCGTCAGCCATCATCATCAGAACTACGTTTATTGCAAGAATTCACGGCCTACTTTTCTTCAGCGATGACCAGCCAATACTTACAGGAACGCTTAGCACAAGATATTAAAACAAGAGAAACCGCTGAGCAGCACTTACAGACAATTCTGAATACGTTACCCCACGGAATTCAAGAACATGACCTAAATGGGCGCATTACCTTCAGCAACCCTGCTTACCATAAAATGCTTGGATATGCTCCAGGAGAGCTCGTCGGAAAATATGTATGGGAACTGGCTTTCAACACGAAAGAGCGAGCGAAAACCAAAGCACTCTTCAGTAAAGTCCTAACAGAACAACCCACACCTTTTCCCATTGAAACAACTAAAGCTCATAAAAATGGCGGCCCTGTTGATATACGCCTTAACTGGTCTTATCAACACGACCAACAAGGAAATTTAATAGGTTTTCTGGCTGTGGTCACTGATATCACCCAAAAAAATCTTATTGAAAATGAGCTGCTGATAAAGGATCGAGCCGTTCGTTCTACTGAGGATGGCATTCTTATTACCTCAGCACAGGGCGACTTACCCATTATTTATGCTAACCCGGCAATTGAAGAGATGATGGGTTATTCACAAGAGGAGTTACTAGGCAAAAATTGCAGGTTTATGCAAAATGAAGACAGAGACCAGCCCTCTTTAGACATCATTAGAGGCGCGATAGAAAAAGGCGACTCTTGCTCTGTTGAGCTACGAAACTATAAAAAAAATGGCCAGTTAATTTGGGTAAAAATCAGCATATCCCCGGTTTATAATGATGCTGGCGCACTGACACATTTTATTGGTGTTCAGAGAGATATAACTGCCAGTAAAGCAGCACACAAAGCCTTAGAAGACAGTGAGCAAAAGTACCAAACATTTTTTGAGGATTCTAACGACGCCATTCTTGTTTTGGATCCAATGGATTGGAGTATTTTTGAAGTCAATCCAAAAGCAACGGAGATGTTTGGTTTTACCTCCCTTGTAGAACATCCTGTAAACACACAGCCTAAAGATAGACAACTTAGGCCTAGCGTTATTATCACCGAGCTAAGCCCATTCAAAAATACTGTGTTCGATAATATGCAGGCGGCTTTTAGCAAAGGTGAAAAGAACTATCGCGGTCATGGCTACTGTGTATCTTGTTCAGGGCAACGTATACCTGTTGAAATATCAGCAACACAGCTTAATATTCAAAATCAAAAAATGGTCATTGCCACCCTCCACGATCAGAGCTTCCAAGTTGATGCAGAAGAACGCTTACAGCAGTCGGCCGTAGTGTTTGAAAACAGCTTGGAAGGCGTGATTATTACCGACGCTTTCACACGTATTATTTCCATCAATAAAGCATTTGAGAATATTACAGGCTATTCAGAAAAGGATGTGCTCGGCCAGAAACCCGCTATTCTGCGCTCTGGTCGTCATAATACTGATTTTTATCATGCCATGTGGTCCGAAGTCCGCCGTAACAGGAAATGGACCGGCGAAGTATGGAACCGCCGCAAAAATGGTGAGATCTATCCGCAGTTATTAACTATTACTGCCATTTTGGACAAACAAGGTGATGTGCAAAACTATGTAGCGGTTTTTTCAGATGTCTCCGCTCTTAAAGCATCCCAGCAAGCACTAGAGCACCAAGCTCATTATGACTCACTAACAGGGCTACCCAACAAGCTACTGTTAGAAGCTCGTGTTTTACACCTTTTGGAACACCTAGAACGCTCAGGAGGGCAGTTTGCCGTCTTGTTCCTTGACCTTGACCACTTTAAAAATATTAATGACAGTCTCGGCCATGTAGCTGGTGACACATTATTAGTCGCTGTCACAGAGAGACTACAAAAATGTATTCGCAAAGATGACACCCTAGCCAGACTTGGCGGAGATGAGTTTGTCTTCGTTATGGAAGATATACACCAAGTAAAAGAATCAGCGGTAATGGCTGAAAAAATCATTAACCAGTTCTCTCTTCCCTTCACTATCGTAGATCAAGAAGTTTATATTTCAGTGAGTATCGGTATTAGCCTTACCTCTAAAAATAATGAGACATATGACGAGCTCATCAGCAACGCTGATGCGGCTATGTTTCAAGCAAAAGCGGATGGGCGTAATACTTACCAGTACTATTCAAAAGAGATGACCAGCTTGGCTTTCGAGCGCCTAAGCTTTGAAGCCATGATGAGACAGTCATTACAAGCAAACGACTTTACTCTCTACTACCAGCCCCAAATTCGCCTAGCTGATGAGAAGCTCATCGGTTACGAAGCTCTTATTCGCTGGCAACATCCCAGCTTAGGGCTGGTGATGCCTGATAAATTTATTGCGATTGCAGAAGAGAGCAATATTATTTTAGCGCTGGGCGAATGGGTTCTTTTCGAAGCTTGTCGAAAAGGAAAACAGCTACTGGAGTCGGGAAAATCATTTGATTACATCGCTATCAACGTTTCGGTTCCCCAACTGAAAAAAGGCAACTTTCTCTCTTCAGTAAAAACAGCACTAACGGAGACAGGTTTTCCTGCCAATAAGCTTGAAATAGAAATAACCGAGTCATTCTTGATGGGTAACGAGCTAGAAGCTACCCGAGTGCTAAGCCATTTACGCAATATGGGAATACATATCGCCATCGATGACTTTGGTACAGGTTATTCATCGCTCAACTACCTCAAGCAATTGCCCATTGATAAGCTTAAAATCGACCGTTCCTTCATTCAACATCTTCCTGGTTCACCGAAAGACCGAGCTATCGTGCAAACCGTGATTGCACTAGGACAAGCGCTCGGCTTAGAAGTTATTGCCGAAGGCGTTGAGACACAAGAACAGAAAAACCTGCTACTTTCGCTTGGTTGCTTCTCTGCTCAAGGCTACCTCTATTCTCGCCCCTTACCTTCCGAGTCAGTTTAATATGACGTCCTCTTTCCATATAAAAAAAGAGGTTAATTTATCCTGTGCTAATATTAAATTAGCTAACACTTCATAAGCCGTTTTCTTTCTATTCTGTTAGGAAGCCGCATAGCAAATAACATAGGGATATGGTTATCGATGCGAATTCAGCATTTGTTAGACATTAAACATCGCCTTTACTTACTCCCCCTCGTTACTCTTCTAGTAATGCTGATCATTAGTACTAAAGCGGTTGCGCTGGAAAAAGTTTCTTTACAACTCGATTGGAAGTTCCAATTTGAGTTTGCCGGCTTCATCATGGCAAAAGAGAAGGGTTTTTATCAAGAAGCAGGGCTAGATGTTGAGTTATTAGAGTATCAAGCAGGCTTTGATACTGTTGATAAAGTGCTTTCCCAAGAAAATAATTACGGTATACATAATTCCAGTGTCATTATTCACGAAGGAAAACTACAACCCATCGTTTTGCTCGCGACTTATTACCAGCAGTCACCCCTTATTTTCGTTACTTCTAAAGAGATAAAAACACCTAAAGACCTGATAGGTAAAACTATTATGGGAACCAAAGACGAGCTTAAATACAGTTCATTAGCACTAATGCTAGATCATTTTTTTATTACTAAAACTAATGCTGAATTAATTGAGCACTCTTTTAACATCGATGACTTTATTAGCCATAAAGTAGATGCAATGAGTGCCTTTAGGAGCAATCAGCTATTTGAACTCGATCGACAAGGGATTGAATACAACATTATTGACCCTGCCGATTATGGCTTCTTTATGAGTGCCGTTAATTTGTTCACCTCGCAAACGGAAGCATTACAGCACCCAGAAAGAACACGA
>JAWUYS010000036.1:0-18266 GCA_034110685.1 Neptunomonas sp.
CTACGTAACCGAGAACCAATCGGTTTACATACCCATTACTGCAGTTCATGCGTTAGAGAACCCAGGTAAAGTTAACTTGGAATTAATCGAAGTGCAGTCTGGTGCTTACTTAGGCGAAGACGATATCGTACGCTTTGAAGACCGTTACGGGCGTGTAAAAGTCTAATTACATAATACATATTAACCGAATGAGTAATGAGTAAATAAGGGGTTTTACATGGCTGTTTTAGTAACAGGCGGAGCCGGTTATATCGGTAGCCATACGGATATTTTATTACTGGAAGCTGGCTTTGATGTAGTGGTGCTGGATAATCTTTGTAATAGTGATCCTGAAGTGTTTAATCGCATTGAGACAATCACAGGTAAGCGCCCGGTGTTTGTTGAAGGAGATATTCTCGATAAAGCCGCACTGAATCAAGTATTTACTGATTACAGCATTGATGCTGTCATTCATTTTGCAGGCCTCAAGGCTGTTGGTGAGTCTGTCGCTAAGCCTGTTATGTATTACCAAAATAATGTGGCGGGCTCTGTTAATTTATTTGAAGCGATGGCTCAGCATAACTGTAAGCGTATTGTGTTTAGCTCTTCAGCGACGGTTTATGGTGACCCTGCCTCTGTTCCTATCCGTGAAGATTTTCCACTATCAGCAACCAACCCTTATGGGCAGTCTAAGTTGATGATCGAGAATGTACTTAGGGATATTGCGTTGGCAGATCCTGAATGGCAGATCTCTATTCTTCGTTATTTTAACCCGGTGGGTGCGCATGCCAGTGGTTTGATTGGCGAAGACCCAAATGGTATTCCCAATAATTTGATGCCTTATGTTGCGCAAGTAGCGATTGGTAAGCTAGAGCAGCTCAATGTATTTGGTGGTGATTACCCTACTGTTGATGGTACGGGTGTACGTGACTATATCCATGTTTTGGATTTAGCCGCGGGGCATTTAAAGGCGTTAGCTGCGCTTTATAAAACAGACGCGGAAGGCTCTTTCACACATGGCTGCCAGGTTTATAACCTAGGAACCGGTAATGGTTATTCTGTGCTGCAGGTTGTTAGTGCATTCGAGAAAGCCAGTGGCCGTAGCGTTCCTTATTTGATAGCGGGGCGTCGTGCCGGTGATATTGCTACTTGTTACGCCGACCCTGCCTATAGTGCAGATAAACTGGATTGGCGTGCTGAGTTTGGGATAGAGCAGATGGTAGAAGACCATTGGCGCTGGCAGTCATCTAACCCTAGTGGCTACAAAGCTTAATCCATGTTTTTAGCTTACCGCCTTTGGTGGTTGTAACAGGGAGGTTTTATGGTATCTATTCAGCATCACGGCGCAGTACAAGGAGTCACTGGGTCGTGCCATCAAATGACGTTATCTAGTGGCGAAGCATTGCTGGTTGATTGCGGTATGTTTCAAGGGGCAGAATCTGCAGGCCGAGAACTAGGCGAAAAGCAGATTGATTTTCCGCTTGATAATATTAAAGCGCTTGTTGTTACGCATTGCCATATTGATCATGTAGGGCGCATTCCGTTTTTATTGGCGGCAGGTTTTAATGGGCCAATTTATGCTACCCAAGCCACCGCTCATTTGTTGCCATTGGTTATTGAGGATGCCATCAAGGTGGGTGTCTCTCGGGACAAAAACTTAATCAATAAAGTGTTGCAGCGCCTAGTGCAGTTACTAAAACCTATTCCCTATGATCAGTGGTTTGTGGTGGATGGTTTGCCTAAAACACGCGGGCGCTTTCGTGTTGCCGGTCATATTATGGGCTCTGCCTATGTTGAGTTTGACGCACAAGGTGAGCGGGTTTTATTTTCGGGTGATTTAGGTGCGCCTTATTCTCCGTTATTACCGGCCCCTAAGTCGCCGTATAAAGCGGATATTGTCGTTATCGAAAGCACTTATGGTGACAAGCTTCATGAAGGCCGAAAAAACCGACGTCAGCTATTAAAGTCAGTTATTGAGCGTTGCTTAAAAGATCGCGGTACGGTGCTTATTCCCGCCTTTAGTATCGGCCGTACTCAAGAGCTTCTATATGAAATAGAAGAGATTATTTATCGTGTTACTAAGCGCAGTAACGCTAAGAATAAAGAGAAAACAGAAACGCAAAGCCCTTGGGAAACCATCGATGTTATTGTTGATTCTCCTTTAGCGGCAAAATTCACGGCGCATTATCGGGATCTTAAGCATTTGTGGGATGGCGAAGCTCAGAAGAAATTAGCCGATAATCGCCATCCATTGTCTTTTGATCAGTTAACAACCATTGATAGCCATCAGCAACATATGAAACTGGTGCAGCATCTTAAAGATTCAGGGCGCCCGTCCATTGTTATCGCTGCTAGCGGTATGTGTGCCGGTGGTCGTATACAAAATCACCTTAAGGCGCTGTTGCCTGACTCACGCACTGAAGTGTTGTTTGTTGGTTATCAGGCGAAGGGAACTCCCGGGCGTGATATTCAAACCTATGGGCCGCGTGGCGGTTATGTGTTTTTGGATAATGAGCGGATCGATATCCGTGCCGGTATTTTTACGATTAGTGGCTACTCCGCACATGCAGACCAAGCTAACTTAGTTAATTTTGTTAAACGTATTTACAAAAAACCTAATGAAGTGCGTGTTGTACATGGTGATGAAGAGGCAAAAGCGGCATTGGTTAAAAAGTTGCAAGCGATTGTACCCGATGCAAAAGTCTGGGTTCCGCATGAGTAATCTTGTTATGCAGTATGGTTTTAATGAATAGTCAGTTTTTTACTTCGGCTTGGTTTCGCTGGGCTGTTTTTTTGTTGTGTGCTGCTGGCGTGGCTTATGGGATTTTTAGGCCCGTACCGCCTCCACAGTTATTCCATGGCTCAGATAAAATTGGGCATGTATGTGGTTTTTTAGGTTTATCACTTACGGCATGGCTCGCGTTTAGATCGGTAAGTTGGTTCTATTTTTGGCCCGTCTTGTTTGGGTTGGCACCACTGTTGGAATATCTTCAGGGGGCGTGGCGGCCATTGCGTGTTTATAGCATGGGCGATAGCTACGCGAACCTTGCTGGCGTAGCTATTGCTTTGTTATTTGTTATCTCCTTTCGCGCTAGCGTCCGATTCCGTAATAAGTAAAACCGAGGCTTTCTAGTAGTTCTTTACTGAAGAGGTTGCGTCCATCGATAATAAGCGGTGTGAGCATTCGCTCTTTCATCTCTTCACAATCAGGTGATGCATACTCTGGCCACTCAGTCAGTAACAGCAGAGCATCTGCATTGTTGAGTGCTTCGTACTTATCCCGATATGTATGCACTTGTGGATGCCCCCCGTAAAGCTTTTCGATATTCTCTAGTGCTTCCGGGTCATGTATGTGCACATTGGCCTGTTGCGCAGTTAACGCGCTGATTATCTTTAAGCTGGGCGCGCTATCAAGCGCTGCAGAACCCGGTTTAAATGATGCACCCCAAATCGCTATATTAAGATTGTGGATGTCGCATTCATAATGTCGCCACAGTTTACGAAACGGCTGCTCTTTCTGCTTTTCATTTTCTTGTAGTACGGTATCCAGTAGCTGTGACTGGCGCTTTTCAGAGAGCAGGTTAGCCAATCCTTTAATCGTCTGAGAAAAAGTATTACCGCCAAAACCACAGCCCGGTGCGAGGTAATGATGTCCAATACGCGGGTCGGCACCGAGGCTCTGCTTGATCACTTCGATATCAACATCCAGTTGTTCTGCTAAGTTGGCGAGTTCATTAATGTAGCCAATACGTAATGCCAGCATGCCAGTGATAGATAGTTTGGCAAACTCAGCTTCTTTAGGTGTCATTACTAATAGTTGTTCAAGCTGGCTACTAAAAGGCCGCAATAATGAGCGAGTCATCATGCTGGCCCATTCGTTGGTACTGCCTAATGTAAGGGAGGTTGGTTTACGTATGTTTTTAAGTGCTTCCCCTTCCGAAATGTTCTCTGCTAGATAGACCACTGCTTGGTCTTTTTCGATATCGAGGATCTTCTGTAATTTGTCAGTGCAACCCACACCAAAATGGCTTTGGTTGATGATTAGTACTTTCTCTAAACCTTGTTTGGCTATCTGTGAAACTGTGTTTTGGGCGTGCTCAAATTCAGCGGGATTCATGCTGATGAAATGCGTAGAAAGTAAAGCCGCTGAGCTACTTTGGATAAACTGTAGGTTATTTTTGTCAAACTGCTGATTAATCAGGTCTTTTAGGCCGGGCTCATTACTGATACTGCTCCCCATTAATGCGACAGGGTCAGTAATTTGAGTATCATTAACAATAAAAACATCGTTACCCGATTGTGCCAGCATACCTGCTGTTGCCCAAGCGGTTAGTTCGAGCCCCCAGATAACGATTTTCATTGTTTAGATTCCTTGTCTTGAGCTTGCAGCGAAAGAATACTGTTAAGCAGGCCTGTTGTTGAGCTATCAAATATGGCTGGCGTATCTTCATTTAGTAATGGTTTGAGGAGTTCGGTCGCCATTTTTTTACCCAGCTCTACACCCCACTGGTCAAACGGGTTAACTTCCCAGATAACGGATTGTACAAATACTTTGTGCTCGTATAAGGCAATGAGTTGGCCAAACGAGTATGGGGTTAACTCGTTGATCAAAACGGTAGTGCTAGGCTGATTACCGCGGTAGCGTTTGTGGATGGGGGCAGTATCGTTGCCTTCAATTGCAGAGTCTCCCAGTGCAAGAAGGCGAGATTGCGCAAGGCAGTTAGCCAGTGATAATTGGTGCTGCTGTTGAAGCTCGCTATTTTCAAAACCATCATAGCGCCTGGCAGATGTAATAAAGTCACACATCACTGACTCGGTGCCTTGGTGGAGTAACTGATAAAACGCGTGTTGGGCATTAGGGCCAATTTCACCCCAAAGAATAGGGCAGGTATGGTAATCAATGCTGCTGCCCTGGCGATTAGCGCTTTTTCCGTTACTTTCCATCTCAAGCTGTTCGAGGTAGGCAGGTAAGTGGCTTAATCGACCATCGTAAGGGAGGATGGCGTGGGCATGAATGTTTAGAAAGTTAATATTCCAAATACCGATCATGCCTAGTTGTACGGGGAGGTTCTCTTCAAAAGGTGCATTTTTGAAGTGCTCATCCATAGCATGTGCACCACGGAGCATCTCTTTAAAGCCGGTCATTCCAATGCGTAACGCAATAGGTAGACCAATAGCAGACCATAAAGAGTAACGTCCTCCGGTCCAATCCCAAAAATTAAGTTGGCTTTTTTCGGGGATTCCCCATTGGCTCATTTTTTCTGGGCTAGCCGAAATACCAATAAAGTGTCGGCGGTTCAGCAGCTCGTCTTTAACGCCACTGGCTGACTTTAACCACTGTCGTGCGGTATTAGCGTTAGACAGGGTATCGATAGTGGTGAACGATTTAGACGAAATAATAAATAGAGTTGTCGTTGGTGATAGTTGGTCCAGTAGATTAGCTATCTGGCTACCATCCATCGATGATACAAAGTGCAATTTGAGCTGCTGGCCAGCGGGCGGTTGTGAATCGCTTAATGCTTTGCAAGCCATCAGAGGGCCTAGGTCTGAGCCGCCAACACCAATGTTAACGATGGTATCAATGGGCAGGCCTGAATAGCCTCGCCATTGCCCAGCGTGTATGCGGGCGACCATGCTGCTCATATGTGCCAGGTTTGCTTGAATATCAGTCACAACGTTGTGGTTGTTGATCGATAACTGGCTGTTATACGGAAGACGAAGCGCTGTGTGTAATGCTGGGCGGTTTTCAGATGTATTAATCGTGTCGCCTGAGAACAGTCGCTCTTTCCAGCTGTCTAGTTGGCAGTCTTTTGATAAGTTTTTTAAAAGCGAAAGCGTTGTTTGCGTAATACGTTGCTTAGAAAAATCGAGTAATAGGCTTTCATTAGATACGCTGAATGTGTCAAATCTGTTGTTGGTTTTAGGCGTATCTGTAAGGGCATCTATAGGTGTGTCTTGTAAAAAAAGATCGCGTAGATGCGTGGTTCGCATTGTGCCAGCGTGTTGTTCGAGTGCTTTCCAGGCGGGTAATTCTTTTACGCTCAAAATTCCATCTCCGATGAGTAGTATGAAAACCCGCTAGCAAAAGGTATTAGCGGGCTGTAATACAGGAAGAAACTAGACCGTTAGATTAAGCCTTTTATAAAATCCTTAAAATCATTAGCGGTTTCGCTGTGATGTAAACCAAAAATAACATTGGCTTGTAAAAAGCCTAGTTTATTACCGCAATCGTATGTTTTACCGCGCATGCTGTAAGCATTAATAGGTGCTTCTTTGATGAGCCGGTCTAGTGCATCAGTTAGTTGTATTTCGCCGCCAGCACCAGGTTTGGTGTCTTTTAATAACTCCATCACTCTGGCCGGGAGAATGTAGCGCCCAACAATGGCTTGGTTAGAAGGCGCTTGTGCTTGTGGAGGTTTTTCTACCATGCCAACGATAGGTTGGCTTTGCCCAGGCGCTAATGGTTTGCCTGCACAGTCAACAACACCGTAACGTTCTACATGCTCTAAAGGAACCGCTTCAACCATAATCTGGGCTGCGCCGCTGCTGTGGTAGTCGGCAACCATCTCAGTTAAATCGCACTGCTCTGGTTGTGTGCCATGAATAAGCATATCAGGGAGCATGACTGCAAAATCATCATTACCGACCGCCGGTGCTGCACATAAAACGGCATGTCCTAGCCCAAGAGGTTGATTTTGGCGCACTGCACAAATAGATACATCCGTGGGGAGTATATCGCGCACCGCTTTTAGTAATGCGTCTTTACCTTTGCGAGCAAGCTCAGCTTCTAATTCATAATGCTTGTCAAAGTGATCTTCAATGGAGGATTTACCGCTACGTGTAACCAAAATTATCTGTTTAAAGCCCGCCTTGATCGCTTCTTCAACAACGTGTTGAATAACCGGTTTATCAACAACGGTTAACATCTCTTTAGGAATGGCTTTGCTTGCAGGTAATACTCGTGTGCCCAATCCTGCGACAGGTATGACGATTTTGGTTAGTGCTGACATCCATTTGCTCCCATTATCAATCAATTATAAATAATGGCTGCATTCTAACATGGCTTAAGCGACAAAAAACCTTTCCTTAATACTCTCTGAAGTATTATCTACGAGCGCATTCTGCCAACACTTTTATTAGGTGGAGCTGGCGGTATAGGGCTATTAATTATTTGCGATAACAGATAAAATCGTAAAAATTTTGCAGTGCAATACAGTTGTGTCTTTTGTTGCCTTTTAGTGACAGTTTTAAAGCAAAAGCATGTGGCGCTGTCAGAATGAAAAATGACTGGATTGTCATTATGGAGTCATAGAGATAATAGGAGTTATCTTTCATGGAGTTTAAGAAGACGTACATGCTGCGGCTGGCCACGATGGCACTGTTTACCTCGGCTGTGGTTTCTCCCATGTTGGCTCATGCTATCGAGCCTGCATCTATCTCTTTAGGGCCTGTTTCCATGATTCCTGCGCTGACAGTTAAAGCAGGTCATGATGATAATATTTTCCTCACGTCTACTAATGAAAAAAGCTCTGCTGTTACGGTTATCAACCCAACCGTGCAATTTATTGCTGAAGATGGCGCCAATGCTTATAAATTGACCGCAGATATAAAGCGCGGTGTTTATCATAGTAGCCATGATGATAGTTACACAGATGTGCAACTTCAGGGTGATGCTCACCTTGTTTTTGATGTGCGAAATAAACTCGATTTGCTAGCGGCTTACGTTAAAGCGCATGAAGCAAGAGGTACCGGCTTAACTGAAGGCGCAAATGCCACTGTTAATAGCGGCCCGGTTGAGTTGGATAAGAAAAGAGTAGGTGCAACCTATACATACGGTGCCAGTGGCGCGCAAGGGCGCATTGTTGGCAAGCTTTCTTATACCGTACGCGAGCATAGTAATTTTAGGAGCCTAACACGTAAGCATGATCGCGATACGTTGCATACCGGTTTGACCTTTTACTATCGAGTTATGCCAAAAACCTTATTGCTGCTTGAAACACGCCGAACAGGTGTTGATTACCACAACGAGACGCCCGGCGTGTTTAGCTTGGATAATAGTGAGTGGAAATACCTTGTTGGTGGAACATGGGATGCGACAGCTAAAACTACCGGTGTGATTAAAGCGGGTTATGCGCACAAGCAATTTTCAGATTCAGGCCGTGACGATAAAGGCTCATTCACATGGGATGCCGAGGTGAGCTGGGCGCTACGTACTTACTCTACGTTTGCCTTGCGTACCGGGCAGGAGTTGGAAGAATCAACGGGTGATGACAGTTTTATCGATACTCGTTTTGTAAACTTAACATGGGATCATGCGTGGAATGATCGTATGAAAACTGAATTGGCTTATGGTTTTGCCAATGAAGAATATGACTTAACCAACCGTAAAGATGATACCAGTAGTTTTTCTGCGGGTGTTTCTTACGATGTTAGTCGTTGGTTGGCCTTAGGGTTTGATGTTGAACATGTGGAGCGCGACTCAAATCAGTCTGCATTTGATTATGATAACAATAGTGTATTCATGACAATTCAAGGCTCTTTATAATGTTAGTGTGGTGGTTTTTCTTGTCTGAACTGATTAGAGGTAATAGTTAAAATGTGGCATCGTTTTTGCGTTTTGTTGTGTCTGTTTACATTCAGTCAGTTATCGTTTTCCGCCAGTGTTTCTGAGGTTGTAGAAGATTCGCGTTCTGAAGGTTTATCCGATTATCGTTTGGGCTCAGGAGACTTACTAGGCATTAAGGTGTTTGGTGAAGATGATCTTAGCGTTGAAGTGCGGATGAGCGATGCAGGAACAATCTCATACCCTTTTCTTGGCGAGTTGCGTGTCAAAGGCTTAACGACGGGTGCTTTGGGTGACATGTTGGCTACTAAGTTAAGAGATGGCTATTTGGTTAACCCAAGTGTGAGTGTGGCCGTTCTTGAGTATCGTGAGTTTTATATTAATGGTGCTGTAAAAAGCCCCGGTGCTTATCCGTATCAACCAGGTTTAACATTACAGCGCGCAGTATCATTGGCTGGTGGCTTTACTGAGAGAGCATCCTCTAGCAAGTTTTACCTTTCCCATGAAAAAAGCCTAAACGATGTTAAGCCCGAAAAAGTTAAGTTGAACGCACGAGTCACCCCTGGTGATGTGATCACTATCGAAGAAAGTTTTTTTTAACCCCTGCTTATTTAAGAGTATGAAACACAACATGGATATTCAGAAAGAGCAGGGAGCGATAGACCGCATGCTGCAAGAAGATGTGATCGATTTACGACAATACTGGCAAACGATTATGCGCCACAAGTGGGGCATTATTGGCTTTGCTTTTATTGTGACCTTGCTAACTGCGTTAGTGGTGGCATCGCTAACGCCAATCTATCGAGCAACAGCAACCTTATTGATTGAATCGCAGCAAGCCAATATTGTTTCTATTGAAGAAGTGTATGGGCTTGATGGTGGAAATTCAGAATACTTCACCACGCAGTTTGAAATTTTAAAGTCGCGCAATTTAGCTGAAAAAGTTGTTAATAAGCTAGATCTAGTCAATCACGCTGTTTTTAACCAGCCAGAAGAGTCGTTACTGCCGTTTGATTTTAACTGGCGTGACTGGCTGCCGTTTGAGTTGCCTGCCGGGCCTGTGGGTGAAGAAACACCAGAGACTAAGTTTCGCAGTGTCGTTGATCAGTTTATGGAAGGTTTGACAGTTTCACCACTGAGAAAAACGCAGCTCGTAAAACTCACTTATGAGTCTTCTGATGCAGTATTGGCAACACAAATTGCTAATGCGGTAGGCGAGAGTTATATCGAGAGTAACCTTGATGCAAAGTTGCAGCTAACGCTAAAGGCTTCGTCTTGGTTGAGTGGTCAGCTTGAAGGGCTTCGTGCTGAGTTGACTAAAGCTGAGCAGCGTTTGCAGAACTACCGTGAGAAAGAGCAAATTGTTGGCGAGAAAGGCGGCTTAAATATTGCTGGCCAAGAGCTTGAGCTGGTTGCTGGCAAATTGGTTGATGCACGCCGCGATCGGTTAGAAGCAGAAAGTTTATATCGCCAGGTGCGTACAATTGGTAAAAAGAACCCTTCTCGGTTGGAGTTGGTGCCAACAGTATTGCAGCACCCTTTGGTGCAGCGTATGAAAGAGTCGTATGCGCGCGTTGAATTGAAGCGCTCTGAGTTAGCAAAACGATATGGCGCTAAGCACCCTACTATGCAGGCCGTTAACTCAGAGTTAGCCAATGCTAGGTCGGCTCTTCATGGACAAATATTGTCTGTCGTAAACGGCATAGAAACAAACTACAAGGTAGCTGTCGCTAATGAAAACTCATTAAAGGCTGCGCTTAAGGGCACTAAAGGTAATATTCAAAGCCTTAGCCGTAAAGAGTATAAGTTAAGTGAGTACCAGCAGGATGTTGAAACTAAGCGTACTGTTTTTAATACTTTTTTAACTCGCTTTAATGAGACCTCTGCCACGGGTGATCTTAAAACAGCTAATGCACGGGTTTCTGACCCAGCAGTTGTTCCATTGCGCCCTGCTAAGCCTAAGAAAAAGCTCATTGTTGCATTGGCTTTTGTTGTAAGTGCTATGTTTGGAGTAATGTTTGCGTTTGTGTTGCAGGCGCTTAATAACACCGTTAAAAGTGCTTCTGAAGTTGAGAGTAAGCTGGGCGTTGTTATGCTGGGTTTACTGCCGCTGTTACCTAAAAAGAAGAAAACGCCTAACCAGAGCTATGGTCAGTTTATTGATGACCCTCAGTCTGCTTATGCGGAGTCGTTACGTACCATTCGTACCGGTTTGATTTTATCTGCACTGGATAACCCACATAAAATAGTCTCTATTACTTCTTCTGTGCCGGGAGAGGGTAAAACATCATTGGCACTGGGTTTAGCATTTGCTACTGGGCAAATGGAGAAGGTGTTATTGGTTGATGCTGACTTGCGTCGTCCTTCTGTCGCCAAAGGGCTTGGTTTGGATCGTGCTGCATCAGGCTTGTCTAATTTGGTTGCCGGTACGGCTTCGCTTGATGAATGTATTCAACGTTACGAAGAAGGCAATATTGATGTGATTTGTGCAGGCATTATTCCTCCAAATCCTTCTGAGCTACTTTCCTCTAAGCGCTTTGCTGATGTTTTGGCGATGTTGGAAACAAAGTATGATCGAATCATTATTGATACTGCGCCATCTCAAGCTGTTAGTGATGCGATGGTGCTAGCGCCATTGGTTGGTGCGATGATTTATGTTGTTAGGTCTGATTCTACGCCTTACCAGCATGCTAAAAACGGTTTGAAGCGTCTGCGTGAAGTAAATGCGCCAATTATTGGTGTTGTGCTTAACCAGGTTGATGTGAAAAAGGGCGCTAAGTATTACGGTCAGGAGTATGGCGGTTACTATGACGTCTATGGTTACAGCAGCGAAAAAGCATGATTGATCTGCATTGTCATCTGTTACCAGGTGTTGATGATGGTGCAGAGAATTTGCCTGATGCAATGGAGCTTGCTCGTATGGCGGTTGCCGATGGTATTCGCCATATGGTGCTTACTCCGCACCTGCATCCTGGGCGTTATGATAATTCACTCGCAGGTTTACAGCCGCACTTTGATGCTTTTAAGCAGGCTTTGGATGAGCAGCAAGTTCCGTTATCACTCTCTTTGGCATGTGAGGTTCGGTTAAGCGCTGAAGTTCTACAGTTAGCTGCTACTAATGTGCTGCCGTTTATAGGCAAGTGGAATGGCTATGATGTTTTATTACTAGAGCTGCCGCACAGTCATATACCGCCGGGGAGTGATAAATTAGTTAAGTGGTTGTTGGCACGTAATATTATCCCCATGATTGCGCACCCTGAACGTAATAAAGATATTGTGCATAACCTCGATAAAATTCTCCCTTTTGTGAATTTGGGATGTTTGTTCCAAGTTACCGCCATGTCTGTGACGGGTGAGTTTGGTGCGCCTGCTTATCAGAGGGCGCATGAAATATTGGAGAACGACTGGGTAACGGTTATTGCAACCGATGCTCACAATCGCCAACATCGCCCGCCTATATTGTCTAAAGCACGAGACTTGATTGAGCAGATGTATGGTGCTGAACGTGCTCAAGATTTATTTGTTAATCATCCGTCTACTATTGTTGGTATTGCTGCCAGCAGCGAAGCATAAGCTGTGACTGCAAGCTTAAAAAATCGTCTGGCGCGCTTGTTGGCAATATTGGTTATTCTTGTTTCTATCCCCTTGGTTTATTTTGCTTTTCGTTGGGCTGTTGCTGATATCAGTGCATACCCTGTGCGTTATGCTATTGAGCGCTGGCAAGCTAAACCAAATTCAGTAGATTTGCTCTCGTTAGATAAGGCTGATCAAGATATTGACTCAGCGTTGAGTTGGAATTCGAGTAATGCTGAGTATTACGAGTTAAAAGCGCGCTTGATGCTATATAGAGCTGCGCTGTCAGAAAGCTTGCCTGAATCGCCTTCCTATATGGATGAAGTTCGCCAGGCGTTATCTCTTCATGAATCAGCCATAAAACTACGGCCTAATTGGGCTTATAGCTGGGCTAATAAAAGTTTGATGAAAGCTTATTTAGGTGAGTTTGATGAGGTTTTTTTTGACGCTATAAAGCATGCAGAAAAAACAGGACCGTGGGAATTAAGTGCAAACCTTGCTGTTCTTGAGGCGGGTTTACTAGGGTGGGAGCAATTGTCTTCTGAGTCGCGTGCGGTTATTGTTGGTGCGGCCGGGCGTGCAACTGAGCATCGTCCAAAAGTAGTGCGTTCGCTGTTGGATAGTTATGCGTTGCGCTTACCGGTTTGTGCTCACATGCTGGGCAGTGCTAAGCAGACAAAAGTCTGTCAATAATATTGAGGAGTTGTGATGGGATCGGTTGAATTGCAGTCGTTAAATATTGCCGTATTAACAGTATCTGATACCCGTGTACCTGAAACGGATAAGTCAGGCGATACTCTTCAAGAAGGTATTGAGGCTGCCGGACATAAAGCTGCTCAGCGCAGCATTGTAAAAGATGATATCTACCAAATCCGCTCGGTGCTTTCTCAATGGATTGCTGATAGTGATATTCATGCAGTATTAGTAACGGGTGGTACCGGCTTCACAGCAAGGGATAGCACGCCTGAGGCAGTCATACCTTTGTTAGATAAACAGATTGAAGGTTACGGTGAGTTGTTTAGGTCGCTCTCTTATGAAGAGATCGGTACTTCAACTATTCAGTCTAGGACTGTTGCTGGTGTTGCCAATAGGACGGTCATTTTTTGTATGCCTGGTTCCACAGGGGCGTGTAAAACAGCTTGGCATAAAATTATTCGTGAGCAGTTAGATAGCCGCCATCGGCCATGTAATTTTGTAGAGATGGTGATGTTAAAGGGGTAGTGGTACAGGTTTGCTTCTAAACTATGTTGCGCTGCGGTAGTTATTGGTAGTGGTCATGTATAAAGCCGGTTTATAATACCGGCTTTTTATTGCGTGTAATTTACGTAAAGCCAAGCGAGCAAATATTGATGGAGTTTTTTTCGCCATTCTTGGAAACTTTTTTTCTGGTTTTTTTAGCTGAATTTGGTGATAAGAGTCAGTTAGTGGCGATGACGCTTGCTGTGCGTTACCGGCCAATGCCTATCGTTATTGCTTCCGTTGCTGCGTTTGCTGTACTGAATTTTTTTGGTGTAGTGTTTGGTGCAATGGCCGCTCAATGGTTGCCTGTGTGGTTGGTTGCTGCGGTTGTTGCCTTGTTGTTTTTCGTTTTTGGTTTTCAGTCTTTTCGTATTGATGAAGATGTAGCTGCTGGTGTTGATGCAAAAATTGGTAAGCGGTTATTGCTGTCTGTTTTCTTATTGATGTTTATGGCGGAATTTGGAGATAAAACCCAATTAGCAGTGGCTGCAATGGGTGGTATTAATAGCTTTTGGCCGGTCTGGTCTGGTGCGACTGTCGCTCTGGCGTTAACCACGCTGCTCGGAGTAGTCGTAGGGAAAAAACTGTTGAACTACATATCGTTTGCCTGGGTTCACAGGGGTGCAGGTGTTCTCTTCGTTGTGTTTGGTTGTGTTGCTTTATATGAAGCAATTACTCAGTTTGTACTCATTAATGGGGAAGTTTAGTGCTTAATGGTTTTTTGGTATTACTGCTTTGCCAGTTATTGGGTGAGTTGCTGGTGTTAGCCTCGGGCGTGCCAGTGCCTGGTCCTGTTGTTGGTATGGTCTTGTTATTACTGGCATTAATTGTTTTTAAAAGAACCCCCAAGTCTGTGAGACTTGTTTCTGAAGGTTTATTGCGGCATTTGGCTTTTTTGTATGTGCCAGCAGGTGTTGGCTTGATGGTGCATCTGGAGATGATTTCTCACTATTGGTTGGCTATTTTGGTTGCTTTGTTGGTCAGTACATTTGTAACTCTGGTAGTGACAGCTCTCGTGTTTCGCTTGTTGGGTCGGCTTAATGGACCTGCAAAAGGTAGTTCAGCGTTGAGCGACTCATCAGGGGAGGCGAAGTAATGGAGTTTTGGGTATATTTTGCTGCCAAACCGTTATTTTGGTTGATTGTCACTTTAGCCGTTTTTATGTTTGCTTTAGCGCTAAATAGGCGCTCAGGTGGTACGCCGTTATTACATCCTGTCTTGGTCTCGATGGCGATTATTATCAGTTTCCTGTTGGTTACAGATACTCGTTATGAAACGTATTTTGAAGGGGCTCAGTTTATTCACTTTTTACTGGGGCCTGCAACCGTTGCCCTTGCGGTTCCTTTGTTTGATCACTTTGAGCGCATTAAAAAAATGTGGCTTGTTTTGTTAGTGGCTTGTGTAACTGGTGCGGTGACGGCCATTGTTTCTGTGTTGTTGGTTGGTTTGATGTTTGATCTGCCTGTGGGGGTGTTGTTGTCGCTAGCGCCCAAGTCAGTTACTTCGCCAATAGCGATTGGGATTGTTGAAAAAATTGGAGGCTTTCCATCTTTAGCTGCTGGGCTTGTTCTTATTACCGGCGCGATGGGGTGCTTGTTATCCCCGCTTGTTTTTAAGCTGCTGCGTATTAAAGATGATGCGGCAAAAGGTTTTACGCTTGGCTTAGCAGCGCATGGCTTTGGTACCGCGTATGCATTTGAAATAAGTGCAGTCGCTGGTGCTTTTGCTGGCCTTGCGATGGGAATGACAGGGCTATTAACGGCTTTCTTATTGCCTGTAGTGATTTCGTTGATGGGATTTAATTAGCGCAAGGTGGCGTGAGTTTTAAAGGCTCTTGTTTAGCCTATTGTTGAATTTGAATGTGGGGGGCTTCTGGTACAGTTCGCCCCTGTATTTTAGTGCCTATTGATCAGAGTGATGTGGAAAAATGACTCCATTAGAACGTTATAAAAAAGATTTGTTGCGTGATGACTTTTCATACGATCCCGCGCAGGAGATTGCTATCGGCCATCTTCAGCGTTTGTATGATGATCTGATTGCGGTTGACAACGTTCAGCCTCAGACGTTGATGCAGCGTTTTAGTGGGAAGTTTAAAAAGCAAACAGTTGAGCCTGTACAGGGGTTGTACTTTTGGGGTGGAGTGGGTCGTGGCAAGACCTATATGATGGACACCTTTTATGACAGCCTGCCGTTTAAGCAAAAAAGACGTACTCACTTTCATCGCTTTATGCAGGGCGTGCATGCTGACTTACGCTTGCTGGATGGTACTAAAAATCCACTTACTGAAATCGCACGCAAGTACGCTGATGAAGCACGCATTATCTGTTTTGATGAGTTTTTTGTTTCCGATATCACTGATGCAATGATTTTGGGTAGTCTGTTTGAGCAGTTATTTGCCAATGGGGTTTCACTGGTAGCTACCTCTAATATTGTGCCTGATGGCTTGTATAGAGATGGTTTGCAGAGGGCGCGTTTTCTGCCCGCAATAGCGCTTTTGAACAGACATACCGATGTTATTAACGTAGATGGTGGTGTCGACTATAGACTGCGTGCACTAGAACAGGCTGAGTTGTATCACTATCCATTGGATGCGACAGCTGATGAAAGTCTGAATGTGAGTTTTGAAAGCTTGGCGCCTGATCTAGAAGAAGCGGTTGAAAATGAGCTGGTTGATATTAATGGTCGTGGCATTCCAACGCGTCGCACGTGTGAAGATGTTGTGTGGTTTGATTTTCCTGCGTTGTGTGAAGGTCCGCGTTCGCAGAATGACTATATTGAAATTGCTAAAATATACCATGCAGTGTTGATTTCAAATATTCCACAGTTAGGCACTAAAAACGATGACGCGGCGCGCCGCTTCATTAACCTAGTCGATGAATTTTATGATTGTGGCGTTAAATTGATTGTGTCTGCTGCGGTACCTATTCATGAGATATATACAGGCGGACGTTTGTCTTTTGAGATTGAGCGAACGCAAAGTAGGCTTTTGGAGATGCAATCACACGACTATTTGGCAAAAGCGCACAAGGCTTAGCGTGTCGTTACGTTTGTAAATAAAATGAATAGGGCGCTAGGTTAAATATCTTCTGGCTTTTATATTAAATAAGCGCACAGAAGTACTCGCATTAGCTGAGTAATTTGACTATAATTCGCGCTCCTCATTTCAGGATGAGGTTTCGTACGTTGTTTATTACTGTTTTCAGTAGCAAACAACTAATAATTATAAGGTAAGTCGGGCGCGGAAATTCTGAACTTCAGATCCGTTATCTAGACTTAATTAAAGTATAGGCGAACAATCGATGACTACTTTTGTTGCTAAGCCAGCCGAGGTAAAACGCGACTGGTACGTAATTGACGCAGAAGGCAAAACTCTTGGCCGTATGGCTACTGAAATTGCCCGACGTCTGCGCGGTAAGCATAAACCAGAATTCACACCGCACGTAGATACTGGCGATTACATTGTTGTTGTAAACGCAGAAAAAGTACACGTGACTGGTAACAAGCGTAAAGCTAAAATTTACTACCGTCATACAGGTTTCCCTGGTGGTCTGAAGCAGGCTAACTTTGAGATCATGATTAACAGCCAGCCAGAAAAAGTTATCGAATTGGCTGTTAAAGGTATGCTACCAAAAGGTCCTTTGGGTCGTGCTATGTACACTAAATTGAAAGTGTATGCAGGTAACGAACATCCACACCAGGCTCAGCAGCCTCAAGAACTGAAACTCTAAGGGGAAGTAGATAATGTCAGCTACTCAGTATTACGGTACAGGTCGTCGCAAAACTTCTACACCCCGAGTTTTCTTGCGCCCTGGTACAGGCACCATCTCTATCAACGATCGTACTATCGAAGTTTACTTCGGTCGCGAAACTGCACGTATGATCGTTCGTCAGCCACTAGAGCTGACTGAAACTCTAGAAAAGTTCGACGTAATCGTCACTGTTAAAGGTGGTGGTAACTTCGGTCAAGCAGGTGCGATCCGTCATGGTATCACTCGTGCATTGATGGAATACGACGAAACTATGCGTCCTGCACTGCGTAAAGCTGGTTTCGTAACCCGTGACGCACGTGAAGTTGAGCGTAAGAAAGTTGGTCTGCGTAAAGCACGTAAGAAACCACAATTCTCTAAACGTTAATTGTTTGCCGGTTATCCGGCATGCAATTTGGAAAACGCTCGTGGCCGTTATGGCCCGAGCGTTTTTTTTTATCTGTGGATCAGGTCAATACTTAGTCTTATAGATACCTCGGAAGGGATAATTCACCTTGTAAAACAGGGGTATTTTCTTTACTATTTGGGCCATTTTTACAGAACCGGATTTCGTGATTTTTTTATACTGAACGGTTGGTGATTATTTGTACAAGCAAATAGCCTGGCCGAGTGAGGGGGATATACTTGATGAGCAATGACGGCGTGAACAAGGGTCGGCGTCGGCTTCTAATAGGTGCCACTTCTGCCGTTGGGGCAGTGGGTGCTGTAGGAGCGGCGGTCCCGTTCGTGGCTTCCTGGAATCCAAGTGCCAAGGCGAAAGCCGCTGGCGCACCAGCTAAAGCTGATATCAGCAAGTTGGAACCAGGTCAGCAGATGATAGTTGAGTGGCGTGGAAAGCCTGTATGGGTTGTTAAGCGTGGCGAGGAAGCATTAGCGACCTTGAATAGCATTGATCCGGATAAGTTGTCGGATCCAGATTCGGAAGTGCCGCAACAGCCGCCGTACATTCCGCACGATGCGGACCGGTCAATTCGTCCTGATGTTTCTGTATTAGTGGGTATATGCACACACTTAGGGTGCTCTCCTAGCTATAAGCCTGAAGTTGGGCCACAAGAATTTGATGCTAATTGGGTTGGCGGTTTCTATTGCCCGTGCCATGGCTCTCGTTTTGATTTATCGGGCCGTGTATATAAAGGCTCACCGGC
>JAWUYS010000037.1:0-34225 GCA_034110685.1 Neptunomonas sp.
AAGCGGATATCGGGCCTCGTTATTTGCCTGAAATATTAATAGCCGCCGACCAAGCTGCAGCGGTTGCTCCTAGCAATCTTGCCTTATGTATGTACTGGGGCAAAAGGCAGAACGAGCTAACCTTGCCGGTAAATTCAAGCTTATCAATTTCATTGGCGCATTTGGGAACGCGAACTCAAATACGCCCTTCTCAAACAGGTGAAGATCAGGTCATGCTTAATGGCCAGTTGTTGCCTGTCGAGTCTCCCTTTGCCCGTAAAGTAATCTCATTTGTTGGTTTATTTCGAAGGAGCCATGCTTATCCGTTGCTTGTAGATACGCGAAATAATATCCCAACAGCCGCGGGTTTAGCTTCGTCTGCTTCAGGGTTTGCTGCTTTGACTCTGGCGCTTAATCAGTATTTTCAATTACAGCTTCCTGATGCTGTGCTTTCAGCATTTGCGCGTATGGGTAGTGGTAGTGCCTCTCGCTCCATTTATAGCGGTTTTGTTGAATGGCAAATGGGGCTGCAAGAAGACGGTATGGATAGCCACGCGTATCCTTTGGATATTGTCTGGCCAGATTTGAGAGTGGGTTTGGTTAAAGTGAGCACGGCGGTTAAGGCTGTGGACTCTCGTTCAGGGATGAAGCGAACGGTAGAAACCGCTAGTTTGTATCAGAGCTGGCCTGCCCAGGCAGCTCAAGATTTGGAGAAAATACATCAAGCATTGAATGATGGAAGTTTTTCTCAATTAGGCGCTGTTGCAGAGCATAATGCGATGTCGATGCACGCTACCATGATCGCTTCTTGGCCGCCGTTATTATACTGGCAGCCAGACTCGGTTGCCGCAATGCAGAAAATATGGGCCTTACGAGAGGCGGGCGTTGAGGTGTATTTCACTATGGACGCTGGACCTAATTTAAAACTTCTTTTCCAAGAGAAAAACCAGACGCTTCTTGAAACTGAGTTCCCTGGGCTTGAAGTCGTTGCTCCTTTTGTCGAAAGTGAGTCTTCAGGTGCTTCTGTAACAACGCTTAAAGAGCCTTTGTAGCCTCATAGATGAACTCTATTTTTGGCTTCGTTTTAACGCGTCATCAGCAGGATCAGCCCAGCGGTATTGAGCTTAGGTACTGGATTAAAACTGAACAAGGGACTTCTCTTGTCAGTATTGCTGGGCAGGAATCGGTATTCTTCGTTCATGATGAGTTTATTGAGGCAGTTAACGGTTGTCTTAAAACGTTATCTGGTTGGCGGCTCGAGAAAGTTAAATTAAATGATCTTGAGCAGCGCGGTGTTCATGGTCTTTATTGCCTGTCTTTAAGAACACAGCGCGAAGTGATTGAGCGCTTAACGCTGGCGTCTATTCCTATGATGGAAGAAGATATTCGCCCGGTAGACCGTTTTCTAATGGAGCGTTTTATTTTTGGTGGTGTAGAAGTTACCCGCAATTCTGCATCCGCATCTTCTTCATCTTCAGTACCTCGTTTAAAGCCTTATGACTTCCCTGTTCAGCTAAAAGTCTTGTCGGTTGATCTTGAAACCACCATGCAAGCAGACTGTATTCATTCAATTGGTCTGTACGGTGCTGGTCTGTCTTTAGTGTTGATGCGGGGTAAAGGCGAAGATACTGACACATTGCGTTTTTACCCAGATGAAAGAACGCTACTGCAAGCGTTTGTACGCCAAGTAACTCAATATGACCCGGATATTTTTATCGGTTGGAATGTGGTGGGTTTTGATTTTCGAGTGTTGTCAGAGCGTGCCGGTAAACTCAAAGTGCCTTTACGTTTAGGGCGTGATGAGCAGTCGTTACGAGTAGTGCAATCTGAGTTAGGTAAGTGGTACGTCAGGTTGGAAGGGCGCTTAGTGATTGATGGTATCGATACGCTTAAAGGTGCTACGTTTCACTTTGAAAGTTACTCACTTGAATATGTGTCACAGAAGTTATTTAAGCGCGGTAAATTGATTCATCAGGCCAATGATAGAGGTGCTGAAATTCAACGCCTCTATCGTGAAGATAAGCCTGCACTAGCGCGTTACAACCTAGAAGATTGTAAGCTAGTTCAGGATATTTTCGACGAAACAAGACTAATGGAATATCTGATAGAGCGGACGCGTTTAACGGGTCTATCTTTAGATAAGGTCGGTGGTTCTGCCGCGGCTTTTGACTTTCAATACCTGCCTAGATTGCACAGGCGAGGCTATGTGGCGCCTGAATATGCCTCGGGAGCGCGTGGTATGGATGTGCCGGGTGGTTATGTGATGGATTCCCAGCCAGGTCTATATCATCATGTTTTAGTACTGGATTTTAAAAGCCTATATCCGAGCATTATCCGCACCTTCAAGATTGATCCAGCAGGCTTGGCAGATGGGTTTAAGCCGCAGGCGAGTGATGATGATCTTATTCCGGGATTTAACGGTGCGATCTTCAGTAAAGGCACAGCGATTCTGCCAACTATTATCGAAGAGCTATGGGCTGCACGTGATCAGGCTAAAAAGAATAATAACAAGTCGTTGTCTCAAGCTATAAAAATCATTATGAATTCTTTTTATGGTGTATTGGGCTCCAACGTTTGTCGGTTTTTTGATCAGCGTTTAGCAGGCTCCATTACATTGCGTGGCCATCAAATATTGCAACAAACACGTGATGAAATTGAGCGTGTTTTTGGATATCGAGTGATTTACGGAGATACAGATTCGGTATTTGTTTTGCTGGGCGAGGGCTGCTCAGATGCCGATCTAAAAGGTAAGGCGCTGGCGGAGTATTTAAATAACTGGTGGTCGGAGCAAGTGCAGCAGCGTTTTAATACAGAAAACTATCTTGAGCTGGAATATGAAACGCATTTTAGCCGTTTTCTTATGCCGCGCATGAGACATTCAGAAAAGGGTAGCAAGAAGCGTTATGCGGGTTTACAGCAGCTACCCGATGGCGAGTCGCTATTAGTGTTTAAAGGGTTAGAGAATGTGCGCTCTGACTGGACGCCTTTGGCACGTGATATTCAGCAACGTTTATATGAAGCAGTATTTCGTGATCAGCCTTATCAGATTTTCCTAAAACAGTTAGTTGTTGATTTGCGGGAAGGGCGGTTAGATGACCAGCTGGTGTATAGGCGTCGCTTGCGTCAGCCCTTGGATGCTTATGTACGAATGAAACCACCGCATGTGCAGGCAGCTCTAAAAGCAGAAAAATATTGGCTACAACGTGATCTTAAAAGCCCGTATCAGCCTGGGCATCATGTTAGTTATGTGATGACAGTCAGTGGGCCTGAGCCGGTTGAGCAGGTGCGCTCGCCTATTGATTATGAGCACTATGTAGAGAAGCAGTTAGTGCCTGTAATAGATGCTATCTTGTGTTTTAAAGAAGAGTCCCTTGGTGCCTTAATTGATACACAGCAAGACCTGTTTAGCTGACGTTTAACCATTTTAATAAGGTATCAGCACAGCTTTTTCGTACCAGTATTTCATAATTATCAGCCGCTTCTACTGATTGGATTTGGATATCACCTTGCTGAAGTTGTTCCAAACTAGCTTGGCGGTAGTCAGTGCTATCGGTGCGAAATTCCTGAGTATTACTGGAGTTGAGTAAATAGATAAGTGCGGCCTCGTTAAGGCGTGCCGTTAGCTTATTATCATGCTCACTGAGTGTTATGTCTTGTCCCCATATTTCTACTAATAGCTGCTCAAGAGGCGCTTGCTCGCCTGGGGAGCGTAGGATTAACCAACGGTTGTGATCTAGCCATAAAATAACGAGCTGACCAAGGCAGCTGATACGGCATGCGCTTAAGGGTTGTTTGACACCCAGCATATCGCCGACAGCAATTAATAGCGCTGTATCATCAGGGTCTGAATCTAACTGTAGCTCGCCAATAAATGAGCGTTCATGTACAACGATGCTTTGTAAGCGATTTTCCTGATTAACGTGTGTTCCTATGGTGATATGCACTAAAGGATTCATTGGCGCAGGGCTCGTGCTTTCATGCATGTTGCTCTCCAGGAAGATGCTAATTGGGCTTTGTTGATACACTTTATTAATACAAGGTGTGCTGAAAAGGGTCGCGGTAAAACTTACCGCGACCTGTTTTTATAACGGTTAAAAGGTTAACTGTTATAAAGAGTTACGCTATTAAAACTTATCCGCGGAAGTAGCGCTGTTCTATAAACGGCATGCGTGAAACAGTCATCGGTAGTTTTTTGCCACGTACTTCAGCAAAGACTTGAGTATCTAGTTTGCTGAATGCTGTTTCTACATAACCCATAGCAACCGGAGCTTCAATCGTAGGGCCGTAAGTTCCGCTAGTAACAACACCGATCTTATTGCCTTCAGCATCAAACAGCTCAGCACCTTCACGAATAGGAGCACGACCTTCGCCTAATAAACCAACACGTTTGCGCGTCCAGTTTTTATTAGTGATCTGATCCAAGATTTTATCTGCACCAGGGAAACCTCCAGCACGCTCACCCGTTGCACGACGACAAGGTGATATAGCCCAGATCAAGCTACCTTCTAATGGTGTTGTAGCGTTATCTAAGTCGTGGCCATACAAGCAAAGACCGGACTCTAAACGTAGTGAATCACGAGCGCCTAAGCCAATAGCTTCAATTTCAGGCTGATCTAAAAATAAACGTACCAAGCGATCAGTGTCAGCAGAAGGGATGGAGATTTCGTAGCCATCTTCACCGGTATAACCAGAGCGTGAAATAATGCAGTCAACGCCATCGATGCTTATTTCGCGAGAATCCATAAATACCATGCTAGCAACTTCTGGCTGAATACGTGCCAGTGCTGCAGCGGCTGTCGGGCCCTGAATAGCAATAAGTTCGCGATCATCTAATACTTCTAGCTCAATGCCATCGCCTAAGTTGGCGCGCATGTGAGCAATATCTTGTTCTTTACAAGCAGCGTTAACAACGACATAAATCCAGTCGCCGTAGTTGGCAACCATAAGGTCGTCCATGATGCCGCCATCTTCATTGGTGAACAGAGCATAACGCTGTTTACCTACAGGCAAATCAATAATATCAACAGGAACGAGTGTTTCTAGGGCAGCAGCTGCATTAGCGCCGGTCAGTTTTACCTGGCCCATGTGTGAAACATCAAACAAACCTGCTTGAGTACGTGTGTGGAGATGTTCTTTTTTGACGCCTAGCGGGTATTGAACTGGCATCTCGTAGCCTGCAAATGGCACCATTTTTGCGCCGAGCTCAACATGTAGGTCAAACAGAGCCGTTTTATTTAGATCACCTGATTGAATCTCAGCCATTTTATTTCTCCACAAATCTTTTAGTAAACAATATAGGGTTGTATAGGGGTGTTGCTAAGTCGTCATTTGAGTTGTTGCTTTGAGAGTAGTTGCCTGGCTCTGTAAGCTTCCGCCGTTGTTTGGCAGGAAAGTAGAGGGAGTGTGTGCTCCCTCTATGTATCATTTATAGCGAGTTAACTGCTTTGCCGCGATTAAAAAATTCACGAGTCAGCTTGAACACAACTGGGCTAAGCAGTGCTAGCGCAATTAAGTTCGGGATAGCCATCATGGCATTCAAGGTATCTGCTAGTAGCCAGATAAAATCTAGGCTTACGCCTGCACCAACAGGTACAGCAAGGATCCAAAGAACACGGTATGGAGTAATTGCTTTAACACCAAATAGGAACTCAATACAGCGTTCGCCGTAGAAAGACCAACCAATAATGGTAGTGAAAGCAAAAATAGCCAGTGCAATAGCAACTAAGTAGTTACCAACGCCCGGTAAAGCCTGAGCAAATGCTGCGGAGGTTAATGCGGCTCCTGATACGCCAGAAGTCCACTCACCCGATGTGATGATTACCAAACCGGTGATAGTACAGATGATTAGAGTATCAATAAACGTACCCAACATAGCTACCAAACCCTGACGTACTGGGTCTTTAGTTTGCGCTGCTGCGTGAGCGATAGGGGCAGAACCCAGACCGGCTTCGTTAGAGAATACACCACGTGCTACACCAAAGCGGATAGCCATCCAAACAGCGGCACCTGCAAAGCCACCTTCAGCAGCAGAACCGGTAAATGCATGAGTAAATACTAGGTCTAGAGCAGCAGGGATTGCATCAGCGTTAATCGCTAGAACAACCAAGCCAGCACCTAGGTAAGCGATAGCCATTAAAGGTACTAAAGCACCCGCAACACTACCGATACGCTTGATACCACCAACCAGTACTGCACCAACCAGTACCATCATGATGACACCTGTTACCCAGATATTAACACCGAAGTTGGCCTGTAAGACGTCAGCAACAGAGTTGGACTGTACAGTGTTACCAATACCAAAGGCCGCAACAGCACCAAAGATAGCAAACATCGTACCTAACCAAGCCCATTTAGCGCCTAAACCGTTTTTGATGTAGTACATCGGGCCACCAACGTGACGGCCTTCTTCATCTACTTCACGGTATTTAACAGCGAGAACAGCTTCAGAGTATTTAGTAGCCATACCAACAAGTGCGGTACACCACATCCAGAATAGAGCACCAGGTCCACCAAGGAATACGGCTGTTGCCACACCTGCGATGTTACCTGTACCTACGGTTGCAGAAAGAGCAGTCATAAGAGCTTGGAATGGTGAGATTTCACCTTCTTTCTCTTCGCCTTTCTTAGTATTACGGCCCTCGAAAAGTAGCTTGAAGCCAGTTCCGAGTTTTAGGATAGGCATTAAACGCAACCCAAGCATCAGAAATAATCCGACACCCAGAATAAGAACCAACATGAATGGTCCCCATACGATGCTATTAATATCACCTATAAAGGAAGTTAGCATTTCCATCTATTTGTCACCTCACAATTTATTTTTATAGTCGACTGGTGAGTCCAGTTCTTTATTTGGAAACATATCTCGGTTTAGTGAAATAAGTTTCCAATAGGAAACGAATTTATCTTATCGTGATCGAGCATGCAACACTCAAATGCCAAACGCGTGTGTTTGATTACGACCTTGATTTACCTATTTACGGAGATAACCGCGAAAAACTTAGAAAAATCATATAGATGCTATATAAGAAAAAAAACATAAGTTTCCAATAGGAAATTTATTTTGATTTCAGGAAACAAAGTTGCTAATCTAAATTGAAATCAGTAGTTCAGAACCCCTTGTTGTTCGTATAACGATAAAAAGAAAAGTGGAGACAGCACGATGGCGTTGAGTATTTTTGATCTGTTTAAAATTGGTATCGGGCCATCCTCTTCTCATACGGTAGGGCCGGTGGTTGCCGCTAATAGGTTTCTTGCAGAGCTGCAAGAGCGCGCGCAGTTAGACCAGGTTAGCTCTATTAAGGTCGGCTTGTATGGCTCGTTAGCTATGACAGGCAAGGGGCACGCGACAGATATCGCTGTCATGATCGGCTTGATGGGTGAGAAGCCAGATTTGGTTGACCCAAATAAAGTCTCTGACTATATAGAAGAGATTCGTACTTCTGGTGTGCTCAAGCTAGCAGGCCATAAAGTCATTCCTTTTGATAAAGAACAACATATCCCTTTTCATTTTGGACTTTCACTACCTAAGCATCCTAATGGTATGCGCTTTCAGGCGTTTGATGATGCCGGCATTATTGTACATGAAGGCATTTTCTACTCAGTAGGTGGTGGTTTTGTTCTCAGTGATGCTGAAACAGACGACAACGGTAAGGGTAATGCTGCCGTTACGGTGAATTTGAAATACCCATTTGAGAACAGCTCACAACTTGTTACCTATGCAGAAGATGCTGGCATAACGATTGCTGACGTTGTTATTCAAAACGAAGCTGCATGGCGCACCGAACAGGAGATCCATGATGGATTGATGCGTCTGTGGCAAGTAATGAATGACTGCATTAAACGTGGCTGTGAGCAAACGGGTGAATTACCGGGAGGTTTAGGCATTAAGCGTCGTGCTCACGGTATGCGTCAAGAGCTTATTGAGAACCCAGAAAATAGCTTAAAAGATCAGTTAACCGTCATTGATTGGATCAATCTTTATGCAATGGCTGTTAATGAAGAAAATGCTGCCGGTGGCCGAGTTGTCACAGCGCCAACTAATGGTGCGGCGGGTGTGATCCCTGCTGTATTGGCTTACTACGTGCGTTTTGTGCCGGGCAGTAATGATGACGGCATTAAGAAGTTCTTAGCCACGGCTGCTGCTATCGGTATGCTCTATAAGAAAAATGCTTCCATCTCTGCAGCAGAAGTCGGTTGTCAGGGTGAAATTGGCGTTGCTTGCTCGATGGCTGCGGGTGCTTTATGTGCAGTCATGGGTGGCAACAATAATCAGGTAGAAAATGCTGCTGAAATTGGCATGGAACATAACCTGGGATTAACGTGTGACCCGATTGGCGGCTTAGTACAAGTACCTTGTATTGAGCGTAATACCATGGGGGCACTCAAAGCGGTAAACGCATCGCGTTTAGCACTTCGTGGTACCGGTGAGCAGCATGTCTCTTTGGATAGCGTTATCGAAACGATGCGCCAAACAGGGGTAGACATGCAGGATAAATACAAAGAAACATCGACAGGCGGTTTAGCTGTCAATGTCGTAGCGTGTTAATTAAAAACTTCAAACAAGAGAATAAAAATATGAGCCTTACTGATTTGTACAGCGATGCTGCACATGCTGACTTTTTTACTCGCGATCTTGCACAGAGCGATAGCGCTATTACTGCCGCAGTCGATGAAGAGTTCCATCGTCAAGATAACCAGATTGAATTGATTGCTTCTGAAAATATCGTATCCAAAGCGGTTATGCAGGCACAAGGTACTGTGCTGACTAACAAATACGCTGAAGGTTACCCGGGGCGTCGCTACTACGGTGGTTGTGAGTTTGTTGATAAAGCAGAATCATTGGCAATCGATCGTGCGAAGAAATTATTTAACTGTGAATACATTAATGTGCAGCCTCACTCAGGTGCACAGGCTAATGGCGCAGTCTTTATGGCACTATTACAGCCAGGCGATACTATTTTAGGTATGTCTTTGGATGCAGGTGGACACTTAACGCACGGTGCGCGTCCAGCTCAATCTGGTAAATGGTTTAATGCAGTTCAGTACGGTGTTGCTGAAAATACTCTGCGAATCGATTATGATGCGGTTGAAAAATTAGCAGTTGAGTGTCAGCCAAAACTTATCGTTGCTGGCGGCTCTGCTATTCCACGTGAAATCGACTTTGCTCGCTTCCGTGAAATAGCTGATAAAGTCGGTGCATACCTGATGGTAGACATGGCTCACATTGCTGGTTTAGTAGCGAGTGGCGTTCATCCTAGCCCACTACCACATGCACATGTGGTAACAACGACTACGCATAAAACCTTGCGTGGACCGCGTGGTGGCATGGTGTTATCGAACGATCTTGATTTAGGTAAGAAAATTAATTCAGCTGTTTTCCCTGGTTTACAGGGTGGGCCACTAATGCACGTAATCGCTGCTATAGCGGTTGCTTTTGGTGAAGCACTACAACCTGAGTTTTCTGCTTATATCGATCGTGTGGTAGCTAACGCTAAAGTGTTGGCAGAGGTGATGATTGAACGCGGTTGCGCTGTTGTAACTGGCGGAACAGATACTCACTTGATGCTGGTTGACCTGCGCCCTAAAGGCTTGAAAGGTAACCAGGTTGAGGATGCACTAGAGCGTGCCGGTATTACGTGTAACAAAAATGGTATTCCATTTGATTCTGAAAAGCCGATGGTAACATCGGGTATTCGTCTGGGAACACCTGCAGGTACAACACGTGGTTTTGGTGTAGAAGAATTTCGTCTGATTGGTAACCTGATCAATGACGTGCTGGATGGCCGTGTTGCCAATCCAGAAGGTAATGCAGAAGTAGAAGCGGCGGTATGTGCTCAGGTAACTGAGTTGTGCCAGCGTTTCCCGCTTTACCGTTAATAGCAACATCGCTAAGTAAGCATAAAATATTTAATACGCAGATGGGCTGTATAGGCGGCTCATCTGATACTGATTATTAAGATAGGAAATATCATCATGAGTAGTGTTCCAGCAAACTTGAAATACACAGCTTCACACGAATGGGTTCTGGATAATGGTGACGGTACCGTTACTATCGGTATTACCGACCATGCTCAAGAACTATTAGGTGATGTAGTTTTTGTTGAAGTTCCTGAAGTTGGCCGCGCTGTTGAAAAAGGCGAAGAGTTCTCTTTGGTTGAGTCAGTAAAAGCGGCATCAGACATCTATTCTCCAGTTAGCGGTGAAGTTGTTGCTGTAAACGAACTGCTTGAAGATGCTCCTGAAACAATTAATGAATCTGCATTTGAAGATGGCTGGATAGCTAAAGTTAAGCTTTCTGACACAGCAGAACTAGACGATATGCTAGATGCTGTAGCGTATGAAGCTAATGTAGGCGAAGAGGGGTAAGACGCACGTGGAAAAACGTACTCTGAGTGAACTCGAACAGAAAAATGATTTTACACGCCGTCATATTGGCCTTCAAGGTGAAGACCAGCAAGCGATGCTGGAAAGTCTTGGTGTCTCTTCTCTGGAAGAATTGATCACACAAACAGTGCCTGATTCAATTCGTCTAGATGATGCGCTAGATATGGCAGATTCTGAAACAGAAGTAGAAGCACTGGCTTACCTGAAGTCATTAGCGGTGCAGAATAAGGTTAATAAATCTTACATTGGTATGGGCTATCACAATACGCTAGTGCCGAATGTTATTCTGCGTAATGTGTTGGAAAATCCAGGTTGGTATACGGCTTATACGCCTTATCAGCCAGAGATCGCTCAGGGCCGTTTGGAGTCATTGCTTAACTTCCAGCAAGTGGTAATGGATTTGACGGGTATGGACTTGGCAAATGCCTCCATGCTTGACGAAGCTACGGCTGCTGCTGAAGCAATGGCGCTGTGCAAACGCTCTAACCGTAAGAAAACAAATACCTACTTTGTGGCTGACGATGTTCATCCGCAAACTATTGACGTTATCAAGACTCGTGCTGAATACTTTGGTTTTGATGTGGTGGTTGCGCCGCATTCTGAACTGTCAGAGCATGATGTATTTGGTGCTCAGCTACAGTACCCAGGTACGTTTGGTGACATTACAGATATCCAGTCACTGATCGCAAAAGCGAAAGAGCAAAAAGCGATGGTAGCGGTTGCCGCTGACCCAATGGCTTTGATTCTGCTTAAATCACCTGGCGAGTTAGGTGCAGACGTTGTGTTGGGTTCTACTCAGCGCTTTGGTGTACCGATGGGCTTTGGTGGTCCGCATGCTGCATTCTTTGCATCTAGCGATAAGCTAAAGCGTTCTGTTCCTGGTCGTATTATTGGTGTATCCGTTGATTCACGCGGTAACCAAGCACTACGTATGGCGATGCAAACACGCGAGCAGCACATTCGTCGTGACAAAGCGACGTCAAACATCTGTACAGCACAAGCACTGCTAGCCAACATGGCGAGTTTCTACACGGTTTATCATGGCCCAGATGGCTTGAAAACTATTGCAGAGCGTATCCATCGTTTGACGGCTATTTTAGCCACTGGCTTAAAAGGTAAAGGTGTTCAGGGTAACGACAGCTACTTTGATACATTAACGCTGAACGTTGCTGGTAAACAGGATGCTATTTATCAGTCAGCACTAGATAAAGGCTGCAACTTACGCCGTATCGGTACTGATAAGTTAGGCGTTAGCTTGGACGAAACAACGACTGCTGCTGATGTAGCTGAGTTGTTTGATATCTTCCTAGGTGATGGCCACGGTCTAGATGTTGCTGCTATCGATGCAGATGTTGCCGCTGGAGATACAGGTATTACTGATGCACAGCGTCGTGAAGATGCCATCTTGACGCATCCGGTATTTAACAGCTATCACTCTGAAACAGATATGCTGCGTTACCTGAAAAAGCTAGAAAACAAAGACTACTCATTGGTTCACGGTATGATCCCACTGGGTTCTTGTACCATGAAACTAAACGCAACTGCTGAGATGCTACCGATTACATGGCCTGAATTTGCGAACATCCATCCGTTCGCACCTGATGATCAAGTACAGGGCTATCACGCAATGTTGCAGGAACTTGAAGAGCAGCTAGTAGAAATTACTGGCTACGATAAAGTTTCTTTACAGCCTAACTCAGGTGCATCAGGCGAATATGCTGGTTTGCTAGCTATTCGTAAGTATCAGGAGTCTATTGGTGAAGGGCATCGTAATGTTTGCCTAATCCCATCATCAGCTCACGGTACTAACCCAGCATCTGCTGCCATGATGGATATGAAAATCGTTGTCACTAAGTGTGATGAAAAAGGTAACGTTGATGTTGCAGATCTAGCTGAAAAAGCTGAACTGCATGCAGAAAACCTATCCACCCTGATGATTACATACCCATCAACTCACGGTATCTATGAAGAAGATATCGTTGAGATCTGCTCACTCATCCATAAGTTTGGTGGTCAGGTATACATGGACGGCGCCAACATGAACGCGCAGGTAGGTATTTCTAAGCCTGGCGTTATCGGCTCTGATGTATCGCATCTTAACTTGCATAAAACCTTTGCTATCCCGCATGGCGGTGGTGGTCCTGGTATGGGTCCTATTGGTGTTAAAAGCCATTTGGCACCTTTCCTGCCAAACCATAAGGTAACAGCTGTACAGGGGTCTGAGTCTAACGTAGGTGCTGTTTCTGCTACCCCGTATGGTTCAGGTGCAATCTTGCCAATCAGCTATATGTACAACCGTATGCTGGGTAAATCAGGTCTTAAAGCGTCCACCCAGAATGCAATTCTGGGTGCTAACTATATGACCGAGAAGCTGGCTGAGCATTATCCGATTCTTTTCCGTGGCCGTAACAACAAAGTTGCACACGAATGTATCGTTGATATTCGCCCAATCAAAGAAGCGTCTGGAATCACAGAAGAAGATATCGCTAAGCGTTTGATGGACTATGGTTTCCATGCGCCAACGATGTCTTTCCCAGTGGCAGGCACCTTGATGATTGAGCCAACTGAATCCGAATCAAAAGCTGAGCTAGATCGCTTCATTGAAGCAATGGTCATGATTCGTCAGGAAGTTGCAAAAGTACAAAGCGGTGAGTGGACGTTAGAAGATAATCCACTGCACAACGCACCACATACAATGGCTGATATCACAGCTGCTGAATGGGGCCGCGCATACTCTCGCGAAGAGGCTGTATTCCCAACGGCATCAACACGCCAGAACAAGTTCTGGCCTGCTGTAAACCGTGTGGATAACGTATACGGCGATCGTAACTTTATTTGCTCTTGCCCAGGTATTGAAACATACCAGGACTAAGCGCAAACCGATTACTTGTTTTGTTCCATTTCAAGTAACCATCGGGAGCGATGTAAAACACTTTTAAAGCAAAAGACCTTTCGCGGCTATCATCTTTGGTGATAGCCGTTTTTTTATATGAAAGGCGCAATGTTTTTTATAGCACGCTCTACGTATTCCTCTTTCTCACCCACAGGTGCTACATAGTGAATCGCATCTTTTGCGGCTTCTAGCCCTTTTAAGCGAGCAATCATCCACACCGCAAGGTATTGTGATGCAAGGCATCCGCCTGCAGTTGCGACATTTCCTTTTGCAAAAAACGCCTGATTCAACACCTCAATGCCGGCTTCTTGTACCCAGGGTTTAGTGGTTAGGTCGGTACATGCGGGTATCTCATTTAACAGGCCTAGCTTGGCGAGGAGCAGGGTGCCAGAGCATTGTGCTCCTAACAGCTGTCTTGATGGATCTAGTTTTAGTTGTGCCATGAGTGATTCATCAGCAGCAACATCACGTGTTTTCATGCCGCTGCCAATAATAACGGCATCAGCAGAGCTTGCCTCACTCAGCGATACGTGGCGCTCAATGATTACGCCATTCATGGATTCAACATGCGGCGTTGGGCTGGCAATAGATACACGCCAGTCTGGTTTTTTAATGCGATTTAAGATGCCAAGAGCAATCAGTGAGTCGAGTTCGTTATAGCCATCAAACGTTAGAATTGCGATATGCATAGTGTTGTTACCTCGTTTAACGATAGTTATTTATTATTTTGAACAAGTAGCGATGAGGCATTGTATCGCCTAGAATCATGACAATAAAATTATTGTCATGGATACATTTTTAATGGCTAACGCAAAATATAAACGCTTGGTGGATGCTTTTGCTGTTGATATCCGAACCGGTGATCTGCCTCCAGGCTCACGCTTGCCGACTCATCGCCAGCTTGCCGCCAAAGAGAGCATCGCCTTAGTGACAGCCTCGCGGGTGTATGCTGAGTTAGAAAGTATGGGCTTGGTGAGTGGCGAAACGGGTCGCGGGACGTTTGTAAGAGAAACCGCGCTACCGCTGAGTAATGGCATAGATCAGCCATCCTCAACAGAAGGTATGATCGACCTTAATTTCAACTCAGCATCGTTACCCAGCCAGACAGAGCTATTGCGTGGCGCCTTGCGACAGCTGGCATCATCCGGTGATTTGGAAGCATTATTGCACTATCAGCCGCATGCCGGACGTAAGCATGAGCGTGCCACTGTAGCGCGTCACTTGGAGTGTAGAGGGCTTTCGGTTGATGCTGAGCAGGTGTTGATTGTGAGCGGGGCGCAACATGGGTTGGCGGCAACGGTCATGACATTACTGAATCCTGGCGATGTGGTTGCTACAGATGCACTTATTTACCCTGGTTTTAAAGTGCTGGCAGATGTGCACCGGCTAGAGCTTTTGTCTATTCCTGTTTCTGATCCAGAGCAAGGCCTAGGTTACGGCCCTGATCTGGACGCATTAGAACAGCTCTGCCAGAGCCGGCGAGTTCGGGCTGTCTATGCCATGCCGACACTACACAATCCTCTTGGGTGGGTGATGAGCTTGGCACAGCGTAAGAGATTGATCTCTATTGCCCGTCAGCACGACCTGTTTATCATCGAAGATGCTGCTTATGCTTTTCTGGCTGAGAATCCGCCCGCGCCTTTAGCTGCATTGGCTCCAGATATCACTGTTTATGTTTCTGGAATTTCGAAAAGTATTGCTACCGGTTTGCGAGTAGGTTTTGTGGCAGCACCATTAAAATGGGTGCCTAAAATAGAACGCACTATTCGAGCAACCACCTGGAATACTCCAGGGCTGATGACAGCATTGGCCTGTGGTTGGATAACCGACGGTACGGTCATGCGTTTAGAATCAGAAAAGCGCCAAGATGCAATGCTTAGGCAGGCAATGGCCAGAGAAATTCTGCAAGGGATGGACTACGTGAGTCATCCTGCTTCCTATTTTATCTGGCTGCCACTGCCTGAAGAGGTGAGGGCAGATCAAATAGTGATGGAGCTACTGCGATCAAATATCTCTGTTTCTACAGCAGAGCCATTTGCTACTTCAGAGCATGTGCCACATGCGATACGCCTAGCACTTGGTTCTGTTGATCTGGATGTGCTGCAAGTGGCATTAAAGAAAGTACGTCAGGTGATTGATAACTATGCCTACTGAGTGCCGTAAGCTAAAGCGCGTTAGTCACGGCGTGCCTGCCCAGGGCCAACACCCATAACACGCTTAAAGGCCTTGGAGAACGATGACTCGCTTTCATAACCGCAGCGTAAAGCAGCGTCTAGGGTGGTGATGCCATCATCAGCGAGCCAGCGATATGCTTGGGTCATGCGCCACTGGGTTAAGTAGTCCATCGGCGATTGTTCAACAACCTCTTTGAAGAGGTTAGAAAAGGCCGAGCGTGACATAGAAGCGGCACTGGCGAGTTCATCCAAACTTAAGCGTTGGCTGCAGTCTTGTTGGTGTATTAATTCCATAGCGATATTAAGCTGTGGATGAGCAAAGGCTGCAAACACACCGTTAGTAACATCAAGGTGAGTTCTTACCAATAGATAAAATAGACAGTCGGCTAAGCGGTTTAGCAGTACATTGCTGTGCTGATTTGATCCGCGTGCCTCTTCCAGAATTAATTCAACAATGCGGCCAACGGTATCGTTGTCGTTGTGTCGCACCACAATCAGCTTAGGCATTTGCGTCACTAGTTTTTCAAATACAGGGTGCTGATGTGCAAAATTTCCGCAGACCAAGCCAGTCGACTCTTCCTCTACGGCTTGCGTCATGGGCAAGGCTTGGGTTGCATTTGCCCTAAGGTTGCCGCTCAGTAGGTTAGTTACGCAGTGCTGCGCATCAGAAGGCATAAATACGGCATCGCCTTCGTTTAGCTCAATAGCCTCGCCATCAAACTTAAAGAAGCACTTTCCTTTAGAAACCACGTGAAATGTCATTTTCTGTGATCCCGAGGTATCTACCGCCCAGTCCCCACAGTACTGGCCATTGTGATGCACATTGGCCTCAATTTTTAAGGTATCAAGTAGTTGGTTTATAGCATTCATAGACGATCGGACATAACTCTTGGTAAATCGAACCTATTGATTGATGCAGGATTCTTTAAAATTCATTTCATCAAGACTGTGTGCTTGTTTAGCAAAAACTAACTCTAACTCACAACGCAAAATAGGACTACAACAATGAAAATCTCATCTATCCTAGCTCCACTTAAGACTCTAGCATTGCTAGCTGCTTTCTCTATCAGCAGCATCAGTTTTGCCGGTGTTGAAGTGCAAACCGACGAAAACAACGTAACTCTAGCAGGGCACGATGCTGTTGCCTATTTTACTGAGAATGCTCCTGTCGAAGGTAACTCAAATATTAGCTCAATCCACAATGGCGCTATCTACCATTTCTCATCAGTAGCAAACCGCGATACGTTTAACGCTAACCCAGAGAAGTATGAGCCACAGTTTGGTGGTTACTGCGCATATGGTACATCACTAGGTAAAAAGTTCGCGATTGATGGTAAAGCGTTTGAGTTGATTGACGGTAAACTGTACGTACAGAAAAGCGAAGTTGTACAAGAAGTTTGGTCTGAAAATACCAATGCTAACTTGGCAGCCGCTAACAAAAACTGGCCAAAAATCAAAAATGTAGCAGCTAACGAACTATAAGCTTACAACACTTTTATAGATCAGCTAGAACGGAAGCGGCATACGGTATAAATCGTGTGCCGCTTTTTTAATAGGAAGAATTAGGCGTGTTATCAGGGTCGATCTCGCCATACACCTCTTCAGGATCAACATCGTTGATCAGTAAAGTTTCTCTTACTTTTTCAATATGTTCCAGCACCGCTTCATAGCGATCGCCGTATTCATATTTAGTCACTTCAATCGCTTTAGGCATATAGGTAAAAGCAATTTTTAGTGCTAGCAAAGCATCGTCGTTTATTTTATCAGTCATAGTGATTTCCGTTTATTGTAGTCGTAAATAATATATCACTTATCTGTTAAGTCGATTTTGTTTTTATGATCTTGATTATCATAGATTAATGAATAATTTCTATTATTCATCAGGCCCAATAAAAAGAGTGTTGTGAAGGTTTTTATGAAAACCTTTGAATAGACACTTTTAGTGGGGCATGAAGTATTTTTAAACTGTCCCTATCTGCAATAACCCTCTTCCTCGTTCCTGTATCTGTAGTGTCAGTTCACTAACTGCCGTTGCCGTTATGCTGATTTTAAGTGTTACGGATTCTGCATATTGGCTGTCGATTATTTGTGTATCGAACGAGTGTAGTATGGCATCCACTGTTGATGAGAGCGTATAGGGGTATGTAAGCTCAACCGTTGCTCTAGGGTGCACTTCTTCAAATTTTGCCTGTGCTATCGCTTCTTTTACGCTGGTGGAGTAGGCGCGTACTAAGCCGCCGGTACCCAGCTTTATGCCGCCAAAAAAGCGAGTGACGATTACACAGGCTTCGCCCACGTTATTGCCTTGCAGGACATTAAACATCGGCTTGCCTGCCGTGCCGGAAGGTTCGCCGTCATCACTGTAACCAAAACCATCTTCTGCGTGAGGTGTGCTGGTAATAAATGCGCTGCAATGGTGGTTGGCAGATGGGGTTGTTGCTTTTGCCTGCTGAATACAAGCACGGGCTGCTACAACAGTGGATAGCGGTGTGATGGATACATAAAAGCGGCTCTTTTTAATTTCATATAGCGTTTCAGTGATTGCTATGGGTTTTAGATAAAAAGAGTCAGACAATGCGGGATTCCATCTGGTTGAGAACTAAGGTACAGAAGTAAAAGCTTAAATATAGTGGTTAATGATACCAGAGTCATTCATGTTGCTTGGTATATGGCGCTCGTTTTAAATGAATTTATGCGGCTCGCTACGGTCTAATTTTGCATCCTTGATATTACATGATGTTTGAAAAAACGTTTGTAAAGGTTTTATGAAGAGCTGGATAAGGAGTGAAGCATGGATACGGTAAAGCATAATCTTACTAATCTGTTTCTTCAGTTGGGTTTGGCTGCTGAAGAAAATGAAATTGAATCATTTATTAGTAGCCACTCTGTTGATGAAGGTATCTCACTTGAAGAGGCTGTTTTCTGGACACAGGGGCAGGCTCAGTTTATAAAAGAGAGCCGGGCCAATGATGCTGATTGGTCAGAGATGGTTGATGAGCTTGATACATTGTTGCGTGAAGACCGGTAGCAGGTTAAGGTTTGTTGAGTTACGCATGATTGTTTGAAATGTCGCTTGGAATACAGTTTTAAAAATTAGGACAGTGAATGAAAAAGATATATATCGCTCTAGTGGCTATCGTTTTAACGGCTGCTGTGTCGGGTTGTAGCACGGTTGAAGGGATTGGTAAGGATCTCAAAAAAGGCGGCGCCGCAATCGAGAAAGCTTCTAAAAACTAGCCGGTATTGTTAATAAAAAGGGTGCCTATTGGCACCCTTTTTTTGTAGCAAACTCAAGACTCAAATTTAAGGCTTAAAGCTCAGTCATTAATCAATAAGATGATCAGGTCTTTAGGCCCGTGTGCACCCATTTGCAGTGTTTGTTCAATATCCGCACTACGTGAAGGGCCAGTAATCATATTAACTGTACGTGGCAGATCACCTTTGGTTTTATCACGTAGTTTTTGCCAAGCATCTTCGTAGGGTCCAACAATGTCGGATCTTTTCAAAATGACAAAGTGGTTGTCAGGCAAAAAGTTTAGTGTGGTTGGGCTAGTTGCTCCCGAATGCAGCATGAGTGTGCCTGTTTCAGCAATGCCTGCAAAGCTTGTGGTTAAGCTGGCAGCATCGCCTATTTCAGCAACGCGCTGCACGCAAGTAAGGTTGGTAGCATGGCTCCAATCAAGCGAGGTGATCTCTTCATCATTGGCGGTTACTAGCGTCTCGATCTGCTGATCTTGTAGCCAACCAGCACAGGTTTTAGGAACATCGTTAATGCTCTCTAGTTGATATATCTGAGCGGCGGCTTCTGTCGCCATTTCAATAAAGAGCGCTATCTGTTGTTCGTGTGGTAGCTGCGCACGTTGTGGCACTATATTGCGCGCATGTTTGTTGATCCGGTTGGTCACGGCTTGTTTTTGATCTTGTGTGGCTTCACCACGTTTTAGACCACGGCGAATGTTGCCAAGAATTTCTGTTTTACTCATAACATATCCTCCGTTAGCTCTGTTTACGTGATTTGTATTGAGACATAAAGGTTTTGCCTCTTGGTGCTGGCATGTCTCGGCCATCGGTCCAACCACCTGCCAGAGGGATCTTCTTGATATGGCCTTTTTTGCCAGCCATCACACGCAAAAATAGATTGGAGCTGATAGAGAGTAAACGGTACAAGGTCGGGCGTTTAGCAAAGAAGGCCCAGCCACCAATACCCCAACGTACTGCTTTAGGGCTCAAGTGCTTGGAGAACTCATCTTCGCGCCAATGGCGCATCAGCTTAGGTAAAGGGATGCGTACCGGGCAGACCGATTCGCACTTTCCGCAAAATGTAGAGGCATTTGGCAGTAGGCCAGCGTTCTCGATGCCGATCATTTGCGGGGTTAGTACCGAGCCCATGGGGCCAGGGTAAACCCATCCGTAGCTGTGTCCACCAACGGCGCCGTAAACAGGGCAGTGGTTCATACAGGCTGAGCAACGAATGCAACGTAGCATCTCTTGGAACTCGCTACCTACCATTTCACTACGGCCGTTATCGACAAGTACCACGTGGAAGTTTTCGGGTCCGTCCTGATCTCCTGCTCTACGTGGCCCTGTCGATAAGGTGTTGTACACGGTAAATTCTTGCCCGGTTGCTGAGCGAGCCAGCAAGCGCAGGAAGAGTGTCATGTCTTCAAGTGTTGGAACTACTTTTTCAATAGAGGTCACAACAATGTGTGTTTTAGGTAATGTTTGCGTTAAATCGCCGTTACCTTCGTTAGTCACAATAATGGTGGAGCCAGTTTCAGCGACTAAAAAGTTAGCACCGGTAATACCGACATCGGCACCGGCAAACTTCTCGCGAAGCATTTCGCGTGCTTCTTGCATCAGTACTTTAGGGTCGCTCGATTTAGGGCGCTTGTGCTTCTCATGGAAGATTTCAGACACATCTTCTAAATTCAGATGGATGGCTGGGGCGATAATGTGGCTTGGGTGGTCGCCACGCAGCTGTAAAATGTATTCGCCTAAATCTGTTTCGATCGGCTCTACGCCGTTCTTTTCAAGGTAGTCGTTAAGATTGATCTCTTCAGAGACCATCGACTTGCCTTTGGTAACTGTTTTTGCGTCGACTTCTTTACAGATATCTAAAATCTTTTTACAGGCATCTTCAGGTGTGCGGCACCAGTGTACATGCCCACCATTTTTTATGACGTTCGCTTCAAACTGCTCTAAGTAGATATCTAGATTTTCAAGTATGTGGTTTTTTAGAGCCGTACCTTCATCACGGAGTTGTTCAAACTCAGGCATGCGGGCAACAGCAGTCGAGCGTTTAACAGGAAAACCTTCTTTAAGGTTGCCTAATGCTTTTTGTAAGCCGGCATCGTGTAAGGCGATGCGCGCGTTTTCTTTAAATGCAGGGCTAGTAATTTGCATGACTGTATCTCCTATGCCGGTTGGCCAAGTTCGTAATCGGCATCGCCAATAGCTGGCTCATCAGTCATGCCTGCAAGTACTTCTACGATGTGACGTGTTTCAATTTTGTGGCCTTGGCGTTTGAGCTTACCCGCCATGTTGAGTAAGCAGCCTAAATCACCACCTAATAAGGTAGTAGCACCAGAATCAACAATGTTTGATGTTTTGTTCTCTACCATGCGGTTGGAGATATCTGGGTATTTAACGCAAAAAGTACCACCAAAACCGCAGCAGGTTTCTGACTCTTCCATTTCGCTAAGGGTTAAGTTAGCAACCTTGGCGAGTAGTTTACGCGGTTGCTGTTTAACACCAAGCTCACGTAAACCTGCACAAGAGTCGTGATAGGTGGCTTTGGCATCGTATTTACTAAGGATTGTGTTGAAGTCCAGCACATCTGTTAGAAACGAGGTGATCTCAAATGCGCGGCTTTTTAGATCTTGTGCGCGCGCTTTCCAAGGGTCGTTCTCATCAAAGAGCTCAGTGTAATGATGCAGCATACCAATGCACGATCCTGATGGACCTACGACGTATTCGTAACCATCAAAAGCCTGAATCGTCTGGCGGGCAATATCTTGTGTTGATTTTTTATCGCCCGTGTTGAAAGCGGGTTGTCCACAGCAGGTTTGAGCTTCTGGAACAGAGACTTTACAGCCGGCGTTCTCGAGAAGTTTAATGGTTGCAAAACCGATGCTAGGGCGAAACATGTCGACCAGACAAGTGACAAACAGACCAACTTTAATTGGCTTTTCGGATGCGTGCATGGTGTTTACCTGAGGTTCTTGTTCGTTAGTTTTTATAATTAATACGATGCTTGTATGCCTACAAAGATAGGCAAAGTGCTGTACAAAATATATGCTACGTTAGGAACTGGTCTGACCAAGAGTGTGGTTAGTGTATAAAGAGGTAAGATGAGCAAACAACAAGCTAGCAAGAAGCAGCTAATAACAGTACCCACTAAAAAACAGCAGCTCGACCGATTTTTGCGACATGAAATTATCTCGGGCAGTATTATCCCGGGCCAAGTGCTGCCATCTCAGCGCCAGTTAGTCGATGAATTTTCCTTGGCGCGCTCCAGTGTTAGGGAGGTAGTCCAGCAGTTGGAGCTAGACGGTTTAATCTCGACAGCTCATGGCGGTAGAAGTATTTGTCAAAATGTAATGGCGCAATATATTGATATGCCAGTAGAAGGGGTAGGAGATAACCTCGCTTTTCAGCTTCAGGTAATGGAAGCGCGCGCTTTTCTAGAAGGGGAGGCCGCATACTTTGCAGCGCTACGTGCTACTGATCAGCAGTTAGAGGATATTGCCCGAGAATTTGAAAGAATGCAGATTCGTAGTAAAGGTCTGACTACGCTGGATAAAGCTAAGGCGGATTTACGTTTTCATACGATGGTTGCTGAGTCTAGTCACCATGTATTAATCACATCCTTTAGTCAGTTATTTTATAACCGCTATTTTAATGCCATTTATGGGGTGCTCAATCGAACCTTAATCAAATTTGGTCGTTACCCAGACGGGATTCGCATGCAGCATGAGCTTATTTATCAGGCCCTGTATAAAAGAGACGCCGACCAAGCCAAAAAAATGGCTTCTGAGCATGTTCTTTACACGAGAAATTTGCTCGAAAGTACTGATTAGTAGGGTTTTTAAGCGTTTGTGCATAGCAATATTAGTCGATTTTGATAAAATGTTCATCCAGCGTTCCGTACCTAGTTTGTACGATACGTTTAACACATTGATATTGAAGTGACCTGTCGTAGGGGCCACCACTGATAAACAAGGAAAAAAGATGCCTGTTATTACTCTCCCTGATGGAAGCAAGCGCGAGTTTGCTAATCCTGTTTCTGTATTTGACGTTGCTGCCGATATCGGTGCAGGGCTAGCGAAAGCGGCTTTGGCTGGTAAAGTAAATGGTCAGGCCGTTGATAGCTCATTTGTCATTAATGAGGATTCAGATTTAGCCATTATCACGGCCCGCGACGAAGAAGGTGTAGAAGTAATCCGCCATTCTTGCGCACATTTAATGGCGATGGCAGTACAGGCCTTGTTTCCTGGTGCTCAAGTAACGATTGGCCCAGTTATTGAAAACGGTTTTTATTACGACTTTGCATACGAGCGTCCATTTACTTCTGAAGATCTAGAAAAGATCGAAAAGAAAATGAGCGAGTTAACGAAGCAAAACTTGCCTATTAGTCGTTCTGTAATGAATCGTGATGAAAGTATCACCATGTTTGAGAAAATGGGTGAGGCTTATAAGGTTGAGTTGTTGAGTGCTATTCCAGCTGACCAAGACCTTTCTTTCTACTCGCAAGGCGACTTTATCGATCTATGTCGTGGTCCTCATGTTCCTTCAACAGGCCACATTAAAGCCTTTAAGTTAATGAAGGTTGCAGGCGCATACTGGCGTGGTGATTCAAGCAATGCCATGTTGCAGCGTATCTACGGTACGGCGTGGGGCGATAAAAAAGAACTTAAAGCTTATTTGCACCGTTTAGAAGAAGCAGAGAAGCGTGATCACCGTAAACTAGGTAAACAGCTTAACTTGTTCCATTTGCAGGAAGAGGCACCGGGCATGGTGTTCTGGCATCCACACGGTTGGACGCTATATCAGCAGATCGAACAGTACATGCGTAATAAACAAATTAAGCATGGCTACCAAGAAATTAAAACACCGCAAGTTGTTGAACGTAGTTTGTGGGAAAAATCTGGCCATTGGGATAAATTTGCTGATCAGATGTTTACAACACACTCTGAAAGCAAAGACTTTGCTATTAAGCCAATGAACTGCCCATGTCATATACAGGTATTTAACCAAGGGCTGCGTTCTTACCGCGATCTTCCTTTACGTTTGGCTGAGTTTGGCTCATGTCACCGTAATGAGCCGTCAGGCGCTCTGCATGGCATTATGCGTGTACGTGGATTCGTACAGGATGATGCGCATATCTTCTGCGCTGAAAATGCAATCCAGTCTGAAGTGGCTAGTTTCATCGATTTTTTACATGAAGTTTATGCTGATTTTGGTTTCACAGACATTATCTACAAGCTTTCTACTCGCCCTGAACAGCGCGTAGGTTCTGACGAAGTATGGGATAAAGCTGAGAAAGCACTAGCTGATGCGCTCGATGCTGCTAAGCTAGAATGGCAAGAGCTACCAGGCGAAGGTGCTTTTTATGGCCCTAAAATTGAGTTTTCTTTGAAAGATTGCCTCGGACGTGTCTGGCAGTGTGGTACAATTCAGGTCGATTTCTCAATGCCGGGTCGTTTGGAAGCTCAGTTTGTTAATGAAGCTAACGAACGTGAAACACCGGTAATGTTACATCGTGCAATTCTAGGATCTTTTGAGCGGTTTATTGGTATTCTGATTGAAAACTATGCGGGTGCATTACCGGCTTGGCTTTCTCCAGTTCAGGCTGTTGTGATGAATATCACGGACAAACAGGCTGATTATTGTCAGGATGTTGTAAAAACACTGCAAAATAATGGATTTAGAGCCATTTCGGACTTGAGAAACGAGAAGATCGGCTTTAAAATTCGTGAGCGAACTCTTCAGAAGGTTCCTTTCCTTTTGGTAGTTGGTGACAAAGAGGTCGAGACTGGCTGTGTTGCAGTAAGAACACGTACAGGTGAAGATCTGGGCTCAATGAGTATCGAAGCATTCACCAACTTTCTGACAAAAGATGTGGATCAGAAGGGTTACGAATAATTTTTAGGAGATATAACAATTAAGCGCGATAATAAAAGAGGTGCGCGTCGTGATAATCGCACACCCATTAACGAACATATTAAAGCTCAAGAACTACGCCTAATCGGTGCTGATGGTGAGCAAGTAGGTGTCGTATCAATTAATCAGGCTCTTGACATGGCGCAAGAGGCTGAACTTGACCTGGTACAGATTTCTGACTCGGATCCAATTGTTTGTAAATTGATGGATTTTGGTAAACACCAATACGAAGTTAAGAAACAGCAGGCTGAAGCTAAAAAGAAACAGCATCAGACTCAGGTTAAGGAAATGAAATTCCGTCCTGCGACGGAAGATGGGGATTACCAGGTAAAACTACGCAACCTGGTACGTTTCCTAGAAGCAGGGGATAAGGCTAAGGTAACTTTACGTTTCCGCGGCCGTGAGATGGCTCATCAGGAACTGGGCATGAACTTGCTATTAAGGATCGAAAAAGATCTGGAAGAGCAAGGGGTTGTTGAACAGCGTCCTAAGATGGAAGGCCGTCAGATGATCATGGTGATCGCCCCGAAGAAAAAGAAGTAATTTGTAAAGCAGCTTAACCCGTATCTACCTTCTAGGTAGGAACGGGTTTTGTCGTTTCTCGAATGAAAAAAACTAACGAATGCGTGGAGATTTGTAATGCCTAAGATTAAATCTTGCCGCGGTGCGGCAAAGCGTTTCAAAAAGACTGCAAATGGCTTCAAGCACAAGCAGGCCTTCAAAAGTCACATTCTGACCAAGAAAAGCACTAAGCGTAAGCGTCAGCTTCGCCCGATGCTACAGGTTCATGCTGCAGACCGCGCTTTGGTCCGTCGTATGTTGCCGTACATCTAAGTCGTTTTTTCACTAACAGAATTGAATATAGGAAGGTAAAGAATGGCTCGTGTAAAACGTGGTGTTCAGGCTCGTCGCCGTCACAAGAAAATACTAAAGCAGGCTAAAGGTTATTATGGAGCACGTAGCCGTGTATTCCGTGTAGCTAAACAGGCTGTTATCAAAGCTGGTCAATATGCATACCGTGACCGTCGTCAAAGAAAACGTCAGTTCCGCGCTCTGTGGATTGCACGTATCAATGCTGCGGCACGCTTGAATGGTTTGTCTTACAGCCGTTTGATCGCTGGAATGAAAAAAGCTAGCGTTGAAATCGACCGTAAAGTACTTGCTGATCTTGCTGTTCACGAACAGGCTGCATTTACTGCTGTTGTTGCGCAAGCGAAAGCTGCTCTAGCATAAAGCACCCGCCTCTTTCGAGAGGTAGCTATTCTTTGGAATAGTCGAAATATTTTAAATAGGGGACGGGTGCAAACTCCTCCCCTATTTTTTCGGTTATTGTGCTGAGTTTTGGTCGCTGATTCGCTTCAAGATAATTCAGCAGAATAACTGTATTTTCGAGTATTACACTCTCATATTCCTCCCAATAAATTGGAGCCGGAAATGGAAAACATGACAAGCCTTCTGGAACAAGCTAGTGCTGCCGTTGCCGCAGCAGATAGTGTTCAGGAGCTGGATCAGGTACGTGTTGATTACCTGGGTAAAAAAGGTCCACTAACCGCATTACGTAAAGGTCTGGGCAAGCTAAGTGCTGAAGAGCGTCCTGTTGCAGGTGCCAAAATTAATGAATTGGTACAACAGGTCACTGAGCAAATAAATGCGCGTAAAGAGCTTCTTGAAAGCGCTGCATTAGAGTTAAAGCTGGCATCTGAAACTATCGATGTCACTATGCCAGGGCGTGGTCAAAATTTAGGCGGATTACACCCCGTTACTAAAACGTTGGAGCGTATTGAGTCTTTCTTCGCAGGTATTGGTTACAGCGTAGCAGAAGGCCCAGAGATCGAAGATGATTACCATAACTTCGAAGCACTGAATATTCCATCGCATCATCCAGCGCGTGCGATGCATGATACTTTCTATTTCAACGCTAATACCCTGTTGCGTACACACACTTCGGGTGTGCAGGTGCGTACCATGGAAACTCAGCAGCCGCCTATTCGTATCATCTGTCCTGGGCGTGTTTACCGTTGTGATTATGATCAAACGCATTCACCTATGTTCCATCAGGTTGAAGGTTTATTGATTGACAAGAATATTAGCTTTGCTGACCTTAAAGGTACGCTAGAGCAGTTTTTGCGTGAGTTCTTTGAAGAGGACGTAAAAGTTCGCTTCCGTCCTTCTTACTTCCCGTTTACAGAGCCTTCGATTGAAGTCGATATCGATCGCGGTGATGGTAAATGGCTTGAAGTGCTCGGGTGTGGAATGGTGCATCCTAAAGTATTTGAAATGTCTGGTATCGATCCTGAAGAATATACCGGGTTTGCATTCGGTATGGGTGTGGAACGATTGGCAATGCTGCGATATGGCGTGAATGACTTACGTCTTTTCTTTGAAAATGACCTGCGTTTTTTGAATCAGTTTAACTGATCAAAACGGGTTAATTTAATTATTGAGCAGTGAACTAAAGACTTTCGGGATAGCAGCATGAAATTCAGTGAAAAATGGTTACGTGAGCTGGTGAATCCAGCCATTCAAACGCAAGCGCTGGTGGATCAAATTACCATGGCAGGGCTTGAAGTCGATGAAGTGGCGTCAGTTGCTCGCGATTTCTCTAATGTCATAGTGGCTGAAATACTAACTGCCGAGCCGCATCCTAACGCCGACAAGCTTCAAGTATGTACGGTAAGTGATGGCACAGAAGTCCATCAGGTTGTATGTGGTGCGCCAAATGCGCGTGCGGGTCTTAAAACTGCCTATGCTCAAGTGGGTGCGTTATTGCCAACACCTGAAGGTGGCGAGTTTAAGATCAAGAAAGCTAAACTTCGCCAAATTGAATCCTTTGGTATGTTGTGTGCCGAAGATGAGCTTGGCATGTCTGAAGACCATGCTGGCATCATGGAGTTGGCTGCTGATGCGCCTACTGGTGTTTGTCTGCGTGAGTATTTGAATCTTGACGACAAGATTATTGATGTTGATTTAACGCCTAACCGTGGTGATTGCCTGAGCATTAAAGGGCTAGCGCGTGAAGTAGGAGTGCTCAATAAAGCACCGGTTACCTTTGTTGATATACAGCCTGTAGCGCCAACTATCGATGATACCTTTTCAGTAACTTTAGAAGTGCCTGCTGCTTGCCCTCGTTATCTTGGGCGTGTGATTCGTAATGTGAACATGGCAGCAGCGTCACCGTTATGGATGGTTGAAAAACTACGCCGTTCGGGTATTCGTTCTATCGATCCTGTGGTTGATGTTACTAACTATGTTTTGCTTGAGCTAGGCCAGCCACTACATGCGTTTGACCTTAATAAGCTGCAGGGCAGCATTCAAGTGCGTATGCCTGAAGCGGGTGAAAAGCTGACATTGCTTGATGGTAACGAAGTTGAATTAAATACGGATACCTTGATTATCGCTGATAACAACGGTCCTGTTGCTATGGCTGGAATCTTTGGCGGTGAAAGCACTGGTGTTACTTTAGAGTCTCAGGATATTTTCCTAGAATGTGCTTTCTTTGATCAAATCGCTATTGCCGGTAAAGCGCGTGCTTATGGTTTGCATACTGATGCATCGCACCGCTATGAGCGTGGCGTTGATTGGCAGCTGCAGCATGATGCGATTGAGCGTACTACGCAGCTGTTGCTTGATATTGTAGGGGGCGACGTTGGTCCTATTTCTGAAGCGATTAGCGAAGAGCATTTACCTAAAGCGCGTTCAGTTAAATTACGCCATAGCAAAGTAAACGCTATGTTGGCATTCGAAATGCCAGCGGCTGAAATTGAAGAGATTCTTACGCGTTTAGGTATGCAGGTTGAAAGTACTGAAGATGCTAGCTGGCAAGTTGCTATTCCGTCGTATCGTTTTGATATTAGTATCGAAGTAGATTTGATAGAAGAGCTAGCTAGGGTCTATGGATATAATAATTTACCGGTAAAGCTGCCAACAGCAGCTTTACCTTTTACATCCAATGATGAGTCAAAAGTAGCTATTCATGATGTGCGTCGCACCTTGATCTCGTTTGGTTATCAGGAAGCGATCACTTATAGCTTCATTGAGACAGGTTTACAAAAACTCTTTGATAATCAATACGAAGCATTGGCGTTAGCAAATCCTATCTCTGCTGAGATGGCTGTAATGCGAACTACGATCTGGCCTGGTTTGGTTAAAGCTTTGCAATATAACCAGAATCGTCAGCAGTCTCGTGTACGCTTGTTCGAAACAGGTCAAAGATTTTTGCCAATCAATGATGAGCTTGTGCAAGAAAATGTACTGGCGGGTTTGTTGTCGGGTACACGTGATCCTGAGTCTTGGACAGGAAAATCACAGTCTGTAGATTTCTACGATATCAAACGCGACATTGAAGCTGTGCTTAATCTTGGTGGCGCAGGTGATCACTTCACCTTCGTTGCAGATAAACATGTTGCATTGCACCCTGGCCAAACTGCTCGTATTGAGCGTGGCGGTGAGGTTGTTGGTATTGTGGGGGCGTTACACCCGTCACTGGCTAAGAAATTAGATGTAAGTGGGCCGGTTTATCTATTTGAGATTAGCTTGGAAAGCCTGCTGCAGGGACATATCGCGCGTTTCTCTGAGTTGTCTAAGTTCCCTGAGTCGAGACGCGATTTAGCACTGATTGTTGATGAAGCTGTCGCGTATGAAAGCATACGTAAAATAGCGGAAGAAAATGCTGGTGAGTACCTAAAACAGATCACCTTGTTTGACGTATACCAGGGCCAAGGTATTGAAGCAGGACGAAAAAGTATTGCTTTGGGCTTGACCTGGCAGCATCCATCGCGCACTCTTAATGAAGAAGAAATTAGTACAGCTGTACAATCTGTGCTTGCAGCACTGGATAGCGGTGCCGGAGCGACACTAAGAGATTAAATAGCAAAGGTAGAGTTCATGAGTTCTTTAACGAAGGCAGACATGGCAGAACGTTTGTGTGATGAGTTAGGTCTTAACAAGCGTGAAGCCAAGGATATGGTTGAATCCTTTTTTGATGAAATACGTGAAAGCCTCGCAACGAACGAGCAGGTTAAGTTATCAGGCTTTGGTAACTTTGACCTGCGCGATAAACGCCAGCGCCCTGGCCGTAACCCTAAAACGGGTGATGAAGTGCCTATTTCGGCGCGCCGGGTTGTTACTTTTCGTCCAGGACAAAAACTTAAGGACCGTGTAGACGCCTATGCAGACACCAGGTCCGAACCAGCCTGATCTGCCTGCGATACCCAGTAAACGGTACTTCACTATTGGTGAAGTATCGGTGCTATGTGATGTAAAAGCGCATGTGCTGAGATATTGGGAGCAGGAGTTTGAGCAGATAAATCCAGTGAAGCGTAATAACCGGCGTTATTATCAGCAACAAGATGTGTTGTTGATTCGCCAGATTAAAAGCTTACTGCACGAACAGGGTTATACCATCAGTGGTGCCAAGCAGTGGTTTGGAAGCCAGCAAGGGTGTGATGAAAATCTTCGCTATAAACAACTTTTAAGACAGACTGTTAGTGGCCTTGAAGATATTTTAAAAACCCTTAAATCTGGTCGCTAAAAAACTTCACAGAATCATCACCTTAGGGTAGTATATCGATCCTCTTCAAAGCTCAGCTAGAAGGGGTGCAGGTCTAATCCTGCTGAATAAAGAGTTAGTATAGTTTTCGGAATGTAGCGCAGCCTGGTAGCGCACTTCGCTGGGGGTGAAGGGGTCGTAGGTTCGAATCCTATCATTCCGACCATTATACTAACGGACTTTTTCTTTTCTGCTTTATTGTTTCTTGTCGCGCCATCACTTTACTATTTAATCATGTATAGCGTTTTGTCATCTGAGTTGCTCAGTACGTAATCTAGTTAAGATGCACCGATGTTTATGCAGTTAATTCTCTTTTGTTTTTTACGTTTTAATAATGTATCTGCGCATTGCTCATCGCTGTTTAAGATCACAATACATTCCAGGCACTGTATACACTCGTTGTAGTCAATCTCGCCGTCTCGTTTGATAGCTTTGATCTCACAGCGGTTATGGCATGTTTGGCAGGGTGTCCCGCAGAAGGGAATGCGCTTTAGCCATTCAAAGCGTCGTAAAGCGCCTAGTATTGCCAATCCTGCTCCAAGTGCACACAGATAGCGACAATAGAACTTGTGGATAAACATTCCACCAACCAGTAGCGCAAGCGCATAGAGTACAAATGGCCAGTGCCTGGCAAAAACTAAAGTAATACTTGTTTTGAAGGGTTCCACTTCAGCGAGCCTTTCAGCCAGACTTAGCTCATAGAAAGAAACGGCGACTAATCCAATCAGTATTGGGTATTTAAGGTAGATTAATTTTCTGTGCTTATTTTCTGATACTCGAATTTGTTTAATACCGAGCTTTTTCCCACACCACGATGCCATCTCCTGAAGTGCACCAAAAGGGCATAGCCAGCCACAAAATAAACCACGACCAATAATAAATAGGCTAATGAAAGTGACGACCCAAAGAATAAAAATGATGGGGTCGAGTAAGAAGATGGTTATATCAAAGCCATCACCAATAGCATGAAGTAGTGTGAATATATTGACGACAGACAGCTGGCCTTGGGCGTAGTAACCAGTAAATAAAAGCGTAAACCAAAGGTAAGCCCAGCGAAACTGATGAAACCTTATTGCATTGCGGCTGATTTTTTCTTGTTTAATAAAGGCTACGAATAAGACTACTAATGATGTTAATAAAATTACAATTTGTGGTATTCGGTCTTGCCAAATTCTTATCCACAATGGTGTTTGTGTTTGCTGTTTAACGTCAACCGGTATCCATTGGGAGTCGGGAAGCTGAGCTGTATTGGTGAGTGATAAAGAATCAGTAATGAGGTGGTTGCGAGGGAGGTTAATATTCATCCCTAAAACGATCTCACCCCCTAAGTCAAAATTGGCTATATCTCTAATTTTAAAAATTGCACTTTGAGTAATGTGAGGTGCATTTGTACTGACTAGCGTTTTCTCTTCATCAGGTGCGTTGGTATCTTTAATTTCGATATTGAGGCCTCCTTGATGAATTGATAATCGAGAAGGAACGGTTCCTGGCATAAAATCGTCAGCAAGATGCCTATATAAGCCATTGGAGCCTATCCAGACGAGATGGTCTCCCGGTGATAGCTCGTTCATGAGCTTCTCATAGGTCACTTTACCCAATAAGTTGCTGCCAATGTCAGGTGCATTTAAATAGGCATAATAAAGCTCGGTGAAAGTATCGGGGCTGCTATTCGAACTACTAGCAGAGTCATCATCTGAATCAAAGAGATGGCCATAATCTGAATATTGTCTTCCTAATGAGTTAAATACATCATCACTGGCAATATTCCATTGATGAACCAACCCGTTAGCAATAAGTGTTGGCCAGTTCATGCTTTCTACTGGGTCTGTGCTTTTTTTACGTAGAGCTGATTGGGATGGAAGAGAGAAGCCTTCAAGCTTGTCACGCGCTACCTGTAGTGCTGTCGCTAGAACGACATCGTTGACAATCATGACCGATATAGTGGCTTTTGTTACACCATCAAAGAAGACTGCCCCAGCAGAATCAGAGGTTGCTTTGCTTTTTTTAGCACTGGAGATAATGACCTGTTTTTTAATTGAGTGTCCGGCGTATTGATCTGTGAATTGATCTAAAGCTTCGTTTCCTAAACCGTGTAAGAACACCGGTTCATGATGTTCCATCACTTTTACTCTGCTGAATACCCCATTAGCTTGCAGACCTATTAATAGTTTAATTGGTTGGCCAGAGAACCCCGGCAGGTTGTTTATCTCGTGGGATAACCAGGCGTAACCGAGTAGCTGATCGAGTTGATAGACTGGGTATACGGGAAGGCCTGTTTGCTTTTCGCCAACACGTGTTGCTTTAGGAAAGATGCTGCGAATGGGGAGGGCGTGAGCAAGTGGTGACTTCTCTGTGCTTTTCGCTAAGCTACTTTTCTGCTCTTGTGAGGCTGCATAAGTGTTAGCAGGGTACAGTGCGAATAATAGTGTCACGAATAAGATTGTCAGTAACAGGCCTAGCAGCATAGCTAAGAATTTAGCAGATGTGCTTGGCTGAGGTACTGAATTGTTGTTGTGCTGTATTGGGCTGAAAAACCTCATTCGGTTGTGCTCGATGAGTCAGAATAATACAGATTAATTTGACGGGTTGTCTGTTTGTGAACAATCCTTCTGTAGGTGTGTTTTTATAGGTCTAAAGTGGTGCTTTTTGTTGGTGTGCGTAATGCTTGCCATGCTGCAAATTGGCTGAGGAACACTTGGCCAGTGAGATCATCTAAAAAGTGGCTGCGTTTTAGTTTATCCATAACCGGACCCTTTACTTCTGAAAGATGAAAAGTAACGCCGCTATCTTTAAGGCGAGCATTAATAGCCTCTAAGCTTTCTAAAGCGGATGCATCAATAAGGTTTACAGCAGGGCACATGAGTATGAGGTGCTTGATTGCAGGGTTGTGTGAGATTAACTCATAGACTCTGTCTTCTAGGTAGCGTGCATTAGCAAAGTACAAGCTTTCATCTATACGCAACGTCAGAATGTGTTTGTCGGTATTTACGTCATGGCGATCGATATTTCTGAAATGTTCAGTTCCTGGGACTTGGCCCACTAAAGCGCTATGAGGTTTGCTGGTGCGGTGCAGATGCAGAAAGATAGAGAGTCCTACACCGGCAATAATACCTAGCTCAACGCCTTGTACCAGCGTGACTATTATTGTGACCAGCATGGCTGAAAAGTCACTGCGTGAGTATGTCCAAGTACGCTTTAGAGCCGCAATATCGACCAGTGACAACACGGCAACGATAATAGTGGCTGCGAGAGTGGCTTTAGGTAAGAAAAAGATTAAAGGCGTGAGTAGTAGCGTTGCAATGGCAATACCAATGGCGGTAAATGCACCGGCAGCGGGTGTTTCTGCGCCCGCATCAAAATTTACAACAGAGCGAGAAAACCCTCCGGTAACAGGAAAACCACCAGAAAACGATGAGGCGAGGTTAGACGTTCCTAAGCCTATGAGCTCTTGATCAGGTGATATCCGTTGGCGACGTTTTGCCGCGAGTGTTTGTGCTACTGATACTGACTCTACAAAGCCAACAACGCTGATCAGTAAGGCCGATACAAAGAGTTGCTGCCAAAGATCAGGATCAAATGAGGGCAGTGCCAATGAGGGAAGACCTTGGGGGATGTCGCCAATGACTTTCACTCCTTGGTTTTGTAGGTTTCCTCCCCAGGTAAGCAATGTTGTAATGACAACAACAAAGACGGGGCCGGCTTTAGCGATAAGATCTGAAAGTCGGGCGTTTAATCCACAGCTGAGTAGTAAGTTCTTAAGATGCTTTCTTGCCCAAAACAGGAATGTGATGGCGCCGACACCAATCAATAATGTGGCTAGATTGGTCTGGGTTATATGGCTGCTCAGTGCTAATACTATATCGAGTAAATTATGCACGCTCGCCTCAACACCTAGAATGTGTTTTAACTGGCTGGCAGCAATGATAAGCCCTGACGCGGTAATAAACCCTGAAATAACCGGGTGGCTCAAAAAATTTGCGAACAAGCCTAGTTTAAAAATACCCATTAGAATTAACATCGCCCCAGAAATAAACGCCAAGGCTATCGCTGCTGTTAAATACTGCTCTGTTCCTTGAACAGCAATAT